>NZ_RHPP01000035.1 GCF_003935715.1 Stenotrophomonas sp. 278 | reverse complement strand
CGGCAGCCGGCGCCGCAGGCGCGGCGGCGGTGGCCAAGGCCGAGCCGACCCGCTCCTACGAGCACACCATGAACGTGATGCTGCCGCCGCACAACGGCGTCAAGCCGCACATCACCGGCCACTTCGGTGAGCACCGTGGCGAGAAGGCCCATGGTGGCAGCGACTTCAACTACGTGGGCGGGCAGACCGGCCGCAACATGCAGCATCCGACCGTGCATTCGCCGGTGGCCGGCGTGGTCACCTCGGTGGGCGGCAAGTACGGCACCGTGATGATCCAGGACGCCGACGGCAATTCGCACCAGATCCTGCACATGCAGGGGCTCACCGCGAAGGTCGGTCAGCATGTGCAGCCCGGTGACCCGATCGGCACCATGGGCGGTCGTGGCCCGGAAGGCCCGAACCAGTACGCCCAGCACGTGCACTACCAGATGAAGGATCCCAAGGGGAACCTGATCAATCCGGAGGCCTACTGGAACAAGGGTGTGGTGCAGGCGGAGGGCAAGCACGCCCACGACCATGCCCACGCGCACCACCATGATCACGACGCGCCGGCGGGCACGCTGCGCAAGGGCGACCGCAGTGATGAAGTTGAGGCGCTGCAGAAGCGCCTCAACGACCTGGGCATCCGCGACGCCGACGGCAAGCCGTTGGCCGTGGACGGCAAGTTCGGTGACAGCACCAAGGAAGCCGTGGAGGCGTTCCAGCGTCGCCTCGACATGACCGTCGACGGCATCGTTGGCAAGCAGACCCAGGCTGGCCTGGACAAGGCCGAACAGCAGCAGTCGCAGGCCAAGCCGGCCGGCCCGCTGCTCGGCGACAAGGGCCACCCGGACACGCCGCTGCACAACGCCATCCGCGATCGGCTGCCCAGCCCGATCTCCAACGAAGCCGCCGCGCACATCACCGCCCAGGCCAAGCAGGCCGGCATTGATTCGCCCGAGAAACTGCAGAGCGTGACCGTGCAGGACGGCAAGGCGTTCGTGATGGGCACCACCCCGGGCTTCCGCACGGCGGTGGACCTCGGTCAGCCGGCCCCGTCGGTGGAACAGACCAGCGCGCAGCTGCTCAACAACAGCACCCAGCAGCAGAACCAGGTGCAGGAAGAGCAGCAGAAGGTCGCGATGGGCCGCTGATGTCCCGGCCCTTGTGTGGGCCATGAGTGTGGTGTTAGGGCCGGCCGGGGAAACCTGGCCGGCCCTTTTTGCGCCGCAGCGCAAGTTCCCTGCGCCCGCGCCGATACCGATTACGGGATCGCGTTCACGGAGGAGGTCGTCGATGCACCGGATCAAGCTCGGCTACAAGTCGGTCGAGCATGCGCATTACGCGCAGTACCGCATTGTGTCCACTGCGGAGTATCACTACGGCCTGAAGGTCGACGCCCACCGTGTTGGCCTGCATCAGGCCATGCAGCACGCGCTGGATATTGCCTGTCGGCAGCAGGACGCGCCGCTGGGACTGGCCCTGGTTGGTGCCGGAAGCCGCTATCCGCAACTGCACGGCGTGCCATCGGCGCGGCTGTCACTGCTGTTCTGGGAAAGCCTGTTTGAGCGCGTGCGACGGGAAGACTTTCCTGAGCAGCTGTCCCGACTCGAATCCTTCTTCGCGACTCCGGCATTGGAAGACGCTGCCGCCTTCAAGCGCGACCACGGCATCGGCGAGCTGCTCTGCAAGGTCGACCTGTCCGGCTGCAGCACCCAGGCACGGCTGGACTATTCGTGGCTGGCCACCCTTGATGGCGGTTGGAACTACACCCAGGCGCGCCTGCAGATAACCGACTACTGGGCCGGCCATGTTTCAAGCGCGCCGCTGATGGAAGTGCTCTGCCAGGGCGAGGTGGTCTTCGGCGAGCGCTGCGCGGCACCTCACCGAGGGGTACCGTTATAGCTGGGTTCGGACAGCCTGCAACATCGCTGGCTTACACTAGCGTCCGGCCGTGGTGCCGGAATCTGTTGCAATTGAAAGGGTTGAAGTGATGGACATGGGGCTGCGCACGCCGGCGATCGAACTGGTTGCCATCGACATGGATGGCACCTTGCTGAATCCCGCGCACCAGCTTACCCCACGCGTAAAGCAGGCCATCGCGCAGGCGCGGGCACAAGGCGTGCGGGTGGTGCTGGCCAGCGGTCGGCCTGTCTCGGGCCTGGCCCCGTTCCTGGAGGAGCTGGGCATCGACGGTGCCGAGGACTATTGCATCGCCTGCAACGGCGGGCTGGTGCAGCGCCTGGGGGATGGCCATCGCGTGGCCGAGTTTCCACTGACGTTCGATGATTTCGTGTATGTGGAGCGCGTTGCACGCGAACTGGGCGTGCACTTCCAGGCACTGGACGGCAAGCGCCTGTACACCACCAACCGCGACATCAGTCACTACACCGTGGTGGATTCGCATCTTTCGCACGTACCGCTGTCATATCGCAGCGTCGACGACATGGATCCGGCCATGTCTTTCATCAAGCTGATGATGGTGGACGAACCGACGGTGCTGGACGCTGCCATTGCACGCCTGCCGGCGGAGCTGATCGAGCGCTTTGCCGTGCTCAAAAGCGCGGCGTTCTTCCTGGAAGTGTTCGATCATCGCGCAGGCAAGGGCCCAGGGCTGAAGATGCTGGCCGACCACCTGGGCCTGGACCGAAGCCAGGTGATGGCCATCGGCGACCAGGAAAATGACCTGACCATGCTGCAGTTTGCCGGCACCAGCGTGGCCATGGGCAATGCGGTGGACGTGGTCAAAGCCACTGCACTGCATGAAACCGCCACCAACGCCGAGGACGGCGTCGCCCTGGCACTGGAGCGCTTCGTTCTGCGCAGTTCCCAGCCAAATCCGTAACACGGGTGAAGCCGCGGCACCGGTCTCGTCGCCCTTTCAAGTGTGATGTTTGTCACATTAAAGTGATCAAGAACCTCTGAATCGAAGACTCGGCACACGCACGTGCGGGAATCGCGCCTCGACAACGTCACACTTTGTCGCGCGCACTGTGAAACGCCGGCCACACAGTTGGTTACCATTTCGCCCGCTGCAGCACTTTCCTTTTCCGCCGAACCCGGAATGCCCCAGAGACACCGCATGACCGCTGTCGAACATGTACATGCACCTGTCGAAGCTGCACCCGCGGTTCCGGGAATCACCGACGATGCGCTGGAGTACGCGCTGCGCACCTCGGCCATTGTTCCGTTCTTCCAGCCGATCGTGGACGTGCAGTCCGGCGTGCTGCGCGGCTTTGAGGTGCTGGCCCGCTGGTGCGCCAGCGACGGACGCCTGCTGCTGCCCGATGCCTTCATTCCTGTTGCGGTAAACGCAGGGCTGATTGCCAACCTCACCCTCCACTTGGTGGAACAGGCCTGCCGCGCTGCCCGTGAATGGCCGGGCGACTTCTACCTCGCCTTCAACATGCCGCCGACCATGCTGCAGGAGTCGGCCACGGTGGACCACATCATTGCCACGCTCAAAGCCACCGGATTCCCGCTACGGCGCATCCGGGTGGAAATGACCGAGGTCGAAGTGGTGGAGGACGAGCGCGCGGCCGAACTGGGCATTGCCCATCTGCGCGAACTGGGCATCAAGACCATGCTGGACGACTTCGGCACCGGCTATTCCAGTCTGGTGCGTCTGCATCGTTTCCAGTTCGACAAGATCAAGATCGATGGCAGTTTCATCCGTGCCTTGGAGCAGGACGAGGCCAGCCGCAAGATTGTGTCGGCCATTGTCGGCCTGGGTAAGAGCCTGGGTGCGAAAGTGGTCGCCGAAAGCGTGGAAACGCGTTTCCAGCTGGAGTTCCTGGCCAGCATCGGCTGCGACACCTACCAGGGCTGGTGGCTCGCCCCGGCCATGGACGCCGCCACCGCTGCCGGCTGGCTGGCCCGGTTCGAGCCACGCCAGGCGGCCCCGTCCAGCACGCACCTCAGCCCTTACCAGCGCCAGTACCAGCTGGAGATCCTGTACGAACGCTCGCCGGTGGGCCTGGCCTTCATCGACCCGGACCTGCGCTTCGCTGCCGCCAATGCCAAGTTCTGCAACATGATCCACGTGCCGCGCTACGAGGTGATCGGGCAGAAAGTCACCGACGTGCTGCCGGTTGAGATCGGGGGGCGTGCGCTTGAGCTTATCCTGCGTGGCTTCTGTGATGACCAGGGCGATCTGAGCGAAGTGGTGATGCCGCACACCGCCGAAACCTTCCTGCTCAACCACGAGCGCGTCAGCGATGCCGGCGGCGTGGTGCTCGGTGTTTCGGTGGTCTGCATCGATGTCACCGACACCAAGCGCTACGAAGCGGCGCTGCGTGCACGCGAACAGGAAGACGTGTACGCCGCACCAGGCACGCCGACCGTATTCTGGGTGGCGGAGGAATCGGGTGAACTCAGCTACATGACGCCGCACCCGCTGGAGCTGGCCGCGTTGAGCGTGCGCGAGCGCATCGACAGCTGGTACGCGCGCATGGACGCGCCGGATCGGGAGCGGGTGCGCTGCGAATGGGTCGGACGAGACCCGGCGGCGACCACCTTCCAGACCCGCTTCCGCCTGGAATGGCCGGACGGCAGCCGGCGCTGGGTGTTGAGCCGTGGCGATCTGAAGGAAACCGGCCACGCGCGCAGGTGGTACGGGTTCTTCACTGATATCACGCGCGAGGTGGAGCTGGAGGAGCGGTTGGGAAGCGCAGTGGTGTGATCTGACCTAGGGTCAGCTGGAGCTCCTGCCCTTTGCCACACTGCGCCGAGCTGCAGCAGATGGCACAACGGACACCGTTCCGCTTCGTGCAGCTGGGGAGCCAGACAGGTTCGCCTGTCGTCGCGGTCGCGTGTCGGCCGAGTCATCCAGGGTGCGCGGACGCCCGCCAAGCCGACCATTCCTGCGTGCCGCGGTCCGCTTCGCCTCACTCGTTGATTCGCCACCTGCACGTCCCATCAGGGACGCCATCCACTTCTTGCTGCCAAGGGCACCCTGGAGCAGGCCGGGTACATACAGATCAGCGTCAAGCTGTGGCCAATGTAGCCCCAAACCGCTGGGCGAGACCTCAATCTCACTCAACTGACCAGCACTTGCCTTGGTCAGTCCCTGCACCCGGTCAACCGGGACAGATAGCTGGATCCCGGTGACAAGCTCCAGTACAACCCGCCGAGTGCTGCGTTGATAGCGCACGGAGACGACTGCGCTGGTTTCCTGCAGTCGCTGCATCTCGCCGCGAGCGTGCCCAGGCTGTCGATCAGTTTCGGTCATGGATCGCTCTCCAGCAAGTACAAAGACGGGGGACAAGTGGTGCAATATTGCGGCGCAGCGACCGAACCTCGGTCGCGTTAAACCCTACGTAGTCCCTGACCTCTGGAGGTCCAGCGGGACAGCAGAGGCGGAGGATCGCCTCTCGTCCGGCACCTTGCACGTGCACGTGCACGTGTGCAGGAGCGTGGTCGTTTGGAAAAATCATCACTCTCAGTCCATCCAAGCGGGCGACTGTTGGCATCAGGCTACTCCAAAATAACCCAAGTGGTTGGGATGACTGGAGAACTCATCGCGGCGTTCCTCGATCCACCTGCCGATAGCCGATGGCCTCGGCGAGATGGGTGGTTTCGATGTTGTCGCAACCGGCCAGATCTGCGACGGTGCGGGCCACGCGCAGGATGCGGTGCATGGAGCGCGCGGAGAGCTGCAGCTGCTCAACGGCGGCCTCCAGCAGATACTGATCGTCTTCGGCCAGACGGCAGTGCTTGTCCAGTTCAGTGGGAACCAGCAGGGCATTGGGTTTGCCTGCACGCCGTAGCTGGATGTCGCGCGTGGCCACCACGCGTGCCCGGACGCTGCCGCTGTCTTCGCCCAGCGGTGCATCGCTGCGCAGTTCCGCAGGCTCCAGTCTCGGTACCTGTACGTGCAGGTCGATGCGATCCAGCAGCGGACCCGAGATGCGGGCGCGATAGCGGCGAATGCTTTCCTGGGTACAGCAGCACCGCCCGCTTCTGTCGCCGGCCCAGCCACATGGGCAAGGGTTCATCGCGAAAGTGGTCAACCACCATCTGACCCCGATAGCAGGCCGGCGTCACGAGTCGACTCAGCCTCCACCGACGTAAAGAGTGCGCCTAAGGACACCTTCAATCCCCCAGCCAGCCTATTGAGAGTGCCAATAGTCAAATTTGTTCTACCGCGCTCGATTCGCCCATAGTAGGCCCGATGCATCCCAATCTTATCTGCGAACGCCTCTTGGCTGAGGCCAAGGGCGACGCGACGAGCTCTAAGCGCGGAACCAATTTTGGGCAGTAGCTCATGTTCATCCATGAGCCAAAGCTATTGATCTGATACTTTTAAGACTACGACTTTAAAGGTAGGCTACTTAAAAGTATCGGTGGAGCACTATGCCTTTTTTTCTCGTATGTACCGATTTGGACTTCACTATCGAGCTTGGCCTTACGGAAGACGCGCAGAAGCGGATGCAGTGGCAGCTTTTGCGGCTTCAGGACGAAGGCAACTTGGCGGCATTCGGGAGTAAGCTCTCAACTGAGTTATCGAAGGCGTTTCCCGAACTGATTGATTGGGATCTTAAGGCCCCCACACCCGCGCAATTTGCCCTCGCAAAATCTCTATCACTGCAATTTGCGATGGATATTCCACAGGCGGCGAGAGAATCCAGATCCGAGATGCACAAGTTCATAGCAGAGCAATCCGCGCGGATCCGAGCAAAAAAAGCGACGTAGAATGTTCAGCGAGAATCGTCCGGCGGTTGCGAACTGCTACGGACGTAGGGGAAACGTCGCCTGACGGAGAGTGGGCTGGCTGGCAGCCAGCGCTGAGATGTGGATTGGGATAGGTCGCCCAGGATATTGCCTGGGGCGAGGCGCAGCTTTGCCTGCAATTGCGCAATCCCAAGAACAAAACCGCCTGGCGACATCATCCGACCCTCGCCATGGGTCTGGATCACTCGGCCTCGCACTCGCTGACCGCGAAGCCAGTTCCAACCCGATCTAAACCTCGATAGAGTACGCCGAGGCGGCCTCTCGCCACAGGCTAGAGTCGTTCGTAGAAGAACCCGCGATCGTCGAAACTACACTGCAAGGAAGATCATGGCCCGAAAAGGCAAACGGAAGCACTCGCTGCACCGCTCTATCGGCGCTGTTCGCCAGGGCGGGGACTTCGCTAGGGAGACTCTCTTTCTATTGAAGGCGAATAGCACGCCCGCGGAGCTCTTCGAGCGGTTCCCTAAGCTCATAAATGAGCCCAAACGTCTCCTTCCATTTCATGGCGAGCCTTTCCCTCAAGCCTACAAAGATATGTTCGGGATCCAAGCCGCCGGCGCACCCGTAGGGCCAGTTAATGAGGTCGTCTGGGCGGTGTGTAGATGCCTACTCCACAGCGACGCGATCGCTGAATACGTTGCGGCACGGAATAAATTTGAATCGAGTATGTTGCTGTCGCGGTTCGAAAATGCAGCGCAGTCTCTGATCTCGCATGAGAGGCGATTTGGTGTTTCATTATGGCTCGCACAAGCTTGGTTGACGCTTGGTGACAACGCGCCTCTGGTTGAGCGGCAGCGCGTCCAAGAACAGTTCGATGCCGCAGCGCCGAAGTCGATCTCAGCATTTCTGATTCATTACCTCTCTCGCCGAGCAGAGAGCCGTGGAACTAAGCGCTTCCTCAAAGACGAAGTTCTAGCTAAGCTCAATGATGTGTCAGACGTGTTCCGGAGCTACGCTGCGAGCCGAGTCAGCGATGTATCCACCGCCAACCCAAGTGAGCTTTCGGCCTACCTTTTCTTCGAGGCGCAAGCGAGCCTGATCGATCATTATGAGGCATTGGTCACAACGCTGCAGGATATGGCCACAGCTGATCGACTTCCGATGGTTGTTTCTGCGGCTTTGGAAAGGCCCGTCTCACTGCTACGCCGTCGCATTAAAGACCGCAGGCTCGACCCTCTTGGCTTGGCATTCGGATGTGTTGTAGAACTTGATGCCGGAGCTGAGGCTGTCGCCCGGGCGAAGATATTTGAGTCGTATTTCCAGAGCGGGTATGAAGACGTCCTGCAGCAGGGAGGTAAGTACCTGGCAGAGTGCGACCCCACTGATGCTGCAATGTTGACGCTCCTAGCGCGAGCAGCTGTACGGTCAGGCTGCGCGATTCCAAGTCTCTCCCCTGCGCATTCGGCCCTTTGCTCGAGCCTCATGAGCGTACTTCGCTTGGATGAAAATTCATACGGTGAGGCCACCTCGATCTTCTCTACGGTGGATGTGCATTACGGACATACCTGGGGTCTGTATCTTCGGGAGGTCGTTCTAGCCTGTCTTCAGCAGGAGAACGACAAGCCGATGATCGATCAGATGAAGACGATCGCGGTATACGACGCGTGGGTGTCGCCACTCACGCTTGCGTGCGCAAGGCCGACTGCTTTAAAGCAGGCTCGAGCATCCATCGTCGCCGCCGATCTTTATAGAACTACGCTGGCGTCCATTGAGCTGTTGTACTTCGGGAAAGACCCGAGCTCGTTGGGGGTGCAGATTTCTTTGAATCGCCACCGTGCCTACATTGCGCGTCACCTTCTTCAGACCGGTCGCGCGCAGGATGCGATCGAACAGCTAAATTGTCTTTTAGAAGATGCGCCGATCGCTGCGAGGTATCGCGTCCTCACCGCGCTAGCTATGGCGAAGACCAAGTGCGGGGCCCGGGGGGAAGCCGTGTCGTTATTGGTTGATGCGCACATCACGAATCCGGACGTGCCAACCTCGCTGCCACTCGATCTAGTAGTCAGCGGTCTAGCTGACGCGGCAACTTGGCCGGATACGATCGACGTGCCGCTAAGCTTTGAGTTGTTCAACGCGTTCTCGTCTGACGCCAGGTTGGCTCAATTGCGGTTTGCGTTCGAGCGGTTCCAAGAACACCACCAGATTCGGAGCGCCGCGGACGTTGTCCAGATTCTAGGGCCTTCCAACACGTCTAGAGCGATCCTGTATTTGGACCGGGTTTGGACGCCGGAAGTCATGCGGCAGACACTTCTTTACAATGGGACTGAGGAGATCGTGGAGGCGCGAATCAGTGTCTGTAGACAACTTGCGTCCCTTGACCCCGACGACGCTTCGCGCTATTTGGATGAAATTCGCGACCGAGTTAAGAAACAAGAGATCGCCAAGGGGACATCGCTGCTTGAGCAAAGCAAGGTCTACGTAGACATAGCCGCGATCAAACGAAGTCTGAAGTCAAAGATTGGGGGGCAGTATTCGCGATACAAAGCCAACGCCGGTGCAATCAGCGACCCTTCACATGCCGTGGTTGAAAGAATTGCGGATGCCCTGATGGACATTCCCATGACCGAGAGCATCTCGATTGGAAGGGCGCTCTCCAGTGTTCACTTGGTCGATGAGGCGGAAACCGAGACGGATAGCCAGTTCGATTCGATCTTCACCGAAGTAACCCACGAGTTTCTGCGTGGGGACCATGGGCTGAATGCTTACCTGAGTACCCGGGTCAGACACGGTGTCCTCGCGAACACGCTGAGGAAGCCTTTGGCGGACGAGCGCCTAATTAGCTCACGCAATGCCTCCGGTTCGGGATACAAGCCGAACGTCTACTGGGACGACAGATTTGAGGTGTATGACGGTGCCGCTCGGCAACGGGTAGCGACTTCCTTAGCCGCCTTCTCTGCGGAGTTCGACCGAATCCTGCACGAGCTCCGCGACGAACGGCTGCAAATATCCATATCTCACGGCGTCAAGGACGTTAGGCAAGACACGAAGGCAGCTTTCATCTATAGGTCTTCCAATTTAGAACGAAGGTTCATGCAGCGCTCTGCAATTCGATCCAGATCCATGGACGAGTTCATCGATGTATGTATTGACAACCTTTGGGATAAAACGGATGAGAACTTGCTCGAAGTGAGAGAGCTTCTGGACAGGACGATTAAGCCTGCTTTTACTTCCGCTTTCGAGCAGCTCACCGATAGTATCCACTCATTGCCATACAGTCAGGCGGTTGGAGATTTAAGAAATGGTATCGCACGCGCTAAAACACAACTTCGCATGCGGCTTGATGAAGTGTCGTCGTGGTTCCATCGCAGTCAAGTCTATGATCGACAAGACTACCAGCCGGGCCTGCCCGTAGACATTGCGCATAACATGATCGCAAAGACAGCATCTGAGTCCTCGCACGTGCCCACGATTGACGTGGGTTCATACGATAGAAGTGTTAGATTGCCAGGGCGGACCTTGGACGGAATGGTGGATGCATTCTACGTGGTGCTGTCGAATGCGGTGGAGCACTCTGGACTTGAGGGTGACGCACTCAACGTCTCTGTCTCGTTCGACATAACCCCGACTAGGTACTCGGCTAGAGTTGAGAGTTCCTTGGCTCCTAGCGTCCCGACGCAGAGCCAGCGAGACAGTGTAGCGGGGATTCGCGAAGGCCTAAGCAAGAGCGATTCTCTGAAACTTGCTCAAGTTGAAGGTGGTAGCGGCCTGCGTAAGCTCTGGCGCTCGATCAATTCCCCTTTCTATGAGGAGCCCCGCCTCGAATTTGGCTTTTCTGATGACCGCAAGTTCTATGTAGAAATTTCCTACAATATTCAGGCTCCGGATGAAAATTCTCCTAATTGAAGATGATGCTGACAAGTCCGCTGAGATAAGGGCCTTTGTTATGGAGCTTGTGCAAGGTGTTGACGTGGATGAGGCGCGATCGTTTAACTCAGCGCTGAAGGCAATCTGCAATCGCAGTGTTACCTATGACGCTGTGCTACTCGACATGAGTATGCCAAACTTTGACGTGGGGGCGGATGAACCATCTGGTGGGGCGCAGGAGAACTTTGCGGGACGAGATCTGCTGATGCAGATGAAGATGCGTCAGAGAACAATGCCAACCATAATCGTCACTATGTTTGACGGGTTCGGCGAAGGACAGAGTCGCGTGTCTATCGAAGACATAGCCTCAGAGATGAAAAGGACGTTCCCAAACTTCTATTTAGGCCATGTCTACTACAGCCAGACAGAAGACGCTTGGAAAGGTAGACTCACCGAACTATTGAAAGGAATTCTCAATTGACCGGCGTAAGAATCATTCTTGTTGATGATCAAGTGGACAAAGCTGCAGCGATTGTTTCGCCGCTGAAGAGCAGCTACGGTGATGCTGTGGACATCGTGCATGTTAGCAACGCTGTTGACGCCAGGAGGCGGATGCGTGAGTGTCGGTTCGACATCGCCCTTATCGACGTGAATCTTCCGGAAAGCATTGGGGACCGTCCCAGTCCGGAATCTGGATTCGCGCTGTTGGACCTGTTGACGGTTGACTCTAAAGCGATCCTCCCGGATGAGATCATCTTCGTGACCGCGCGAGAGGAGCTGGAGCAGGAAGCCATCACTAAGGCGACGGCCCGCGGCGCGTCCTTGCAGTTTTACAGAGAAGACGAGAACAGCTGGATCGATGTACTTACTGGTCGAGTGGGGTACATCATCAGCCGCAACGCACGGCATAGGACGCCTCCTGTCGATGTCGCCATCATCACGGCACTTAGTTCGCCGGAGCTTGACGCTGTCCTAGGCCTAAACTTCGGCTGGAATCCGCACAGTGTAGCTGGTGATCCCACTCGTTACTATCTCGGCACGACTACGGCTGGCTCGCGTAGACTGAAGGTAGTGGCCGCGTGCGCGCCTCGCAAGGGCATGCCTATGTCCGCCGCACTTGCGGCGAAGATAGCCCAAGTGTTCAAGCCAAGAGTTCTTTCGATGGTTGGGATTTGCGCAGGTGTCCGAGGTAAGGTTGAGATCGGCGATATCATTGTTGCCGACCCCACCTGGGATTGGGGAAGTGGAAAGCACGTTCAAGGGCCAGATCCACTGCCGGTGTTTCGGGCGGCCCCCTACCAAAGCGCGCTCAGGGGCGATATTGCCGCCCTAGTTCAAGCAGAGTGTCGAGATGCGAGGCTATGCGCCGAGGTCTCTGCGGGTTGGCGAGAATCGGTGCCGGCTGGCCGCCTATCCGTGCATATCGGGCCGATGGCTTCGGGCGCATCGGTGCTGGCGCACGACGGAGCAATTGCTCCGATCACTGAAGGCCACCGCGAGGTTATTGGCGTTGAGATGGAGGCATATGCAGTCATGGCGGCTGCAGAATTATGTGGGGCCACACCGCTCGTCATTAAATCTGTATGCGACTTTGCTGACTCGGAAAAGTCCGATGGTTGGCAAGCCTATGCGGCGTATACAAGCGCCTCCTTCTTGGCGCACTTGCTGCCGAAGCTTGCGGACGCCGATGTTTGCTAGCCGCGGTGGGCTGTCAGCATTCTCCAGGGCGACGAAACCTCGTCTGCTCAGTGTTTCAGGACACTGAGCTTAGCATCGATGGTCACGCGGAGACTGGGTTGACGCCAACTTGGAACGGGAAGCCGCATCGCAGGGCTAGAGGATGAAATAATCAAGGAAGATCTGGCACGCGAAAGTGCAACGTAGAAGAGCCTAGCGCGGGTCCCTTCGTCCCTCTCTTGATAAAAGTGGGCTGCCTTTGGGATAGATACCCGTTCAAACTCCAGGCCCTTCAGCAAAAGCGGAGTCGATATCGTGCGCTTCCGCAGATGCCTGCCGGTGTGACTTACGCGCTGCCTAAATTGCGAAGGCGCTGCTTGCCAAGGTTTCGCTTTTTCCCTCAGCGAGGGCCGCAAGTGCCTTCGTTGCATCTCGAATCAGCTCCGCACGTATGGTCGGTCTCAGGGGCGTGTCCTCCGGATGACCCTTTCACAATAACCGGGCCCGGTCGCCCAGGGTGAGACACGATGGCCACTGTTTTGCCTATAGTCGGCTAACCACAGTCATTGATCTAAACGCATTGGTGCGCGCGATCTGATTCGAGGAATGCTCCTACCTTCCCCTTTGAAACAATGATGACGCAGAGCGAAAATCTTCTCGAAACCTCATCGCGCGCTTCCCTTCGGCATGCGCGAGTGTCGGGACCAAGCTCGCAAGAGCAACTACAGCTGCTTGGTTCCTCCAACTCGACGCGGCCATCTGCGCAATCTCACCTAAGTATCAGCTAGCTTGGAATCAACGCAGCTGAGCTTCAAGATGGTCCCGCACTGTCTCAAGGGCACGCGCAGACCCGCTACACATCAGCCGAATGGCTGGGTCACCACCGAACCGAGGGGCCGAATTGGCGCGATGAATCCATGTATCAGCCTGAGCTGCATCCGGGAACAGGCTGTGCAAGGCTCCGTAGATCGATATCGCGTTCACGATCCGGAGAAGCACCGTGTCATCGACCATTCGGTTCACATCTTCATCTGAGCGCGGCAGCTCGGACAGGGTCAGTATCTGACTTTGCTCATCCTCAGACAACCGCCAAGCCTGCGCGATTCGTACGAAGGTCCGAATCGCGGCAGCTTTCAGGTCTAAGACTTGACAAACAGGTGGCTGAGACATGGCCCGATACCCTCCTTAAGTCTGGTCCGAGAATACTCTTTCTGGTACACGTCAAGCGACAGTTATCGGCGGCCAACCACCTGCCGGCCATTAGGCCCACAGTTCAAAGGCTTTCCAGACAAGCGACCTAGGCCCCCAGACCTGCATAGGACAACGGTCTCCTTCCCAATGCACAAGGGTCGCCTTCTTTTTATTGGATGAAGACGCGTCTAGCTGGCGACTATGGCCATTAGAGTACCGGCCCAGTTGCATACGCTCGCTTCCGCGGTCCCAGTCAACGAACACTCGAAATAACAAGCCTCAGCCTTCGTCGTCCGTGTTCGACCGTTCGAAGTTGAGCTTTTGTCTGGATCGCAACCTGCCTGAGATCACTGCGATGGTAATTCAGTAGCGCCTCAAGGCGAACCAGAGTGACACGAAATCTGTCCAGCCACACTCTACGCAGGCCCTCGTCCTGCCACCGGAGCGATAGCGCCTCAGGAATTGAGACAGCACGTACCCCTCGATCGCGGCTTTCGAGCAATGCTCGCTCTTCCTGCTGCTGCCACATGCGAATGTCGTCCATGTTCATCGGCAGTGCACGTTCATCCAGCCGAAGCGAGATCACTTTAGGATCGCCTCTCGATACATCAACCATCCTTGCTTCAACCAAGGTCGACTCCAGCAGTCCAATCTGATCAACAATCTCGGCAGCTTTCGCGGTAGCACCGATGCTCGCCACCTCACTCCGCCTTTCCCGCCATCCACTGACAGCGTCCACTTCTGATGCCCACTGCAATAACCTGCATGGGCATACCACCCCCCTTCGTACCAGCCCCCGACTACCTGAAAGGGAGGCAAATATTGCATTTTCACCGGCATGCTTTTTGCTCAGCGCCAACAGTGCTCTGGGTGGGACACTCAGCACAGCGGCCGCCTGCTGTAGAGTGAGCGGGAGCGTACCAGCTACTTCGCTGTGACAGCGCATTGCCTCGCTGATGATAGCGCTACGTAATGCTGGCCAAGGAACACCCAGTCCGCGTTTGAACGAATTCTCGCTCATGAAATACTTCTTGTAGCGTTCTATCAGGATAGCCTCTACCCGCTTATCCCTCCCGGGAGTTCTTCTCTCCAACATGTCCCGACCCACCTCATCACTTTCCAAGTCCATTTTCCGACTATTCGCTTTATCGCCTCCGCCGGCTTTCTCTTCCACGCTTCTGCCGCCTTCGGACTGGCCCCTTGGCAGCCACTTCCCCTGGGTCACCGTTCACCAGGCTCCTGCTATGCCAAGTACTCAACGCCATGTCGCCGGCAAAGAATCGCAAAACTGAGCGAATCATTGGCGAAAAGGAGACTAATGGGTCGTTCAACAGCGCCTGCCAGTATCTGGCGACAGCGAGCGCAGAGAGTCCCGAGGCCAAGATGCACGCCGTAAACCAACTTTCACTTACTCTGTCGAGCGACGGCTCATCGTGGGCTACCAGGAACGCGGTGAGCACCAACGCCGCCGATTGTAGAAGCATGACGAATATTGTAGGGGCGAACTTCGCGCGACAACGTGCCGCCGCAACAAGCGATTCTACTGAGGAATATAGAACTAGGGACGCGCCAACAAACAATGCCAACACTCTATCAAGCTCGCTCGATGTCACGCACGCAATGAAGACGGCGATGGCTGCCAGTAGCGCAACCATGAGAGTCCATCGCGAAAAAACCGCACGATTTCTAGCGCGCGTGTTCGACATGGCCGGCATCTGATCCACAATCGCGGCACTGACCCAAGCCATGGTCATGCTGGACGCAGTAACCGTGGCCGGGATCCACATCATCCACTCGTGTGGCTTGGGCGCATACGGCTGCATTGCCAAGATTCCCCAAAGCGAGGCTGAAGCGAACACTGCAGCCGGCACGCCGGCAAGCCAACCACCTTTCATGACTGACCTCGATCAACTTTCACCAACCAGGCACGGCCGGTATCAATGCAGAAGCCATTTCGTTCAATCATAGCTTCCAGAGCCCTCCATCACTGCTGCGCGCATCTCCATCGAGGTCTGAATAGAAAGCCTGTATCCAAACCGCGGAAGTGTGTGGATCAATTTGTCCTTGAATGGCCCGTCCACGGTCTTGCGAAGGCTAGACATTTGTGAGCGCAATAAGTCATGGTCAGGTGTCTGATGACCCCACACCGCGCGTTCGAGATGCTCCCTGGGAACGGCTCCAGGGCTCTCGCGCATCAGGACCTCTAGAAGCTTCCAAGACGCAGGATAGAGGTGAAGGCGGTTTCCCGCGCGGAATGCCTCGAGAGTGGCCAAGTCCATAGTCAAGTTGCCAACGGAAAGGCGGCGCATCCCGACTCTGCCGCGAGAACGGGCCACTAGTGCTTCTAGGCGAACCTCCAGCTCCAGTGGATCGAACGGCTTTGTGACAAAGTCGTCAGTGCCTGTCCGAAAGGCCTCTACTTTGCTGGCGATATCTGCCATGGACGCAAGCATCAGCAATGGAACGGAAGAATTGTGTTCACGTCGCAATCTGCGTACCACGTCCAATCCGCTCATCCGCGGAAGGTCCCAGTCGACAATTATCGCGTCATAGCTGTTTGACACAGAAAGATGTAAGCCTGTGATCCCATCCAGGGCAACGTCCACGGTGTGATGCTTGGCTTCCAATTCGTCAAGTAGCGTGCGAACGAGATACCGATCGCTGTCAATTAGCAGGATGTCCACGATCAGGGTGCCCGAAACCCGAGCAGCCGCAGCGCGTTGATGACGACCAGAAGAGTAGTTCCTTCATGGACTGCAACCGCAGGGCCGATACCTAAGCCCAGAACCGTGGCAGGAACCAGCAAAGCGACCACGCCAAGGCTAACGTACAGATTCTGACGAATGACCTTCTTAGTGCGCCGGCTGAGGGCTACCGAGAAGGCCACCTGCCGCAGATCTTCCGACATGAGTGCAACGTCCGCAGTCTCCAGAGCGACGTCCGAGGACGCCGCGCCCATTGCGATACCAACGTTGGCGCTGGCCATGGCAGGTGCGTCATTGACGCCATCGCCAACCATCGCGATCCTTTGGCTAGCCTTGATCTCACGTATCGCGGAAACCTTGTCGTCTGGCATGAGGTTGCCCCACGCTTCATCGACACCGACGTCGCTGCCTACAGATTGCGCGACCAACTGGTGATCACCAGAGATCATGATCATCCTGCTCACGCCTAGTCCACGCAATCTGTCCAGCGCATCGCGCGCCTCGGACCGCGGTGTGTCCATCAAGCCGATGACGCCAAGATCCCTGTCGCCCAGTCTCACCGCCATTGTCGTTCGGCCGCGACTGCGCAGCGTTGCGATACCTTCTTTGGCGGACGAGCCTAAAGCCGGAACCCCGTCAGCCCCAAACATTTCAGCCTTCCCGATCCAGGCAGGCTGGCCATCAACCTCCGCTCGTACTCCTCGTCCGGCGAGATTCTCAAATCCACTGGCTACCACTGCGACCTGGCCGGAAAGGCGCGTCCTACCGTCTGCAACGATGGCGGCCGCCAATGGGTGGTCGCTCAGCGCTTCCACGGCGACGCTGATCTCTAGTAACTCCTTCTCGGTTACGCCCTCCGCCACGACAATGTCGGTTACGCGGGGCTTGCCCTCGGTCAGGGTCCCGGTCTTGTCAAAGGCAATTGCCGTGACCATGCCGAGCTCCTCCAGCGGGGCACCGCCCTTGATCAGTACTCCGCTACGCGCGGCCCGGGCAATGCCGGCTAGAACAGCGCTTGGGGTGGCAATGGCCAATGCGCACGGACTGGCTGCAACCAGCACGGCCATGGACCGGTAAAAGCTGTCACGGAACGGCTCGTCAATCACCACCCACGAGAACAGCAGAATGCCAGAGAGGGCGAGAACACAGGGAACGAAGATGCGCTCAAACTTGTCCGTAAGACGTTGAGTGGGTGATTTTCGTGTCTCGGCCTCGCTGACCATCTTGACCACGCGTGCAAGCGCGGATTCCGTAGAGCGCCGGCTAACCTCCACCTCCAACGCTCCGGAACCGTTGATGGTGCCTGCAAACACTCTAGACGCCATGTCAACTGCATCGGGACGACGCCTCGCTTCTTCGGCGTCAGGCACCGGATGTTTGTCCACCGGAATGCTCTCACCTGTCACCGGTGCCTGGTTGACGTTGCTGGATCCCTTGACCACGAAGCCATCGGCGGGCAACCGATCATTCGCTCTCACCAGAACGACGTCGCCGGGCTCCAGCGCCGAAACAGGCACCTCCACCGGCCCGCCTTGCTTAACCACCAGGGCAGTCTCGGGTGCCAGCTTGGCGAGTGCCTCGATGGCGCGCTTGGCCCGACCCATAGCGTAGTTTTCCAACGAATGACCCAGGCTGAAGAGGAACAACAGCAATGCGCCCTCAGCCCAGGCTCCGAGGGTGGCGGCCCCTGCTGCCGCAACCAGCATGAGCGTATCGATCTCGAAGCGCTTCTTTCGAATGTTTTCAATTGCTTCGCGCAGGGTGAACCATCCACCGAATACGTAGGCTAGCATGTAGAACGCCGTGGGCAACCATGCGATACCGAACGCACCCGACTTCTCAATGATGAAGCCGGTCACGAGGAGCAGCCCGCAGACTATGGCGAACAGCAGCTCGGCATTGACTCCAAACAGGCCGCCATGGGAATGGGCATCCCCCTGATTCGGGGATGCGCCAGCTTCTGTTGCTTGGCTCATCTCTATTCTCCGATTTTGATCTGATCATTCAAGGCTCGAGCGCAGCAAATTCTGCGCCCGAGCTCGGTGTCAGCTAATCAGTGATCTTCGTCCTTTCCTACTGCGACGGTGCTTGGCTTGGCTATGCGGCCAGCAAAGGTGGGAAGCACCAGCAACGTGAGGATGGTCGCGGTGAGCAAGCCACCGATAACGACGGTAGCGAGCGGCTTCTGGACTTCTGCACCCGAACCGCTGGCGATCGCCATGGGGATGAAGCCGACAATGGCCACCAGCGCAGTGGTGAGCACGGCGCGGATACGACTCGCTGCGCCATTGAGGGACGCCACCAACGGTGCATCGCCTGCATCAAGCCGCTCCCGGATGGCTTGCATCAGCACCAGGCCGTTCAGCGTGGCGACGCCGGACACCGCAATGAACCCCACGGCTGCGGACACCGAGAACGGCATGCCCCTCAGCAGCAAAGCCAGGATTCCGCCCACCAGCGCCAGCGGTACGCAGCTGAACACAAGAATGGCTTCTTTGGCGCTGCGCAGTGCCATGAACAGCAGAGCACCAATCAACAGGAACACGACAGGAACCACTGCCGCCAGTCGCTTCTCTGCCCGCTGCAGGTTCTCGAACTGCCCGCCCCAGGTGAGATAGGAACCTGCAGGAAGCTTCACGTCCGCTACCGCCGTCTGCGCTTCGCCAACAAACCCACCCAGGTCACGCCCACGGACGTTGGCTTGCACCACGACTCGACGGCTGCCGTTGTTTCGACTGATCTGATTTGGTCCTTCGCTTATGGTGATCCGAGCGACGGACGAAAGCGGTATCACCGCACCAGAGGGTGTGGCAATGGGCAACGAGCTAAGCTGGTCCGGATCATTGCGTGCCGCGTCATCCAGACGCACCACCACGTCAAAGCGGCGATCACCCTCGAAGATCTTTCCCGCAGCAGTGCCGCCGATGCCAGTCGACAGAGCATCGCTCACGTCCGCTGCGGTCAACCCGTATTGCGCGGCTGCCAGATGGTCGATCTTGACGTTCAGGGTTGGCAGGCCGGAGATCTGCTCGACCCGCACGTCCGCGGAGCCTTGGACGCCACGCAGTTTGAGCGCCACCTGGTCTGCGACCTTCTGCAACTCACCGAAGTCATCACCGTAGATCATCACGGCAAGATCGGTACGCACACCGGAGATGAGCTCGTTGAAGCGCAGCTCAATGGGTTGACTGAACTCGAAACTGTTGCCGAGCTGCTTCGACGCCACGGACTCGAACCGCCCCACCAGCTCATCCTTGGAAAGCTTCGGATCCGGCCATGCGCTTCTGGGCTTCAGCACAATCACGCTGTCGGAAATGTTGGTGGGCATCGGGTCGATGGCCGCCTCCGCAGTACCAGTCCGGGAGAACACCGTCTCCACTTCCGGCTCCTTCGCAATGGCCTTCTCTAGTGCCAACTGCATGGCCAGGGACTGCTCCAACGAGGTGGAGGGAACCCGCAGCGCCTGCATGGCCAAGTTGCCCTCATCCAGCGTGGGCATGAACTCGCGCCCCAGCATCATGAACGAGGTCACGCCTACCGCTAGTGTCAGTACCGCGCCTCCGAGCACCACGCGCGGCATGGCGACAGCACGCTCGATCACAGGCTCGATTCGGGTGCGCAGCACCTTGATTAGCTTGGTCTCGTGCTCGCCGTGATGGAGCTCTTCGCCGGGCTTCATCTTCGGCTCGCGCACCCACAGGGCGGTCAAGGCCGGCACCAGGGTAAAGGAGAAGATGAAGGCACCCAAGAGCGCCAGCATGAAGGTGGCCGCCATCGGCTGGAAGGTTTTTCCTTCGACGCCTTCGAGGGTCATGATCGGCAGGAAGACCAACAGAATGATCAACTGACCAAAAGCCGCCGGTCGCGCCATCTTCTTGGCCGATTCCGTGGCTATCTTCATCCGTTCCATGGCCGTCAGCGGCCTGCCCAGTTCGGCGCGGCGCTGCCCCAGCATCAGAAGCGTGGATTCAATAACAATCACTGCGCCATCCACGAGGATACCGAAGTCCAACGCACCCAGGCTCATCAGGTTGCCGCTGATCCCGAACCGGTTCATGCCGATCACGGCAAACAGGAACGACAGCGGAATGACGAGCGCCGTAATAGTCGCCGCGCGCAGGTTGCCCAGCAGCAGGAACAGCACCACCACGACCAGCAGCGCACCTTCGGTCAGGTTCTTGGCAACGGTCTTGATGGTCGAATTGACGAGCTGGCTACGGTCGAGCACTGGCACCGCAAAGATGTTGGGCGGAAGCGACTTGTTCACCTCGACCAATCGGTCCGCTGCGGACTGCGCCACCGTGCGGCTGTTGCCGCCGGCGATCATCAGCGCCGTGCCCAGCACGGCCTCATGTCCGTTGCGGCTTGCGGCACCCAGTCGCGGTGCGCGGCTGAGTTCGACGTCGGCAACGTCGGCGACGCGGATCACCACCCCGTCCTTGGTCGCCACGGGTGACTGCGCCAGGTCGCTGGTCGTCAACGCCAGACCATCGGCGCGGACCACGAGGCCTTCGCCTGCACGCTGGACGAAGCCTGCACCGGCCTGCACGTTCGACCGCTCCAGTGCCTGGACGAGGTCGTTCAACCCCAATCCGTAAGCCGCCAGGCGTGCGCTGTCCGGATGGACCCCGTACTCCTTCACGTAGCCGCCCACGGTATCCACGCCGGCAAGGCCGGGGCTGGAACGCATCTGCGGGGCGATGATCCAGTCCTGCACGGTACGCAGGTAGGTGGCACGCTCTTCGGCGGTAGTGAGCCTGTTACCCTCCGGCGTGAGGTAGACCTCGCCCTCCTGCCAGCCTGCCTGCCCCTTGGGTGCCAGGTTCTTCGGATCGTAGTCGGTGAAGTCCACCGTCCACATGAGAACCTCACCCAGGCCGGTGGTCACCGGTGACAGGACCGGGGACACACCTTCGGGCAGGCTGTCCGCCGCTTCGCGCATGCGTTCGGCCACCTGCTGGCGCGCGAAGTAGATGTCGGTCTGGTCGGTGAAGATCGCCGTGACCTGCGAGAAGCCGTTGCGCGACAGCGAGCGTGTGGTGTTCAGCCCCGGGATGCCGGCCAACGCGGTCTCAAGCGGGTACGTCACCTGCCGCTCGATCTGCTCAGGGGTGAGCGCCGGCGCGATCGAGTTGATCTGCACCTGTCTGTTGGTTATGTCCGGTACCGCGTCAATGGGCAATTTGCTCAGCTGGAACAAGCCCCAGCTGGCCACCATCGCGGCAAGGAACACCACCAACCAGCGGAAACGGACCGCTGATTCTATGATGATAGTGAACATATATGGATTCCTTAGTGGCCGTGCTCGGCTTCACCCTTGGCCAGTTCGGCCTTGAGCAGGAAGGCATTGGTACCGACGATGCGCTCGGTGCCATTGAGGCCGTTGACGATTTCGACGCTGCCGCCGGCACGACGCCCGACCATGACCGGGGTAGCCTTGAAGCCTTCCGGGGTTTCGACGAACACCACGCTGTTGCCGTCCACCGTCTGCACGGCGTCGGCCGGGACGCTCAGCGAATCTGCGTCTCCGTCAGCCACCACGAGCGCCGAAATCGGTGATCCGGCAGGCGGCAACGCCGCCGTCAGGGGCTTCGCGCGGATGACCGTGGTACCACCCTGCTGGCGAATGTCAGCGGCCACGCCAGTGACTTCTGCCTGGAATGCCCCGGTCGGTGCGGTCACTTCCAGCTTCATGCCGGCGGCGACCTGTGAGGCCAATGCGGGAGGTGCGGTAAACACCAGTTCGTTCATGTCCGGGTTCGAGACGTCTGCCACCACGCTGCCCGCCGACACCACTCCACCCGGCGTGACCTGCACGTTGCCGACCACCCCCGAAACCGGGCTGGTAATGCTCACCCGGCCGGAACTGTCGGGCGAGCCGTTGGCTGCGGCTTGGGCACGGGCCGCTGCAGCGGCTGCCTCCGCAGCAATCGAGCGCGCGCGAGACGTCTCCATCTCTTGGCGTGCAACGACACCTTGCTCAACCAGTGCCTTGTCGCGGCCGTACACCAGGCGGGCGACTTCGGCCTCCGCGCCCGCCGAGACGGCCGCCGCGCGGAAGGTGGCGGCGTCGCCGCTGACCACGACAGCAAGTGTCTGGTTGGCCTTGACCTGTGAGCCCGGCGCAACCAGCACTCGCTCCACGCGGCCGGTCACCGTCGCGGCCACCGATGCGCGCGCCCCGATCGAGGGCTCTACGCGTCCGGCAATGCGCGTGGAAGCGCCGCCACCACGCCCCACGGCGATTACGCCCACTCCTGATGCCTTGATCTGGTCGGCCGTCAGTTGGACCACACCCTCCGGTGCCTCTTCTTCTGCGTGCGCGCCAGGGGCTTCCCCGGCATGGTCATCGGCGGGCTTGGCACCGTCCTCGCCTTCACCTTCACCCTCCGCATGACCGTGGCCGTCTTCATTGGCCGACGCGTCCTTCTCTGTGGTGGGGGCTTCACTAGAACCTTGGCAGGCGGTCAAGCCACCAGTAAGGACCAGGGCAGACAGCAGCAGCGCGCCGACGAGAATGGGATTACGAGGCTTGTTCATTTCTGCTCCAGAAAGGGGGCGCGTCCTTCGAGACGGGCAAGTTCAATTTCGGCGGCCACGCGCGCGAGCCTTGCGTCAACGGCGGAGGCCCGCGCGGCGATCAACGTCGAACGCGTGCTGCGCAGTTCCAATTGGGATATCCGGCCGGCTTCAAAGCCGATGCGAGCAAGGCGGTAGGCCTCTTCACCGGCCGTGACGCTTTCGTCAGCGGCACGCGTTCGGCTGTTGGATGCCTTCAATGACGCAATCGCGGAAACCCGATTTGCTTCACTCTCGCGCTTCTGCTGTTCAAGACGAGCATCAGCGGCTCGCTGCTCGGCGTATGCCGCACGAATGCCGCCGCTGTTCCGGTCGAAGAGTGGGATTGAGAGACTCACGCCGATGTTGTACGCACGCTCGCCTGCCTGGCGGAAGTTTGTCTGCGCCACGGTTGCGCTCAGGTCGGGAAGCGCGCGCTTGCGCTCCACGTCCACGAGCCTGCCCGCCGTCGCCGCTTCTGCCTCTGCGATCCGGACCGCCAATGCCGCACGAGCGTCGCCGGTAGGCATGGGCGGGGCGCGATCCAGGAGGCTTTCACTTATTGCGTCAACCGACGCATCCAGCTGTGCTGCACCGGCCAACCGAGCAAGGGCCGCGTCCCGGAACGCCAAGGCTTCATCCAGAGCCGCTTTGGCGTTGGACACTTCACTCTGCGCCTGCACTGCCCGGAGCTGAGGCTCGCGACCTTGCTGGACCATGGCGCTCGTGGCGGCGGCATCTTCCTGAATCAGCTGGAGTGCCTCGTTGGCTAGATCATAGCGTCGCAGTGCGCTTTCGGCCTGTGCGTAGGTCGTTGCGAGCAGTGCGGCCACTTCGCTCCGACTCAGCTCGCTACGCAGTCCCGCAGCCTGGGCTTCGCTTTGTGCCGCACGCACACGTGCACCGCGCTGGCCAAACAACTCCAGCGGCTGAGAAAGGGTGATGATCGAATCAGCGTTGCTGGTACCACGGTACGCGCCAGTACCTTGGGCATTCTCAAGGTCGTAAGAAACCGTGGGGTTCTTAAGCGCACGGGCCTGTTGAACACGCGCATCGGCGGCTTCAGACAATGCGACGCCTTGAATGGTGCCAGACAACTGATCAAGACGACCCAGCAGGTCGTCATAGGAGGGAGAAGCTTGCGCGGCGGCAGGCCCCGCCGGCGCGAGCGCCAGCAGGACAGCCACGAACAGCCCGGCCGCATGCAGCGGCCGACGTGTGGAGGTCGACATGTAGAGTTTTCCAGAGATGAAAAGAAACCAGATCCCGCAATGTGCGGGTCAAGCTCTGATCAGCCCTGGGGTGGGCGCGTTAGCCCGTCTAGAACAACCGCATCGCCATTAGCGCCGGTATGAGCGTTCCAAACCGCCGGAAGCGTCAACTGCGGCGGGGTCGCGGCTTCCAAAGGAAGGCTGGCACTGGCATGGTGGCAGTGGCCGTGGCTACATCCGGCCCCCGGGACCTCATGGTCCGACTTCCCATCCAAGTCCCCAGCCGCATCCTGCGGGGCACTGGCCGCTGAATGCGGCTCAGCCGAGCACGCCAACGCGTCGGAAATAGGAACGACCACGAACGCCGCCATCAGCAGCATCAGTAGAACGAACCCAATTTTCCGGGAGACGTGGCGCATTTTCAAAGGCTATCAACCACTTGAGAGGGGATACAATAACAATCGGCGGCGATACGCCATTAGCACGGAGCTATTCACTTCTGGGACAGCTTCCGTGCTCTACCGCCGCGGTTTAAGCGGCTGTGGCGTGAGACCCATCACATGGCCGCTATGGCGATCCAGGTCACCCCTGCGTTGGTGAGCGTCATGAATACGGCAGCCGAACCCATGTCTTTGGCTCGCCCGGCCAGCTCATGGTACTCAGGCCCGTACCGCTCTATGACCGCCTCGACGGCTGAGTTAAGCAGTTCTGCTGCCAAAACGATCAACAGCGAGCCTATAAGCAGTACGAGCTCAACTGGCGAATCGGCAATCCAGAAGGCTGCCGGAGCGAGCAGCAGCGCCATGACCGCCTCTAGCCGAAACGAGGACTCATGCAGCCAAGCTGCCCGTATTCCAAGAAGAGACCACCGAAAAGCCTTCATAACCCCCAGAGGGCCGCGAGGTTTGTGGCCGTAAATGTCAGCCATGTTCATCTCCCAGAACTTCAGCAATCTTTGACGTTCCGGACCTCTTCGACTGGCCGGATGTGGGCGTCTCGGTCTCCGCATTCGGCTTCTCGCATCTCCCGAACAGGTTTAGACCTTCGTCCCGGACCTCTGTCTGAACCTCCATAAGGCCAAGCACCGAATGAAACAGGTTGTCGTGACTAATGGAGCTGCCGGCTTGCGCCCGTAGACAGGACGGGTCGATTCCGCGTTCGCGCTGAATGCCCTCGGACAACCACACCACCATTGGGACTTTGACCTGAGTTGCCGGGGCGATCGCATAAGGGAGTCCGTGAAGATATAGATTTCCTTCTCCCAGCGATTCGCCATGGTCTGATACGTAGATCATCGCGGTGTCGTGTGAAGTGTCCGCAGCCAGCATGTCAATAGCTTTAGCGAGGAAGTCATCAGTGGCGACAATTGCGTTGTCGTATGCGTTGACGATCTCCTCTCGAGTGCACTTGCCAAGATCAGCACTGCGGCAGTCGGGGGTGAACGTCCTGAACTCTTCGCCGTATCGCTTGAAGTAGGCCGGTCCATGGTTCCCCAGCTGGTGCAGGACTACCACGACATCACCGGGGTTGTCGTCAATGGCGCCATGAAGTCCACTCAACATCACTTCGTCACGGCACGCTTGGTTCGTGCACAAGGGATGATCAGGCGGCTCCCTATACGATTCGAATGCAAGATCCGCGCAGACGCCTTTGCAGCCGGACTGATTGTCGCGCCAGAGAGTCTTAACGCCCGCCCGCTCCAGCACATGCAGAAGCGACTCGGACCGCTTGATCTTGTCCCGGTCATAACTGCGCCTCCCATACACGGAAAACATGCAAGGGACGGAAACCTCGGTATTAGATCCGCAGGCGGTCACGTCCACGTAATTGACCACATCACGCCTGGCCAACATTGGCGTCGTCTGACGCGCATACCCACTCAGGCCCCAGTTCTGCGCGCGGACAGTCTCGCCTACAACGATCACAAGTAGATGAGGCTTGGAACCAATCGGATGAGGGTCCAATCGGGCATCCTCGGCCACTTTGGACAGCGGTCCGCGTGGTGCGCGCCGATCCTGTTGTAGGACGCGGATGCTGGATACGATGTAGTTCTCAGGCGTAATCAAGTACCGCGCGGACTTATTGTTGCGCATCAGCGATGAGAGATCGTCGAACTGCGACATAACTGCGCCACTAGTGATGACCAAGGTGGCGACAACCAGTAGCACCCTCTTCACCAGCAGGCGAAGGATGCTGCTCTCCTTACGAATTCGAATCCAGACAACTACGAGTAACGGCGGCGCGCTCTTTAAGAGCATCGCGCCTGCAAACCCCCAAGTCATTAGCTCGCCTGCTTCCGCAGTGTCCGTCCTGAAGACGTTACGCACCATGCTCGCATCAAAGAAGATGCCGTAGTTGTCCGAATAGTAGGCGGCGGCGGCGGATGCCGGAATCATCACCAGCAGGATAGGCTTGAGCGTCCAACGCCACCCGAGCAAGGACAAGAGCAACACATGGAGTCCGGTGATGAACACTAGCGCGGTGCTCATTACCAGCGCCTGCGCAGTTCCTTCGTGGTTCGAGGCTCCAAGAATGAACCGAACGAACGCGTTGTTGAAGACCACCGTGAAGTAGAGAGAGACGGCGATGATCAGCCATGTCTGACCGACTTCTGGGCGATTGCGCCACCATGAAGCGCTCTTCATTCGAGGCCTCCAGTTGGCTGCGCAGGAGGAACCTGAAGAGCAGGAAGACCGGCCCCGAGCGCACTATACGCACAGGCCATGAACGTGGACATGGATATACCCGGAATATCAAAGGTGCAGCAGCGGGTACCGCGCGCAGGCGGATCCGGAGCAAGAGTGCCTGGTCACCCAGCGACTCCAATGGTCGCAACGCACGATTCGAAGAGCAGCAGACGAGCTGCCAGTCATGCGGGGAGACGCGGCGGTTCATTCGCTCACAAAATGAGCAAAGGAATCGCTGTCAGCCCCTGGGGGGACGGATCAAACCGTCGAGCCTATCCGACGGAAGGTTTCCGGCGGTCACAAGTGTCATTGGCTCATCCGCCACCACAACATCTCTTAGCGGAAAGAGGAAAGGCGGATGAAGCGCGCCACCATGATGACAGTGTCCGTGTGCCGAAAGCTGATCCTTCTTCTGATCAGACGGCTTCGGCACTTCCTGCGAGGAGCCCTCATCCATCTGGTCGCTGCATGTCATGGCCTCGACCGTCGGCACCACTAGGCACACCGCAAGAAGCAGTGCAGCCAAGAACCGAATGATAGAAGCAAGACGTCGATGCATTAGCTAAATGATCAGCCGTTGGCGGGAGACGGACCTTGGCGGCCGTCCGTGTGTGCGCATTGTCTACGATAAGAAATAAAAAAACACCAAGGTCTGTGGTCCTTGTCGTTCAGCTATCCGTCCATCCTCACTTATTTATGACATTTTTCGCACACAGGGTCTGTCTGGCGGCTCTGAACGAGGGGTTACGTACGCTCGAGTTCAACATTCTTACGACACCGTTCTTACTTTGATTGTTTTTGGTCAGCCACACCGAAGCTATCCTCCAGCAGGCAGAGGAGATCAGACTTCACGGCGGCCACCGTTGACATCGCCGCTGACGTCTAGATCGGTGCAGCCCGTACACCGTGCAGGAGATTGAGTACTGCCTCCGTGGCCACTCCCACTCACGGGGTTTGCTACAGCCTAGCTCAACCGTCTGCGCAGAGCGGATGTAATGAAGCTGCAGGCAGTCCCAGACTACCTGACTACTAAGCTAGGTTGAACGCACCTCTTTCGTCCTTGAGCGTCCTAAGAGCCAGGGCGGCGGCACCTTCTGGCCTTGCGCTGCTTGTCGGTTCCCAGGCTGAGCGGCGATGCGGAATTGCGCCGTGGAACCAAGGCGTGTTGCAATCTAGATCCTGATTTCAGTCGGTGGTGTAGACAATGACAGCCTTCAGCAAAGAAGTGCGCATGCAGCTCGATCGAGAATTCGCTGCTCAGGGCATCCCACTTTACGCGCGCCCCCGTGAACTCGACTTAGGTGGCGCAGAGGGAAACGTCGGGCACGCCGGTCAACATCGTCGCCGGGAGCAAAAGAATGGACGTGACACATGATTCGGTCTACTCGACAACACTTCCTGAAGATGAATGTGGTCGTCAGCTCACGCCAAACGCTGCTTCGAGGCGCAACATCTTAGGTGTTCCCGTGGCCGGCCCCATCGTTGGCCTCGAGCGAGCCATGCCCTCTAATGTACGCCTCTTGACTCTTTAACGATTCATGGCCGAGTTGGCTTGCAACCACCGCTGCTACATCGCTGAACGTGCCATTGACCCCTATTCGTCGCCGCCGCTCGACTTCCCGAGCCATTGCCCGATTCGCAAATGCGCGTCTCCAAGAGTGAATGCCGACTCCTGGCGGGAGCCCTAACGCCTTGCGTGCATTTGAAAAAACCTTAGTGATACCAGCGGCGGTCAGCGGAGTGCCGCGCTTTGCGCTCAAGAAGACCTTCACTGAGCTTGTGCCAGTGCGGCGAACGATCTCCGAACGCGGGCCTCGTATGTATGCGCCGATCCTAGTCGCTAACGTGCTGCTTATACTGAATGAAAGTGTGTACCCAAACTTCTGCTCTGGAGGAGTGACCAAGATATGTTCGGAATCGAGCACTTCTGCAGAGAACTGGTCGACAGAAAGTGACGCGATTGAGCCGCGCCTCCAGCCGGTGCTCAAGGCGATATCCAAAAGCAGAGCGTTCCTTAGTGCGACACCTTGAGAGTACTTGCTGTAGAAATGCTCGACCATCCTTGCACGGTCCGCATCATCCGGGATGTGATAGCGGTTGTGCTTACTACGCTCTCCAGCGAAGCGAAACGTACATGGAAAGTCTGATCGTGACCGCTGCTTGCCCGGTTCGTTCAGAGTGCTTATAAACTGGCATCTAGACGGTCCTAGCAACGCTAGGCCCTCTCCGTAACTCGAACACTGGAGCCACGCGTAGAGCCGGTAGATGGACCTGACGATCTGATTTATGCTCCTCTTCCTCGCTTGGGAGTCGCCGAATGCGCCTCCACTTTGGCGCAAGTATTTGTGACTTGCAAAGTCAATGAGTTCTGCATCCGAAGCGTGCAGTAGGTTCACATTCTGCTGCTCTAGGTATGAAATCCACATCTTCAGTGCATACGCTCTAAGCTCTACTGTTGCAGGCCGAAGGCGCTGCCTGTCGACACAGTCGATGAGGTAATCCAAGCAAGGCCAACTAGTTCGGCCATCGGACCCTGACAGATGCCAGTACGCATCAGATCGAGAGAGTCTCGGTCCATTTGTAATGAGTGTCATCGGACCTCCAGACGTCGCTCAAGCAACTGGATCTGGCTTTTCAGTCGCCGGATTTCGCGCTGCTGGCTTACCAGTTCAGAGTTTCGGATATTTAACAATTTAAGAAGAACTTGAGCCTGCTCTTTGTTGCTTGCACTTGCTTGCTTAACTTTCGAAGCACATACGGAGCGGGCCTTTAGGAGCGCGATTATGGAGCTGGCTGAGGCCTTCAGATCCTGATTGGCGTCAAGGGTGTCGTTTCCGATTCTCGCTATCGACGGTAGCTGTAGCCTGAGGTCCTCGCTGTTGAGTAAGCCGTCCCACGCTTTGAACTGCCGCAGAGTAGTTGGGAAGTACTCTGCGAGTCCTGTTGTGGGGTGCTTCGGCACTCCGTGCATGATCCAGCCACTCAGAATGTTGATCTTTATTTGAATGTTGTGCCTAGCGCGATCTCTTCGCTGGATTGAAATATGAGTCATTGGGCCGATTCCCCTTGTGGTGAGACATGCCGCAATAGCCATTGAAGGTGCTCAATCTGCCGGTTCAGGTAACCCGCCTGGACCGAGCCCTCTGCGGCCTGGCTCCTGGCGGCCTCCATAGACGTCTTGATCAGCGAGACCGACTTGTAATAGGCCGGAGATGTGAAGTGGAACGGGCAAGAGAAGCACAAGGCGGGCGAGGCGTGCTCATGATGTAGTCTCCCTCGTTCTCTACAGTTCCCTATAGATGATCGCCGCCGGGTCGAATGGCACTGTCCGAATGGCATGGGCCTCAGTACATGCTCATTTGACCTTAGCCGATCGGCGATCAGAGCAGCTGCATTATCTCCTTCCGTCAATGCGTCTACCATTTGTCGGTAGAGTGCCCGGACGAACTTCACAAATCCGCCCGCCGCGCCCGTGCCGGCCAGAATAGAGTGGATAGATTCCACAAGGATTTCGTACGAAACGTCTTGAAGTTCGCGGCAGGGAAACGCAGATTTGTCTATTGGATGGAATAGCCGCCTCTCAACATCTGGGAAGAAGTAGCCAGTGTCCCCCGTGACGTAGTGGATTGTGTTTGAGATTGTGGTGTGGCGGAGGTGCTGTTGGAGACTGAGTAGATCTGACTGCTCAAACCTGTAGTAGTAAAGGAGTGCGAAGCATCGCCGCAGGCTATGCGGTGCCAAGTTGGCAACCGTGCAACGCTCTCCGGCGACCTCGAAAAAGCTGTTCAGGGTGCGCGTTCGTTTTGTGTCCGATGTGGGTGAGAAGTGCGGCCTCTTGCTGTCTGGAAGGCTCGACTCGCTTCTACGAGCTAGTGCGAAGATGCTCTCAGGCGTCTCGCTGACACTCTCTCCTTGGCCTAGGTGCGCTCTGAGGCTAAGCAGAGCTTGGTACGCGCGGACAGTAAGCGCGTTGACATAGAAATCCTCTCTGCAGAAGCGCGTCTTCTCTATGTAGAATGACATCTTAGCTATGAGCAAGTCTTCGTCCAGAACGATGAGCGAGTCTGTCCGCAATCCGGTCGTCGGATGACAGACCTCTCCAGACCGACGTCCATTCATTGCGCAGATGATAATGAAGGCTGCGCCTTGTACTGCTGCAATTAGCTGGTCTACACATAGCTCCTCTGGGTTTCGTCCGTGTGATCCGGACCAAAGCCATCGGACGATAGGCCGTGAGAGCAGAGTCTCGATCGCTTCTCTTGCGGAGCTGGTCTCCAGAGCGCGTTGGGCAACCCTCCGATGCCGCGAGCGACGGTTAGCTGTGAATGGTTCATTGAGGAGCTCGATTAGCAGCGGCAGAACTTCATCAATGACGAATGTCGCGGACTTCATCAATGATCCTGCGTCGGTCACAGTGAGAACACCAGTCTTTGCGGAACTACGTCTGGCGAGACGGCTTGCCATACGATTTGAGTTCCGGGAAATGCGAAAACTGGGTTTATCACAATCCTCTTGGACTGAATGCCACTGATTAATGAATGCAATCGTGTTTCGTAGCACGTTTTTGCTTGGTGGAAGATAATTTCCGTCCGTTGATGCCCACTTTCGGCTGTATCGTGCGCCAACTATGTCCTGCAGCATCATGCGAACTTCCCTGGGCACAGGAACACCACCTCCCCAACCCAATCGGGGTCGCCAGTAGCCTTGATTGATCGCATTGATGCAGCGTGCGCCGCCCTCAGAGTGAAAGTGAAACGCCAGTTCCGTGTCATCCTCGTTGAAAAGAGATGCCGCGCTTGTCCATCGCGATACTATCCCCAGCGAGTGCGGCCACCCGAGCTCTGCAAAGCTCGCCATCATCTCACTGAGTTGATCTTGCGTCGCTCGGCTAAGCCTATCGGTGCCCTGGGGTGCTAGCCAGTCATAGACGTTTCTTAGTAGGTAGATCTGTCGCGTGATCGATCGCCTGTCTGGTATGAAGCTGCGGCGGCTGGAGATGACGTTCTGCGTGAAGCAGAGTGCGGCTCGACGGGCTGGCTCTTCGTTATACAGGGATGTGGCCGCCGCCGGGTCTCTGGCAGATCTAAAATGGATCTGGCTCAAATCTAAGGACCACAAATCTGCGCCTGATTGGTGCAAGAGCAGTGATCCTTGCAGACGCAGTTGACGTGCTTGGTCGAGATCATAGTCACTTGTCTCTTCACAAGAGGCTGGTGCGGAGCGGTTCGCTTTGGTGGAGTTCATTTCCACATCCCTTCGGGCAGAAGATCTGGACGCAGGTCTCGGATTGCTTCAAGCATGACGTGAATATGCACGATCCGTGGCAGGTGGATATCCCAAAATCGGTCGGGTTGCTGATCTGCGAGTGCCTGCCAGCATTCTCTGTAAGAGTGGAGAGTTCTTAGCGCATCTGCCACGGACTCTTTCGTAGGGCGAAGGGTATAGTTTTCACAGGTCGTCCCGATGTGGCATCCCATTCCGTCGCACGGGGTCATACCTCCTGCAAAGCGGCTTTTTGAAGAATCGCGGCAGTGTCCGCCGTCACCCGTGGAGAAGGTTTGTGGCGGAGGCTGATTGCTGGAGAGCAACTCCTTCTCAAGAAGATGCTGAAATCTGAGGATATTAGACTCGTTTAGCTTGAATATTACGGTGGATCGGAGGTAAGTATCGATGCTGGAGAAGGACTGGTGTCCTAGAATCAGACGTACCTGATCTAGGTCTCGGTGCTTAACGTACGCAATGGAGACACGAAGGCTGCGGAGATCCTTCAGTCGAAAAGGAGTGAGATGGGTTCTACCCCGATATCACGGACGGTTCTAAAAGAGCTGCAACCTTCTGATCCTGCTTGGCGACCCTTCTGCGCATCCTAGGGTTGTGGCGTCGCTCGATGTAGTCAAACACATCCGCTCGTGCCGC
>NZ_RHPP01000034.1 GCF_003935715.1 Stenotrophomonas sp. 278 | reverse complement strand
GCACACGGCTGGTGGCTGGCCACGGCCTGCTCGGCGGTGGTGGCACTGGGCCTGGGCTACAGTTTCACTGCGCAACCGCCCGCCGCACCGCCAGCCCCGGTCGCCGCCAGTGCCTTGGATGACAGTGGCGAACTGCTGGATGAGAATCCGGACATGTACGTGTGGCTGGCTGCCACCAACCTGGCGATGGAGTAACCATGAAACTGCAGACCACACTTGCCATGGTGCTGTTGTCGCTGAGCGCCAGCGGCTGGGCACAGACCTCGCCGCTGCCCGACTGGGACAGGCTCACCCCAGAGCAGCGCGAAGCGCTGATCGCACCACTGCGCGACCGCTGGAACAACGCCGCTCCGCCACAGCGCCAACGCATGCTGCAGCATGGGCAGCGCTGGGAAAGCATGACCCCGGAACAGCGCGAGCTGGCGCGGCGCGGCCGTCACCGCTTCGAGAACATGACCCCGGCCCAGCGCGAGCAGGCGCGGGCGTTGTTCGCACAGATGCGCAGCATGACCCCGGACCAACGTGAGGCATTGCGTGAGCGCTGGGGCAAGATGACGCCGGAGCAGCGCCAGGAGTGGTTGAAGGCCAATGCCGTGAAAGACGATCCGGCACCGCGTTGACACGCCATGCGCGTCATCGCCATCCGGACGAAGAACGCGTTACCCCGCCACCCAGCGCGTTTTCGCCAGCAGTTCATCGTCCCAGTCGAACGTGATCGCGCCGTCTTTTACGAACAGCGCCACGAAGTTGTACAGGTTGCGCGCGTACATCTCGCTGGCATGCACCGCGCCCTGGCTGGCCAGGTTCAACGGTCCATCGACGATGACGCCGCCCACCTCCACCGTTTCCCCGGGCCGCGTCGCCTCGCAGTTGCCGCCGGTCTCCGCCGCCAGGTCCACCACCACGCTGCCGGGGCGCATGCCCTCGACCATCGCCTGGGTGATGATTTTTGGTGCAGGCCGACCGGGCACCGCTGCCGTGCAGATCACCACGTCCACCAGCCGCAGATGTTCACCCAGGCGACGCTGCTGTTCGGCCCGTTCCGCGTCGGTCAGCGCGCGCGCGTACCCACCCTCGCCTGCCGCACTGACACCCAGGTCAAGGAACCTGCCGCCCAGCGATTCGATCTGCTCGCGGGTTTCCGGGCGCACATCAAAGCCTTCCACCTGCGCACCCAGCCGGCGTGCGGTGGCGATTGCCTGCAGGCCGGCCACGCCCGCCCCCACCACCAGCACGCGCGACGGCCGGATGGTGCCGGCTGCAGTGGTGAGCATCGGGAAGAAACGCGGCGCGCGCTGGGCGGCGATGAGCGTGGCCTTGTAGCCGGCCATGCCGGCCTGTGAGCTCAGCACGTCCATCGACTGTGCACGGGTGGTGCGTGGCAGGCGCTCCAGCGGAAACACCTGCAGGCCCCGCGACTGCATCGTCGCCGCGCGCAGACTGTCGGCCTGTGGCTGCAGCATGCCGACCAGGGTGCTGCCCAGCTTGAGCTGGTTCAGCCAGGCGGTTTCCGGAGCCTGCACGCACAGCACGATGTCGGCCCGGCTGGCACACGCCTCATCGGCCAGTTGTGCACCGGCGTCCAGGTAGGCCTGGTCGGTGAAACCCGCACCGAGACCCGCACCGGGTTCGATCCAGACCGTGGCCCCGAGCGCGGCCAGCTTGCGCGCCGTTTCCGGCGTCAGCGCCACCCGGCATTCGCCCGGCGCACGTTCCTTCACCCCCAGCACCTCGACAGCCATGCGTGTCCTCGCGTTGTGGTTTATCGGTTTATTGGTTGATCGTAGCTTGATGCGAAGAGCGGCGCTTTGATTTGTCCGTGCTGGGTCGGGAGCGGGCACCCTCGCTCCGGGACACGCCGCAAGTACGTCCATGTAGGCTACTCCACGGCTTGCTCGTATGCGCTGTCCTGCGCATACGGCAAGGCCGGGGTTGGGCCTCCTGCCCAACCCGTTCGGCGCATGCGCCGAACCCATGCCGTGGAGTGTCCCTACGGAGGGCACCCGCCCCCGCCCCTGATGGATTGCGCAAGGCGGCCCCAAGAGCAACAGCAACCGCCGTTGTTGCTTCAGGGTCATGCGTTACCGGATGTGGAGGATTTCACGGCCGTCGTCTGTCGACCGACGCTACCGGGGTTACGTGTTTTTGGTTTTCGATGACCACCGACCGTCTGTCGATGGCGGGTCGGGGTGGGCTGGAGGGGGCGTGAGCCGCATGGATGCGGCGATCGAGCTTACAGGGACGTACTTGCAGCGTCCCCCGCAACGCCCATCCCGACCCGCCAAACCAGGAAGGCCGTGAACCGAGTGTGGTTCGCCAAAAGCCAACAGCAGCCGGGCAAGCCCGGCTCTACGGCTTAGTGGACGGTGGCGCCCTTGGTGTCGAGGCGGTCGATGACGCCCTGCATGGCGCTGTCGAACGCGCCGTCGTCGACGTGCGGGCGCAGGCGGCCGAGGCGGACCATGACCGCCAGTTCCTCGGGCGAAGCCACGCAGAAACGCACGCCGCGGCGGTTCACGAACAGCAGGCGCGAGGAAATCGGGCTCACCCACGACAGCTTGCCGGCCTGCACCTTGCCGTCCTTGTCAACGAAATCCAGCCAGCTGCCGATTTCCATGCCGCGGAAACGGTCGGCGTCGGCATTGTCGAAATCGGTCACGTCGACCTTGCCTTCCAGTTCCACGCCGCCGGCGTCGGCCGCCGGCGGTGCCGGAAGGACCACCTGTGGCAGTTCCGGCAGCGCGCGCTCCAGCTCCGGACGCGATTCGGCGACCGCCTGCAGCGTGTCGTGCAGCGCGTCAATCGCCGCCGTTGCCGCATCGGCATGCACGCCGACGCTGGCAAAGACCTTGCGCAGCACCGGCTGCCAAGCCTGCAGCCACGGCTTGCCCACGATCTGGCGGCGCGCTTCCGCGACCTCTTCCAGCATACCGTCGGCCAACGCCAGCGCTTCGCTCACCGAGGCACCGTCGTCGCCCTCGCGGAGCACCGCCAGGGTCAGATGGTGCTGCCACGGCTGGCGCAGGAATTCATCAATCGCCTGCGGCAGGTGCTGGTCCTCCACGCGCCATTCCAGTTCGCCGGCCGCGCGCGTGCGCGCCACCTCAAGCTTTTCCTGGCCGCGCTGGGTTTCCGCAGCACGGCGCTCGGCAATTTCGATGCGACGGCGGTGCTGGGACAGGAAATCGCGGAACTCTTCCTCCAGCGTGAGGAAGATCGCCAGGTTCTCATTGAACTCGGCTACCAGCCGCTCGATGATCTCCTCGACCTTGCCCATCAGCACGCGCTCGGCCTGGCTTTCGCCGGTATTTCCCTCGCATGCCTCGGCCAGAGAGTTGAGCAGTTTGCGTGCCGGATGGGTCTTCTGCACGAACATGCGGCGGTCCAGCATCGCCACCTTGACGAACGGCACCACCAGCCGGCCGATCAGCTCACGCGAACGCCCTTCCAGGTCGCGCTCGTCAAGCATCACGTCAAACAGCATGCCGACCAGGTCGATGGCATCTTCATCCTGCGGGTCCAGGCGTGCCTGCGCCGGGTCCACGCCCAGCTGGGTGGCACTGGACAGCACTTCGCTCTTCAGACGCTGCGCCAGCGACTCGCCGTCCTCGCCGATGGCCGCGCGCAGGGTCGCACTCGGCGTGGCCTGCAGCAGCGAAAGCACCGACATCATCTCGCGCTGGCTCAACGGGCGCTGCTGGCCCACCGCGACGCTGGCGGCCGAGGTCGCGTCCTCGCGCACATGCCGGGTCTGCTGCAGCAGTTCATGCAGGGCCTCCAGCAGCATGCCCTGGTTGTTGTTCATGCCGTCGGCTTCGCCGGCTTCCTGGTAGGCCGCCTGGGCCGACTGCATGCGGCCGCGGCTGGCCGCCCAGCGGTCGGCAAAACGCCGCGCCCAGGCCGGAGCCGAGGAGTCGTCGCCCCGAGATGGCGCTTCCGTGTCCAACGCCTCGACCAGCTCATCAAGTTCGTTGCGCGCGGCGGGCGGACGGGGTGCCGGCTTGCGCGGCGCGGCAATCTGCGGCATCACGCCTGCCGCCGCCAGTTGCTCGTCGAGCTTTTCATAGCGCTTGCCGATGGGGCCGTGCAGGTCCCGCTCGCACAATTTGATCAACACCAGTCGCACTTCCGGAGCCAGTTCGCAGTCGGCGAACGCCTCATGTATGGCCACCCCGATGTGTTCCGGGCTGACCGGATTGGTGTCAGCGTTCAACTCCAGCCCGCCGGCGATCCAGCCCAGACGGCGGTCCAGGCGTGCCAGCACCGGCTTCCAGTCGCGTAACAGCACGACCGCGAAGTTGCGGACCGCCAGACGCGATTCCAGCACGTGTTCGGGAACCAGGCTCAGCCCGCCTTCGACCGGGCCGGCCAGGGTGGTTTCGGCCGACAACGGCTGCCCGCGTTCGAGCGAATCCCAGGCCAGTGCCAGGTGTGCACGGAAGCCGGCCACGATGTCCTCGCGGCGGCGGCGCAGCTCGCGCATGCCATCCAGGAACAGCAGCTGCGACGCGCCGGCGTTGCTGGCGCGGTCGAACAGGACGTCATCGAAGCGGGCCAGCACGGTCGCGAACGACTCGGCCAGCCCCGGCAGGGCAGCCTCGCGAGCGAGCTTGAGCAGGGCCGGATCACGGCCGGGCTGCCCCATGACATTGGGCGTGGCGATCATGCGAAAAGGCTCCCCACCTTTCCAGAATCCAACGAATGCAGCATGGATGCACCGCATACCGGTGCCCCCCAGGCACCCGCACGCGGATGGTAGATCGGCGCACCGGTCGGGGACAGTGAAACAGTCCTCACTTCAAACCTCACAACCGGGTACCGGCAGGCCTTGTATCGTAAGGCGAGTGCCAGTCGGAAGCGAGTACAGGAGTGTGAAGGGATGGGTTTCATTAAGTGATGTGCATCACGTTTCGTCGTAAATGGCACACAGTTGACCAAAACCGACGTCACAAAGCGCCCCGACTATAATTCCCCATCTGTAAAAAACCCCTGAGTGCCATGCCCGATTCTCCTGCGCTGCAAGCCCTGGACGCCCGTCGCTCGACCCCCGCGCTGCAGCTGACCGCCCCAGGCCCCGACCGCGAAACCCTGCTGCGGATGCTGGCTTCCGCCGTCCGGGTGCCCGATCACGGCAAGAAGGTGCCCTTCCGTTTCCTGAGCATCCAGGGTGACGCACGTCACACTCTGGGAGCCTTCCTGGCCGAGCGCAGCCGCGCGCGCGACCTGAATGCGTCAGATGCCCAGGTCGAGAAGGACCGCCTGCGGTTTTCCCACGCGCCGCTGATCGTGACGGTCGTCGCCTGCCCTACGCCCAGCCCCAAGGTGCCGGAGCAGGAGCAGCTGATGACCGCCGGCTGCGTCTGCTTCGCCCTGCTGCAGGCCGCCCAGGCCATGGGCTTTGGCGCGCAGTGGCTGACGGCCTGGATGGCCTTCGACCCGGCCGTGCACGCCCATCTGGGCCTGGCCGAACACGAGCGCATTGCCGGATTCATCCACATCGGGACCCCCAAGGCCGAAGTACCCGAGCGCGAGCGCCCCGACCCGGCCGCGCTGCTGCAGGACTGGGTGGGCTGAGATGATCCAGGCTCCGCCCGCGCTGGCCGTACGCCCGCCGCTGTATCTGGTCGATGCCAGCCTGTATGTGTTCCGGGCCTGGCACTCGATGCCGAACGAGTTCCAGGACCAGCAGGGCTGGCCGACCAACGCCGTGCACGGCTTTGCGCGGTTCCTGCTGGACCTGCTGGAACGCGAGCGCCCGCAGCACATCGTGGTGGCCTTCGACGAGGCCCTGGACAGCTGCTTCCGCCACCGCCTGTATACCGCCTACAAGGCCAACCGCGATCCGGCTCCCGAAGAGCTGCGTCGTCAGTTCGCGCATTGCAAGGCGCTGTGCATGGCACTGGGCCTGAGCGTGCTGGCCCATCACGAGTACGAAGCGGACGACCTGATTGGCAGCGCGCTGCACGCCAGCCGTCCCGGCGGCATGCGCGGGGTGATCATTTCCGCCGACAAGGACCTGTCGCAGCTGCTGCACGAGCACGACGAGCAGTGGGACTATGCGCGCAACCAGCGCTGGGGCATGGCAGGGGTGAAAGCGCGCCACGGCGTGCAGGCCCACCAGATTGCCGACTACCTGGCGCTGTGTGGCGATGCGGTCGACAACATTCCGGGCATCACCGGCGTCGGCGCGAAATCCGCAGCCATACTGCTGGCGCACTTCGGCAGCCTGGACGTGCTGTATGAACGCCTGGACGAAGTACCGTTCCTGCGCCTGCGCGGTGCCGCGCAGATGGCGGTGCGGCTGCGCGAGCAACGCGAGCACGCCCTGTTGTGGCGGCAATTGACCACCATCGCGCTGGATGCACCGCTGGACGGCAGCGACAGCGGCTTCAGTCGCGGCAGCGCCGATGCGCAGATGCTGCAGGGTCTCTGCGACGCGCTGCGTTTCGGCCCACTTACCCGCCGTCGGCTGTTCACCGCCGGCGGCCTTTCCGATTCCTCTTCTGTTGCCAACGAGTTCGCATGAGTCACAACTCCCAACCCCCCAAGGTCGTCTACGAAGGCAAATACCAGCGCATGGTGGTGCGCGGCAGCTGGGAATACAGCGAGCGCACCCATGCGGGCGGACTGGCCGCGATCATCATCGCGGTGACGCCAGATGACGAGGTGTTGTTCGTGGAGCAGTTCCGGGTACCGCTGCAGGCACTGACCATCGAAATGCCGGCCGGCCTGGTCGGCGACATCGAGGCCGGCGAGTCGATCGAAGCCTCGGCGGTGCGCGAACTGGAGGAAGAAACCGGCTGGACCGCCGATCACGCCGAGGTGTTGATGATCGGCCCGACCTCGTCCGGTGCCAGCAGCGAGCGCATCGCCTTCGTGCGCGCCACCGGTCTGCGCCAGGTCGGCGCAGGCGGTGGCGATGAAAGCGAAGACATCACCGTGCATGCGATCCCGCGGGCGCGGGCCGCCGCTTGGCTGGTGGAAAAAATGAACCAGGGCTACCAGCTCGATGCCAAGCTGTGGGCGGGGCTGTGGATGATCGAACACCATCTGGACGGTACGCCGCGTGGCTGATACCGGCCGGCAACAGCTGCCCGCCCTGCTTGGAGCGGCCGATCCGGAGGTGTACACGGTGCACCAGGCGCAGGGACGTTCGCCGTTCGTGCTGCTGGCCGATCACGCCGGACAGGTGGTCCCTGCCGCGCTGGAGGGGTTGGGGCTGCCGCAAGCCGAGCTCGACCGGCATATCGGCTGGGACATCGGCATTGCCGGCACCACCCGGGCGCTGTCCGAGCGGTTGGATGCGTGGGCGATCGAGCAGACCTATTCGCGGCTGCTGATCGACTGCAACCGACCGCTGGCATCTCCGACGCTGATTCCGGAAATCAGCGATCACACCCGCATTCCGGGTAACGCTTCTTTAAGCAACACGCAGCGCCAGCAACGTATCGAGGCGATCCACGCGCCGTATCACGCCCGTATCGAGGCCGAGCTCGACGCACGCCGCGCACAGGGTCGGCCGACAGTGCTGGTGATGATGCACAGCTTCACTCCGTCAATGAACGGATACGACCGCCCCTGGCACGCCGGCGTGCTGTACCACCGTGACACGCGTTTCGCGCACGCACTGCTGCAGGCGCTGCGCGATGAAGATGATCTGGTCGTAGGCGACAACGAGCCGTATTCGGTCAGCAGCACCAGCGACTACGCGGTGCCGGTGCATGGCGAGGGCCGCGGGTTGGTGCACGTGGAACTGGAGATCCGCCAGGACCTGATTGCCGATGCAGCCGGGCAGATCGCGTGGGCGGATCGTTTGGCGCGGGTGTTCGGCGTGTTGGAGCCGCAGTTGCTGGCGATGGCGTGATTGCGGGGGCTACGGATCGCCGGGCGTTGCCCGGCTGCTGTTGGTTTTGGGCGAACAGCCTGTGGTTTAGGGCCCCCCTCGGTTGGCGGATCGGGATGGGCGTTCCGGGGGACGCTGCAAGTACGTCCATGTAAGCTCGATCGCCGCATCCATGCGGCTCACGGCGTGTCCCGCAAACCCATCCCGAGCCGCCAAACCAGGGATCCCGTGAACCGAGGGATGTTCGCACGAATCCAACAGCAGCCGGGCAGAGCCCGGCTCTACGGAGATCGTGCAATCAGATACAGATCGTGCAATCAGCCTGCGAATCGATCGGTGGCGCGCACCAGGGCATCGATGTTCTCTGCCTCGAATGCCGAATGACCCGAAGCGGGCGAGATCTCCAGCGTCGACTTCGGCCAGGCCTTGTGCAGTTCCCAGGCGTTCTGCAGCGGGCAGACCACGTCGTAGCGGCCGTGCACGATCACGCCCGGGATGTCGGCAATGCGGTGCGCGTCGCGCAGCAGCTGATCTTCCACTTCAAAGAAGCCACCGTTGACGAAGTAGTGGTTCTCGATGCGCGCGAACGCCAGTGCGAAGTGCGGGTCCTCATGGCTGTTCACGAAGTCCGGGTCCACATGCAGGAAGCTGGTGGCACCCTCCCACACGCTCCACGCCTTGGCGGCCGCCAGCCGGGTCGCTTCGTCCTCACTGGTCAGGCGGCGATGGAAGGCCGAAATCAGGTCGTGGCGCTCCACCGCCGGAATCGGGGCAAGGTAGTGTTCCCACGCGTCCGGGAACAGGCGGTTGGCACCTTCCTGGTAGAACCACTCCAGTTCCCAGCGGCGCAGCATGAAGATGCCGCGCAGCACCAGCTCGGTCACCTGCTGCGGGTGGGTCTGTGCATAGGCCAGCGCCAGGGTCGAACCCCAGCTGCCGCCGAATACCTGCCAGCGCTCCACCTTCAGGTGCTCACGCAGTTTCTCGATGTCGGCCACCAGGTCCCAGGTGGTGTTGTCGACCAGGTCCGCATGCGGTGTCGAGCGCCCGGCACCGCGCTGGTCGAACAGAATGATGCGGTACCTGGCCGGGTCGTGGAACTGACGCATCTTCTCGCTGCAACCGCCGCCCGGACCCCCATGCAGCATCACCACCGGCTTGCCGTCGGGGTTGCCGCACTGCTCGAAATACAGCGTGTGGCGGTCGTCGACCTTCAGGCTGCCAACGTCATAGGGGGTGATCGCGGGGTACAGCGTGCGCATGGGCGAAGCTCCAGATGAATGAAACACTGGCTGCCATTCTAGCCCCGCCTCCGCTCAAGGCAGGCGGCCCAGACTGACCCGGTCGCGGTGTTCCAGGTCCAGTGCCGTGCTGACTTCCACGAAGCCCGCCTGCTCCAGCAGTGCGCGGATCGCCGGTCCCTGGTCCCAGCCATGCTCGATCAGCAACCAGCCGCCTGCCACCAGGCGCGCCGGTGCCCCCTCGATGATCACCCGGATGTCGTCCAGGCCGTCCGCGCCCGATGCCAGTGCGGTGGCAGGCTCGAAACGCAGGTCACCCTGCGCCAGGTGGGGGTCGTCCGCCGCGATGTAGGGCGGATTGGTGGCGATCAGGTCGAAGCGTTCCTGCCCCAGCGCCGCGTGCCAGGACCCCTGCTGGAAGTGCACGTTGACCAGTTCATGCCGGCGGGCATTCTCGGCAGCCACCGCCAGCGCCTGCGGGCTCATGTCGGTGGCCAGCACCTGCGCCAGCGGGCGTTCGCTGGCCAGCGCCAGTGCGATGGCCCCGCTGCCGGTGCCCAGGTCGGCCACCTGCAGTGGACGGTCCGCAGGCAGCCGTTCCAGCGCCAGCTCAACGAGTCGCTCGGTTTCCGGTCGGGGAATCAGCGTGGCCGGGCTGACCGTCAGGTCCAGTGTCCAGAATCCCCGCCGTCCCAACAGATAGGCCACCGGCTCCCCCTGGATCCGGCGCTGCAGCAACTGCGCAAACGCCGCCTCGGTCGCCGGTTCCACGGCATCGGTGGCGTGTGCGAACAACCAGCTGCGTTCGCGGCCCAGTACGTGCAGCAGCAGCAGCTCCGCCTCATGGCGGCCCTCCACGCCCGGCAGCTGCCCGGCGGCGTCGGCCAGCAGCTGGCGGATCTCACGGTATGGCGCGACAGTCATGGCAGGCCTGGAACTCTAGGGCGCGCAGTGTAGGTCAGGTTGCAGCATTGTTCAGCCGCCCACGCCGGTCCATTTACGGCATCTATCACGGTCATCGACTCATTCTGGACTCAAGTCATTGAATTGAAAGATATCCAACCCCATCTTGGTGGTTGAGGGTAGAGACGCCTGAACTATCCACGATAGATGGTGTCTATCGAAAAGTAGTGAATCAATTGATTTCACTAATCGACCGAGGACCGGTAGTCTTTACCCATCGCTTCACCCCGCCCTTCATCCAAGAGGAACATCGATGTCGCTCATCAACACCCAGATCCAGTCGTTCGAAGCCAACGCCTACCAGAACGGCGAATTCATCAAGGTTTCCGACGCCAGCCTGAAGGGCCAGTGGTCCGTCCTGATCTTCATGCCGGCCGCCTTCACCTTCAACTGCCCGACCGAAATCGAAGACGCCGCTGACCATTACGCCGAGTTCAAGAAGGCCGGTGCCGAGGTCTACATCGTCACCACCGACACCCACTTCTCGCACAAGGTGTGGCACGAAACCTCGCCGGCCGTCGGCAAGGCCCAGTTCCCGCTGGTCGGCGACCCGACCCACAAGCTGACCCGCGCCTTCGGCGTGCACATTGAAGAAGAAGGCCTGGCCCTGCGCGGCACCTTCATCATCAACCCGGAAGGCGTGATCAAGACCCTGGAAATCCATTCCAACGAGATCGCCCGTGACGTCTCCGAAACCCTGCGCAAGCTGAAGGCTGCCCAGTTCACCGCCGCCAACCCGAACCAGGTGTGCCCGGCCAAGTGGAAGGAAGGCGAAAAGACCCTGACCCCGTCGCTGGACCTGGTCGGCAAGATCTAAGCCGCTATCGCATCCCCATTCCCGTTTCGACGGGGATGGGGGTGAACCCAAGCGGGTGCTCACGCGCCCGCTTCGGTTCACCCCCATGTCGCGCTGATGCACCCGTGGGGCGCGTCGACGCTGTCCGTTTGCCTGAATCAAGGAGTTTTCGATGTTGGATGCCAACCTCCAGTCCCAGCTGAAGACCTACCTGGAACGCGTCACCCGCCCGATCCAGATCACGGCGCATGCGGATGACAGCGCCAAGTCGCAGGAAATGCTCGAGCTGCTTGAAACGCTGACCACGCTGTCCTCGCAGATCAGCCTGGAAGTGCGTCGCGACAGTGGCGAGCGCACGCCGTCGTTCGCGCTGGGCTCCCCGGGGCAGGACATCCATCTGGCCTTTGCCGGCTTGCCCATGGGCCACGAATTCACCTCACTGGTGCTGGCCCTGCTGCAGGTGGGTGGCCACCCCTCCAAGGCCACCGCCGAGCTGATCGAGCAGGTGCGCAACCTGGACGGTGACTACCGCTTTGAAACCTACTTCTCGCTGTCGTGCCAGAACTGCCCCGACGTCGTCCAGGCGCTGAACCTGGCAGCGGTGCTGAACCCGCGCATCCAGCACGTGGCGATCGATGGCGGCCTGTTCCCCGCCGAGGTGGAAGCGCGCCAGATCATGTCGGTGCCCACCATCTACCTCAACGGTGAGGTATTCGACCAGGGCCGCATGACCCTGGAGCAGATCGTGGCCAAGCTCGACACCGGTGCCGCGAAGCGCGACGCCGAGAAGATCGCGACCAAGGCTCCGTTCGACGTCCTGGTGGTGGGCGGTGGTCCGGCCGGTGCCGCCGCGGCGATCTATGCCGCGCGCAAGGGCATCCGCACCGGCGTGGCCGCCGAGCGCTTTGGCGGCCAGGTGCTCGACACCATGGCGATCGAGAACTTCATCTCGGTCAAGGAAACCGAGGGCCCGAAGCTCGCCACCGCACTGGAGCAGCACGTGCGCGAGTACGAGGTGGACATCATGAACCTCCAGCGCGCCACCGCCCTGGTCCCGGCCGGAGACGACGGCCTGGTTGAAATCAAGCTGGAGAATGGCGCGTCGCTGAAGTCGCGCTCGGTGATCCTGTCCACCGGTGCGCGCTGGCGGCAGATGAACGTGCCCGGCGAAGACCAGTACCGCAACAAGGGCGTGGCCTATTGCCCGCACTGTGACGGGCCGCTGTTCAAGGGCAAGCGCGTGGCAGTGATCGGCGGCGGCAACTCCGGTGTCGAAGCGGCCATCGACCTGGCCGGCATCGTGGCACACGTGACCCTGCTGGAGTTCGACGACAAGCTGCGCGCCGACGAAGTACTGCAGAAAAAGCTGCGCAGCCTGGGCAACGTCACGATCATCACCAGCGCGCTGACCCAGGAAGTGCTGGGCGACGGGCAGAAGGTGAACGGCCTGGTCTACCAGGACCGCGTGGGCGGCGACGCACATCGGGTCGAACTTGAAGGTATCTTCGTGCAGATCGGCCTGCTGCCCAATACCGAGTGGCTGAAGGACAGCGTGGCCTTGTCGCCGCGCGGCGAGATCCTGATCGACGACCGCGGCCAGACCAGCGTGCCTGGCGTGTTCGCTGCAGGCGATTGCACTACCGTACCCTATAAGCAGATCATCATCGCGATGGGGGCCGGTTCAACGGCTGCGCTGAGCGCGTTCGACCACCTGATCCGCACCTCCGTTCCGAAGAGCAGCGGCGCGGTCGCCGAAGCTGCCTGATAAGCGGTGCATTGTCTGGAGGTACAAGGAAATGAACCTGCGTGACCTGAAGTACCTGGTGGCGCTGGCCGACCACAAGCATTACGGAAAGGCCGCTGCCGTCTGCCACGTGAGCCAGCCCACGCTCTCGACCCAGTTGCGCAAGCTGGAAGACGAACTGGGCGTGCCGCTGGTGGAACGCGGTTCGCGCAAGGTGATGCTGACCCACGCCGGCAATGAGGCCGCCATGCGTGCGCGGGGGATCGTGGCCGAGATCGAAGAACTGAAGGAGGCCGCGCGCCGCGCGCGCGACCCGGAGGCCGGCACGGTGCGCCTGGGCATCTTCCCGACCCTGGGGCCCTATCTGCTGCCGCACGTCATCCCCGGCATCCGCAAGCGTTATCCGCACCTGGAACTGCTGCTGGTCGAGGAAAAAAGCGACGAGCTGCTGCACCGGCTGCGCGACGGCCGGCTGGATGCGGCGCTGCTGGCATTGCCGGTCGACGATGACAGCCTGCATGCGGAGTTTCTGTTCGAGGAGCCCTTCCTGCTGGCGGTATCGAGCAAGCACCCGCTCGCCAGCCGTGACCACCTGGACGCCGAGGAACTGTCCACCCAGCGGCTCCTGCTGCTGGAAGACGGCCACTGCCTGCGCGACCAGGCGCTGGCGGTATGCCGCATGTTCGGGGCCAACGAAAAATCCGAATTCCGCGCAACCAGCCTGGAGACGCTGCGCCAGATGGTGGCTGCCGACGTGGGTATCACCCTGCTGCCGACGCTGGCGGTCAAGCCACCGGTTCCGCGTTCAGACAGCATCCACCTGCTCGACTTCAAAGGGCCGGACAGCCCGAGCCGGCGCGTGGGCATGGTCTGGCGGCGCAGCTCGGCGATGACCGACTTCCTCGGCCAGCTGGCCCGGCAGTTCAAGCAGCTGCCAGACGCCCTGCTGACCCTGGAAAGCGAAGACCGCATGCTGTCTGCCCCGGCGGCACCGGCGGCGGCGGCCAACTGAACCCGGCGTATCGCCCTGCCCTGTCCCCCGGTCGATTCCTTCTCCGTTACATCGCACAATAGAACCCGGGCGGTGCCAGCAGGCACCGCCTTTTGCTTGTGCCTTTTCCATCAACAAGGAGTGTCATATGTCTTCTTCCAGCGGCCTGCCGCCGTCGATCACCGTCTCCAGCCACGACATGGACCGCCTGGATGCCATGCTCGAAGCGCCTGCCATTGCCCAGTCTCCGGCCGGCCAGGCACTGGCCCAGGAACTCAACCGTGCGACCGTCGTGGCGCCGGACCAGATGCCGAAGGGCATCGTCATGATGCATTCGCGCGTGGAATGCGAAGATGAGCTGCACGGCGACAAGCACGTGCTCACGCTGGTCTATCCGCGCGAAGCCAACGTCGACGAAGGCAAGGTCTCGATCCTTGCGCCGGTCGGCACAGCCTTGCTGGGTCTGGCCGTGGGCCAGTCCATGGACTGGGATGCACCGGGTGGGCGCAAGCTGCGCCTGCGGGTGACCGCGGTCCACAATGCAACCCCGAACTGATCGCGCGGCGGGGAGCGTATGCCGCGACACGCGCCGCCCCCACCGCCATGTCTGAAGCTTTCGAACCAGGAGTGACCATGAGCACCGCAACGCCGTCCAAACTCACCCAGCTGCGTGACCTGTCCGTGGTGGTTGCCGATACCGGCGACTACGAGGCGATCAAACGCCTGAAGCCGGTCGACTGCACCACCAATCCGACCCTGGTCAAGAAAGCACTGGACCTGCCGGTGTATGCGGAGCTGATCGAGCGCGAACTGGCGTGGGGCCGTGAACAGCAGGGCGAGCGCGAAACCATCGTGCACGCCGTGGCCGACCGGCTGACGGTGGGCGTGGGCGCGCTGCTGAGCACGCTGGTGCCGGGCCGGGTGTCGACCGAAGTGGATGCCGACCTGGCCCACAATGTTGAGGCCACCGTGGCCAAGGCGCGCCAGTTCATCGCCATGTACGAGACGCTGGGCGTGCCGCGCAGCAAGGTGCTGATCAAGATCGCCGCCACCTGGGAGGGCGTGGAAGCCGCGCGCCAGCTGCAGGCCGAGGGCATCGACTGCAACCTCACGCTGATCTTCAACCCCACCCAGGCGCTGGCCTGCAGTGAAGCGGGTGCGTTCCTGATCTCGCCGTTCGTGGGCCGGATCCTGGACTGGTACGTCGCCAATGGGCAGACCCCGGCAACCATCGACGAAGACCCGGGCGTGGTGTTCGTGCGCGGCGTGTATGCCGAATTCAAGCGCCGTGGTTCGGCCACCGTGGTGATGGGCGCTTCGTTCCGTTCCACCGCGCAGATCGAAGCGCTGGCCGGCTGCGACCGCCTGACCATCTCGCCGGACCTGCTGGAAAAGCTGGACGCCGACCACGGCGAGCTGCCGCGCAAGCTGTCGCCGTCTGCGGCCGACGGCGCTGCCGTGACCCCGATTGATGCCGCGCGCTTTGCTGCAGACCTCGCCGCCGATCCGATGGCCACCGAAAAGCTGGCGACGGGTATTGAAGCGTTCGCGAAGGACCTCGAAGCGCTGCGTAATACGATTCGCGAGCGGTTGTAAGTTTTCCGCGAACGGCGGCGTTTCTGGTTTTCCGTGCGGGGAGGCCCACAGGCAGCCCCGCTCCGGGACACGCCGCAAGTACGTCCATGTAGGCTACTCCACGGCATCCATGCCGTGGAGTGTCCCTCCGGGGGCTACCTGTCGGCCTCCCCCGATGGATCGCGCGAGGCGGCCAGCAAAAAGCTAATCCGCGCACGATGCCGGTAGCGTCTGACGACAGACGACGGCCGTGAAACAATCAACGTCCGGTAACGAATGACCCCGAATCGACACCGCCGTTGATTTGGCATTTCCCGTGGCCACCGACACGCTGTCTGGGGCGGGTCGGGATGGGCTGGAGGGGGCGTGAGCCGCATGGATGCGGCGATCGAGGCTACATGGACGTACTTGCGCCGTCCCCCGGAACGCCCATCCCGAGCCGCCAAACCAGGGATACCGTGAACCGAAGGCTGTTCGCACGAATCCAACAGCAGCCACGCAGGGCGTGGCTCTACGGGGGTCCATGCAATCCCAATCAACGCGGCATCAGGCATCCACCCCGATCGGGCAGCTGACGCCGGTGCCGCCGATGCCGCAGTAGCCGTTCGGGTTCTTGGCCAGGTACTGCTGGTGGTAGTCCTCGGCATAGTAGTACTCCGGGGCCGGGAACTCGATTTCGGTGGTGATCGGGCCGTAACCGGCGTCGTTTAACCGCTGCTGGTAGGCATCACGACTGGCCAGGGCCGCCTCGAACTGGGCCTGGCTGGTCGCGTGGATCGCCGAGCGGTACTGGGTGCCGGTGTCGTTGCCCTGCCGCATGCCCTGGGTGGGGTCGTGGCTTTCCCAGAACACCTGGAGCAGCTCGGCCAGGCTGATCACCGACGGGTCGAAGACCACTTCGACGATCTCGGTATGCCCGGTCAAGCCGGAGCAGACCTCTTCGTAGGTCGGATTCGGGGTCACCCCGCCGGCGTAACCCACCGAGGTCGAATACACCCCCGGCAACGTCCAGAACTTGCGCTCCGCACCCCAGAAGCAGCCCATGGCGAAGCGGATCCGCTCCTTGCCGGCGAAGCTGTCCTTCAGCGGGTGGCTGTTCACGAAGTGCTGGTTGTGCAGCGGCAATGCGTGCTCGCGGCCCGGCAGGGCCTCTTCCGGGCGCGGCAGGCGCTGCTTGAAAGCACCGATCCCGAGCAGCTTGGATACTCCCAACATCGCGTCCTCCTAGGCCGGCAACAGGCCGGCGCTTTCGTCTCCATCCCATATGGGGTCGTCCGGTGGGCCGGCCAAGTCGAGCCCTGCAACGATCTGTGCCGCTTCCGGGGCGGCCAGGTCCGGCACGCAGACCCGCAGCACCCCGAACAGCGGCAGCTCCCCCATTCCGCCCAGCAACTGCTCGCCGAACACGAAGGCCGGAATCCCGGCGTCTTCCAGCGCGTGCTTGACCAGATGGGCGTCGAACAGATTGTCGGCCTGGTAGATGACGTGCATGGGCGGGCCTCGGAGGCGGGTTCAGCCCAGCATACGCCGGAGATGTGAACGCGGGCCGGAAAGAGCGTACCGACCAACGGTCGGTACCTACCCGTCTATCGTGTCCCGCTGCGCGGGACACGATAGACTGTCATTCTTTCTGTCTACCGCCCAGCGCACCATGTCCGAGCCTACTGCCGCCCCCACCGACGCCCTTCCGGAAACCCACGAAAAGCGCGATTTCATCCGCCAGATCGTGCGTGAGGACCTGGCCAGCGGCAAGCACCAGGCGATCAAGACCCGCTTCCCGCCGGAGCCCAACGGCTACCTGCATATCGGCCATGCCAAGTCGATCTGCCTGAACTTCGGCATTGCCGGCGAGTTCAGCGGCGTGTGCAACCTGCGCTTCGACGACACCAACCCGGCCAAGGAAGACCCCGAGTACGTCGCCGCCATCCAGGACGACGTGCGCTGGCTGGGCTTTGAGTGGAACGAGCTGCGCCACGCTTCGGACTACTTCGACGCCTACTACCTGGCTGCGCAGAAGCTCATCCGCGACGGCAAGGCCTACGTCTGCGACCTGTCCGCCGAGGAAGTGCGCGCCTACCGCGGCACCCTGACCGAACCCGGCCGCCCCTCGCCGTGGCGCGACCGCAGCGTGGAAGAAAACCTCGACCTGTTCGCGCGCATGCGCGCCGGAGAATTCGCCGACGGTGCCCGCACTGTGCGCGCGAAAATCGACATGGCCAGCGGCAACATCAACCTGCGCGACCCGGCGATCTACCGCATCAAGCATGTGGAACACCAGAACACCGGCAACGCCTGGCCGATCTATCCGATGTACGACTTCGCCCACGCGCTGGGCGACTCCATCGAAGGCATCACTCATTCGCTGTGCACGCTGGAGTTCGAAGACCACCGTCCGCTGTACGACTGGTGCGTGGACAACGTCGACTTCGCCCACAGCCCGGACCTGACCCAGCCGCTGGTCGACCGCGGCCTGCCGCGCGAAGCCGCCAAGCCGCGTCAGATCGAGTTCTCGCGCCTGAACATCAACTACACCGTGATGAGCAAGCGCAAGCTGATGGCGCTGGTCACCGAGCAGCTGGTGGACGGCTGGGACGACCCGCGCATGCCGACCCTGCAGGGCCTGCGTCGTCGCGGCTACACCCCGGCCGCGATGCGCCTGTTCGCCGAGCGCGTGGGCATCAGCAAGCAGAACTCGCTGATCGACTTCAGCGTGCTGGAAGGCGCACTGCGCGAAGACCTGGACAGCGCCGCCGCACGTCGCATGGCCGTGATCGACCCGGTCAAGCTGGTGCTGACCAATCTGCCGGAAGGCTTTGAGGAGCAGCTCACCTTCAGCAACCACCCCAAGGACGAAGCTTTCGGCAGCCGTTCGGTGCCGTTCGCCCGCGAGGTATGGATCGACCGCGAAGACTTCGCTGAAGTCCCGCCCAAGGGCTGGAAGCGCCTGGTGCCGGGTGGCGAAGTACGCCTGCGCGGGGCCGGCATCATCCGCTGCGATGAGGTGATCAAGGATGCCGACGGCACCATCACCGAACTGCGCGGCTGGCTGGACCCGGAATCGCGTCCTGGGATGGAAGGGGCCAACCGCAAGGTCAAGGGCACCATTCACTGGGTCAGCGCCGTGCACGGCGTGCCGGCGGAAATCCGCCTGTACGACCGCCTGTTCTCGGTGCCCAATCCGGACGACGAATCGGAAGGCAGAACCTACCGCGACTACCTCAACCCGGAATCGCGCCGCACCGTCACCGGCTACGTCGAACCGGCTGCGGCCACCGCCTCGCCGGAGCAGTCCTTCCAGTTCGAGCGGACCGGCTACTTCGTCGCCGACCGCCGCGACCACACCGCCGACGTCCCGGTGTTCAACCGCAGCGTGACCCTGCGCGACACCTGGTCGGCCTGAGAGAGTTCCCATGCTGTACGCACAAGTCCACCTGACCCTGCCCGCCTGGATCCATGACCAGATCGACCTCGGCCGTGCTTATCCCGACGATGAAGCCAAGGTCGCACTGGCCATCGAGCTTTCGCGCCTGAATGTCGAACACGCCAGTGGCGGACCGTTCGGCGCGGTGGTGTTCGGCCCTGACCATACCGTAATTGCCGCCGGCGTGAACCGCGTGGTGCCGCACAACACCTCGTTGGCGCACGCGGAAAACATGGCCTACATGCTGGCCCAGCAACGCCTGCAGACGCCGCGCCTGAACGATGTGCTGGCCCCGATCACCCTGGCCACCTCGTCGCAACCGTGCTGCCAGTGCTTCGGAGCCACCATCTGGGCGGGTATCGACCGCCTGTTGATCGGGGCGAGCGCGCAGGACGTGGAAGAACTGACCTCGTTCGACGAAGGCCCCCTGCCGGCGGACTGGGTGGGCGAGCTCAACAAGCGTGGCATCGAGGTCGTGCAGGGCCTGCGTCGCGATGCCGCGCGCGCCGTGCTGCGTACCTATGGGGAAGCCAATGGCGCGCACTACTGACCGCGCGGCCATGGGACTGGATCGGTGAGCGGCCTGTTGTGCCTGTGCCGGCAGGGATTCGAGCCTGAACTGGCCGGCGAGCTCAGCGAGCGCGCCGCGTACGCCGGCATTGCCGGCTATGCGCGCACCCAGCGCAACGACGGCTACGTGGTGTTCGCCACCGACGAGGGGGCCGCGCTGTCGCAGGCGCTGCCTTGGCGCTCGCTGATCTTTGCGCGCCAGAAGCTGGTGGTGCTGGCCGAACTGCGCGAGCTGGATCCCGCCGACCGCATCACCCCGATCCTGGCCGCACTGGAAGGCCAGGCCCGCTTCGGCGACATGTGGGTGGAACATCCCGATTCGGACCAAGGCAAGCCACTGGCCGGCCTGGCCCGCGCGTTCGGCAATGCGCTGCGCCCGGCGCTGCGCAAGGCGGGCCTGCTGACCGACAAGCCCCACACCGGCTTGCCGCGCCTGCACGTGGTGTTCGTCGATGGTCGCCACGCGTTTGTCTGCACGGCCGACACCCGCGACAGCGCGCCCTGGCCGCTGGGCATTCCACGCCTGAAACTGTTGCCGGAAGCGCCATCGCGTTCGGCCCTGAAGCTCGACGAGGCCCTGCTCACCCTGATGCGCCCGGAAGAACGCGAGCACCTCGTCAGGCCCGGCATGCGCGCGGCTGACCTCGGTGCGGCTCCCGGTGGCTGGACCTGGGTGCTGACCCGCCAGCACATGCACGTGATCAGCGTGGACAACGGCCCATTGCGTGAGCACGTGCTGCAGACCGGACTGGTGGAACACCTGCGTGCCGACGGCTTCCACTGGCAGCCGGAAGCGCCATTGGACTGGATGGTCTGCGACATGGTCGAGCAGCCGCGTCGCGTTGCCGAGCGCATGGCCACCTGGTTCCGCGAAGGCTGGTGCCAGCATGCGATCTTCAACCTGAAGCTGCCGATGAAGAAGCGCTGGGATGAAACCCGGCTGTGCCTGGAGCTTTTCCAGCAGCAGGCCGGGCGGCCGCTGAATCTGCGCGCCAAGCAGCTGTATCACGATCGGGAAGAGATCACGGTGCTGGCATGGTGAGGGGTCGCTGGGCGTTCATTGGTGCGATGACACGCATGGCGTGTCTCTACGCGGGGTTTATCGGCGTAGCCCTGGCACAGGTGCCGGCAACCACTGCGCCGCTGCGTGACGTGCCGGCGGGGGTGCGCACCCAGCCGTTGGCCAGCGGAGCGGTGACCCATGCGGTCACATTGCCTCCCGTTGCCGGCGAATCCACGGTGACCGTGCGTTCGGTGCAACCCGATAGCGTGGTTGGCCAGTACCGGTTCCGCTTTGAATCACTGGACCTGGACGGCGATGGCTTCATCAGCCGCGAGGAAGCCCAGGCCAATCCAGCCTTGGCCGATGAATTCCAGTCACTGGACACCGCGCGGCGGGGACGGCTGGATCGCAGCCAGCTGCAGGGTTGGCTGGTGCCGTAACCCGACGCCTCGTAGAGCCACGCCCTGCGTGGCTTCGACGCTGCCAGAGCATCGCATTGACGCGCATGGCGCGTCGCTACGGGTCCGAGGGTTTTTCCGGTCCGTCGAAGCGTTGCAGCTGTTCCGTCATGCGGACCATGTTCTGCAGCAGTTCGATCCGTTTCCGATCGTCGGTGGGTGCTTCCAGCTGCCTGCGAAAGCTGTCTCCCAACGGGCGCATGTACTGCAGCAGTTCGACCAGTTCGGACCGTGAGGGCGTGGACGCCTGCGCGGCAAACTGCTGAAGGCGCGCCCCAGCCGTCAGTGCGTTCTGCCCCGTGAATCCGATGCCATGTGCGTGACCGGCGTTGTTGATGCAGGTCAGCAGCTGCCCGATTGCAGAGGCCGCCGCTTCCGGGTGCTTCTGCATCTGCTCCGCCGCCTTTTCCAGGTCGGCCTGTGGGCGAAGCACCTTCAGTACATTGGAAATTCCGGATATGTCCATCATGCACCTGCGTGAGCGGTTTGCTTCAGTGTGCGGTGCCCTGAGGGGTGCAACTTGCAGAAATCGATCACTTCAAGCCGATCGCGTCAACGCGCGCGGTCGCTGGCGCAGGAGATGTCCTGGAGACGCAACTGCTGATCAGCCATGCTCTTCTCCACGCCTTTCATGAAACGATTGAAGTCCCTGTCGAGGAAGCGCTGCTGCTGACTCTGCCGTCGCTTGGGCTGCTGCGTCGCCTCCGGAGCACCGGGGCCGTTCGCGACCTGTAACGGAACGATCCCGCCGGCCTCCTGCTTGGGCGGGTCAATCGCGGTGGAGATTGTCGTTTTCGGTCCAACTTGAGTAACGGTCGTCATTGCAGGCCAGGCGAAATAGGAACCATCACCAACCGTAAGGGGGCCGCCTGGATGACGCTTCCACAATTCGATCATCATCAGATGCCGGCGGCCCGCTTCCAGAATGCCGCCACCAGCGGCGGCCATCTGCCCACGCAGCCCAGCGCGCGACCACGGGCCAGCGTCAGGTGCATCTCGTCATTGGAGAACACCTTGTTGATCGCATCAAAGCCATACGCCGACACCGTGTTGTCGCTGCGCCGCTCACGTGCCCAGCGCTGCAGCCGCTCCGGGCTGGACCAGTCCTGGCGGCGCTTCTGCGCCTGCTGCACCCGTTCGCGCAGGGCAGCCACGTCACGCAGCCCCAGGTTCACGCCCTGCCCGGCCAGCGGGTGTACCACATGGGCCGCATCGCCCAGGGTCAGAACGCGACCGGCCACGTAGGCCGTCGCGAGCTGCCGCCGCAGCGGAAATGCGACGCGACGACTGGCCAGGGTCATGCTGCCCAGCCGCGCCCCGAAGGCGCGGGTCAGCTCCTGCCCGAACGCGGCTTCCTCCAGCGCCAGCACGCGTGCGGCCTCGGCGTCTGGCAGGGTCCAGACGATCGAACTGCGGTGCGACCCGGCCGGCAGCACCGCCAGCGGCCCGGTGGTCAGGAACCGCTGCCAGGCGGTTGCCTCGTTTTCATGTTCGCTGTCGATGTAGGCCACCACCCCGCGCTGGCCATAGTCCTGACGGCTGACCTGCAGGCCTGCCAGCTGACGCAGGGTCGACTCGGCCCCGTCGGCGGCCACCGCCAGGCGGGCCTCCAGTCTGCGACCATCGTCCAGGCGTACCCGCACGCCCGTCTCGTCCTGCTCCAGCGCCTCGACCCGTGCCGGGCAGCACACCTGGACACCGGCGGCCGGCAGCGCCGCCCACAGGCGGTCCACCAGAAGATCGTTTTCCACGATCCAGCCCAGCTGCTCGCGCCCGAGACGGTCAGCATCAAAGCGCAGCTCCTCGCCACCCGCCGCGTCCCACACCCGCATGCGCCGGTAGGCACAGGCGCGGGTGGCCAGCACGCCCGGCCACACGCCCAGTGCCTGCAGCAGCTGGGCGTTGTCCGGGGCGAAGGCATATACCCGCAGGTCCGGCGGGTCGCGCTGCCATGTCGGCGGTTCGCGCCCTTCCACCAGGGTCACCTCCAGCCCGGCGTCAGCCAGGGCCAGCGCACAGGCGGCACCGACCACGCCTCCCCCGACCACGATCACGTCGCGTGCGCGCCGGTTCATGCGTGCTCTCCACGGCACAGCGCAGGCACTTCGCCACGGAAGCCCATCGCGCCGCCGACCAGCATCGACTGCACGTCGCTGGCCTGTGCGGCCAGCAGGCCCAGGCTGCGCAGCGGACGCAGCAGTGGGGCCGGGTTGCTGGTCACGCGCGCCAGCCCGCCCGAGAAGGCGATGGTCTGGCGGCGGTCCTCCTCCCGCCGCGCCACGTACTGCCGCAGCAGGGCGTCACTGCCCGGATCGTCGGCAGCGGGCAACAGTTCGGCCAGGGTCAGGGCGTCGCGCAGGCCAAGGTTGAAGCCCTGAGCGCCCAGCGGATGGATGGTCTGGGCCGCATTGCCCAGCAGCACCGTGCGTTCGCCCACCAGCGCCCGCGCGAGCACCTGGACCAGCGGATACGCGCTGCGCGGACCACTTTCCAGCAGCCGCCCGGCGCGCCAGCCGATGGCGTCCTGCAGCCGTCGCAGCCAGTCGGCCGCGTCCAGCGCCATGACCGCATCGGCCTGGTCACGCGCCACTCCGTGCACCACCCCGTAGTGCCGGTCCCCGCGCGGCAGCAGCGCGGTCGGGCCGGTGTCGGTGAAGCGCTCGTAGGCGGTGCCGTCAGGCGCACGCGCCGCGCGTACCCGCGCCACGAACAGGGTCTGGTCGAAGTCATGCTCGTCCACGCCGATGCCCAGCGCCTCGCGCACGCCGCTGCGGGTGCCATCGGCCCCCACCACCAGCCGCGCCAGCAGGGTGCGTTCGCCGTTTTCATCGGCCACCACCACCGCGCGGCAGCCATCCACCACCTCGCCCAGCCGCACGAAACGCGCTGGCCGGTAGCGGGTGACGTGCCGCAGCTGCTGGAGCCGGGTTTCCAGGGCCTGGCCGAAGTCACGCGCGACCACCACCTGTCCGAACCAGGGCCGCTGGTAGTCCGCGGCGCTCATCTGCACGCGACCGAAGTCCCCGGCGCGGCTGACGTGGATCCGGGTGATCGGGCCCACCGCCGAGCCCAGCAGCGGCATCACGCCCAGTGCGGTCAGTGCGTTGACCGTCGCTGCGGCAAAGCTGAGGTTGCGCTGGTCGAATACCGGCGGCAGGGCACCGGCCGGGGTCGCCTCGACCAGCCCGACGGTGCGACCGGCGCGGTCCAGGGCAATGGCCAGGCTGGCCCCGACCAGGCCACCGCCGACGATCACTACATCATGACGTTCACTCATGCCCACCATGATAGAGCCAGCCCGGTGCCAGCGGCGCTAGAATGAATGCCATGAGCACCCTGCCCGCCGCTTCGCCGACCCTCGCCCCGCGCGCCTTCATCCTGGCGGTGCTGGCCCTGCTGATGATCGCTACCCGCGTGAATCACTTCGCGGCCATCCCCGATGCGTCGTGGGCGGTGTTTTTCATCGGCGGCTTCCATCTGCGCAGCTGGACGCGTTGGGCTTTCCCGCTGCTGATGGTGCTGGCGCTGGTGATCGACGTGCTGGTGATCCGGGCCAGCGGCATCGGCTACTGGCAGCATTACTGCGTGTCACCGGGCACCGCCCTGCTGGTCCCGGCGTACTTCAGCCTGTGGGCCGGCGGTGCGCTGCTTCGGCAGGGCTACCGCAGCGCCAACTGGGCGGCGCTGGGCAAGGGCGTGGCCCTGCTGCTGGCGGCCGTGGCGGTGTGCCAGCTGTTCGCACAGGGCGGCTTCTACTGGACCAGTGACGTGGTCGCGGAGCCGACACTGGCCGGCTGGGCGAAGAACTATGCCGACTGGTTCCTGCCCTACCTGCGCACCACCGCGACCTACGTCGGCCTGGCGGCCGCCCTGCAGCTGGCCACCGAGCAGGTCGGCAAGCTGATCCAGGCCCGCCGCGACGTGCTGCACTGAGACCGCACGCACCGTGGGCAACCGGCTTTCGCGCATCTATACCCGCACCGGCGACGATGGCAGCACCGGGCTCGGCGACGGCAGCCGGGTCGCCAAGGATGCGGCGCGGGTGAACGCGTTCGGCACCGTCGATGAAGCCAACTCCGCGCTGGGCGTGCTGCTGGCGGTGCCGCTACCGGCGGACGTCACGGCCCTGCTGACCCGCGTCCAGCACCAGTTGTTCGACCTCGGCGGCGAGCTGTGCATTCCCGGCCACGCGGCGATCCAGGCCGGCGACGTGAGCGCGCTGGAGCAGCAGCTGGACCACTACAACGCGGGCCTGCCGTCGCTGAAGGAATTCATTCTGCCCGGCGGTGGCGAAGCCGCCGCGCGCTGCCACCTGGCCCGTACCATCGTACGTCGCGCCGAGCGCGAGACCGTTACCCTGGCCCGCCTGGAACCGGTCCGCGGCGAGGCGCTGCAGTACCTCAACCGGCTTTCTGACCTTCTGTTCGTACTGGCCCGGGTGCTGGCCCGTGCCGACGGCCATGGCGAAGTCCTCTGGCAGCACAGCCGTCGCTGACCTCTTATTCCGGAACCTGAGCCGCATGCTGGTTTTTACCCATCCTGCCTGTCTGCAACACGATCCCGGCCCTGGCCATCCCGAATCCTCGCAGCGCCTGCAGGTGGTTCTGGATGCGCTGCACGCGGCATTTCCGGACCAGCTGGACTGGCGGCAGGCACCGGCAGCCAAACGTGGCGACCTGGCCCGGGTACATGACAGCGCGTTGATCGACCTCGTTCTGCAGCCGCAGACCGAGCCCCTGCGCCTGATCGACATGGACACCATGACCTCACCGGGGTCGGCCGCGGCCGCCGTGCACGCGGCTGGTGCCGGCGTGGCCGCCGTGGACGCGGTGATGCTGGGCGACGACCCGGTGGCCTTCTGCGCGGTGCGCCCGCCCGGGCACCACGCCACCGCGAGCACGGCGATGGGCTTCTGTCTGTTCAACAACATCGCCATTGCGGCGGCCCACGCACGCGATCGGCACGGACTGGAACGGATCGCGGTGGTCGACTTCGACGTACACCACGGCAACGGCACCCAGGACATTTTCATCGCAGACCCGCGCGTGGCCTACTACAGCACCCACCAGGCCGGGCTGTTCCCCAACTCCGGCCTGCGCCGCGACCGTGGGGCCGGCAACCTGCTCAACATCCTGCTGCCTCCCGGCAGCGGCGGCTTCCGCTTCCGCAACACCTGGGCCGACGAGATGCTGCCGGCCATCGACGACTTCCGCCCCCAGCTCGTTCTGATCTCCGCCGGCTTCGACGCACACCTGCGTGATCCGCAGGCGGACCTGATGCTGGAGACCGACGACTTCGCGTGGATCACCACCGAACTGCATGCACTGGCCCGACGGCACGCCGCCGGCCGGGTGGTGTCGATGCTGGAGGGCGGTTACGACCTGCAGGCGCTGGCAGAATGTTCGGTCGCGCACGTGGGCGCGATGCTCTGAGGCCTGCCGGCTGACGGCCGGCACTACCGAGGTCCGGATGAACCTGAACCGTGCTGGGCGACCGTCCTTCATTGCCCCTATGCAATGGATGGGGCAAGCTACGGTCCGTTTTCCCCCGAATCCGAAGCCCGCGTGCGCCGAGCCCTCCGCCTGCTGCCCCTCCCCCTGAGCATCGCCATCTGCCTGCCCGCCATGGCCGATGACAAACCATTGAACTGGGGCCTGTGCCCGGTCTCCGATGTCCTGCCGGTATTTGACGAGGCCCCCAAGGCCGACAAGGAAGCAGCCGCTACCCGCGACCAGCAACCGACGGACATCGAGGGCAACCAGCTGTTCGGTACCGCCACGGTGCCGCAGTACCAGGGCAACGTCACGCTCAAGCGCGGCGATCAGTTCCTGGGCACCGACCACCTGAGCTTCGATACCGAAAGCGGCAACTACATCGCCGAAGGCAATGTCCGCTACCAGGACTCCTCGTTCCGCATGGTCGCCCAGCGCGCCGAGGGCAACCAGGAGTCGGACACCCACAAGATCAGCGACATCCAGTACCAGCTGGTCGATCGTCGCGGTCATGGCGGTGCCGAATCCGTCGACCTGCAGGGCGCGGTAGGCCAGATGCACCGGTCCACCTACACCACCTGCGACCCCTCGCAGCCGATCTGGAAGCTGTCCGCGCCGCAGATCGAAGTGGACAACGACGAAGGCTTCGGCACCGCGCGCAACGCGGTGCTGCGCATCGGCAAGGTGCCGGTGCTGTGGGCTCCGTACTTCAAGTTCCCGATCGACGACCGCCGCCAGACCGGCCTGCTGTACCCGGAGATCGGCCTGTCCGGGCGCAATGGCTTCGACTATGCCCAGCCGATCTACTTCAACCTGGCCCCGAACTACGACGACACCCTGACCCCGCGCTACATGAGCAAGCGCGGTTTCATGCTGGACAACGAGTTCCGCTACCTCTACGACGGCGGCCGCGGTGAACTGCAGACCGCCTACCTGCCCAACGACAAGCTGCGCGACAAGGACCGCGGGCAGGTGCAGTACGAGGGCTACCACAACATCAACCCGCACTGGCAGGCGCGTGCCAACCTCGCCTGGGTGAGCGACGAGCGCTACATGGAGGACTTCTCCAGCAAGCTGATCGGCGTGACCACCTCGACCCTGCAGAGCCAGGTCGGCATCTACGGCACCGGCGAGAACTGGACTGCCGGTTTGATGGCCGACTACTGGCAGCTGACCGACTACACGCTGACCGAGGCGTCGCTTCCGTACGCACGCCAGCCGCGCGCGTTCTTCACCTGGGACAAGCCGGTGCTGTCGTGGCTGGAGACCGGCGTGTATGCCGAGGCAGTGCGCTTCACCCATGACGATGTCGACCTGAAGTTCGGCGAAGCCGGCGACTACGAACGCAACGGCACGGTCGTGCCGTACTTCAATGGCTCACGTCTGGACATCAAGCCGTACGTGTCCATGCCCTTCGCCGGCGCGGCCTGGTACGTCACCCCGACCCTGGCCTACCGCTACACCGGCTACGAGCTGGACCGCGGTCTGGCCCAGCAGACCCGGCGCCAGGCCCTGATCGACGCCGGCATCGACCCGGCCACCGCCACGCCCGACCAGCTGCTCGGCAACACCTCGCCCCATCGCAGCATGCCCATCGTCAGCCTTGACGCGGGCATGTTCTTCGACCGCGAGACCGAGATCCGCGGCAAGTCGTTCCTGCACACGCTGGAACCGCGCCTGTTCTACCTGCGCACGCCGTACCGCGACCAGAGCGACCTGCCGATCTTCGACACCCGTGACTTCACCTTCAGCTGGGGCCAGCTGTTCCGCGACTCGCGCTACACCGGCGCGGACCGGCAGAACGACGCCAACCAGCTGACCATGGCGCTGAGCACCCGCTTCATCGACCAGAACACCGGCCGCGAGCGCTTCTCCGGCAGCATCGGCCAGATCCTCTATTTCGATGATTCGCGGGTCACGCTGCCAGGCCAGACCGCACTGGTGGAACAGGGCAAGTCGGCCTGGATCGCCGACGCCAACTACGCCATCAACGACCGCTGGAACCTGGGCGCCACGTACCAGTGGGACCCCAAGCTCAAGCGCGAGGACCTGGCCAGCGTGCGTGCGCGCTACCTGATGTCCAACGACGGCATCGTCAACCTGACCTACCGCTACCGTGTGGTGCCGGGCGCTTCGGCCACCGCCACCAAGGAAGAGCGCACCCTGCTGGAACAGGCCGATCTGTCGTTCCTGTACCCGATCAACCAGAGCTGGAGCCTGGTCGGTCGTTACTACTACTCCATCCAGGACAAGGAACCGCTGGAAATCATCGGCGGCGTGCAGTGGGACAGCTGCTGTCTGGCCGTGCGCGCCCTGGCGCGCCGCTACGTGCGCAATCGTGAGGGCGAGATGAACAACTCGTTCCAGATCGAGTTCGTCCTCAAGGGCCTGAGCTCGATCGGCCAGAACACGGACCGCACCTTGCGCCGTGCTATTCTCGGCTATTACCGCGACGACCTCTATCTCGTGCCGCCCAGCAATACCGGTGCGTCCCGCGACGACTACGATCCGAACCAGATCCCATGACCAAGACTCTTCCCGTTGTGCTCGCCTCGCTGATGGCGGTTTCCACCGTCAGCGCCCCGTTGCAGGTGCTGGCCCAGCAGACCCAGTCGCTGGACCGCATTGCCGCCATCGTCGACGAAGACGTGGTGCTGCAGAGCGAGCTGGACCGCGCCGTGAACAACATCAAGGCTCAGTACGCCGGTCGTGAGAACCAGCTGCCGCCGGAAGACGTGCTGCGCCGCCAGGTGCTGGAGCGTCTGGTGCTGGTCAAGCTGCAGGTCGCCCGCGCCGAAAGCAGCGGGATCAAGATCGGCGACCAGGAACTGAACCAGGCCATCAACGCCATTGCCCAGCAGAACGGCACCAGCCTGGACGCCCTGCGCCAGCGCCTGGCCAGCGACGGCGTTGATTTCAACGACTTCCGCGCCTCGGTCCGTGACGAAATCACCGTGCAGCGCCTGCGCCAGAGCTTCGCGCAGAGCCGCATCAGCGTCAGCGAAGGCGAAGTGGATGCCGCGCTGAAGCAGGAAGCGACCACCGGTACCCAGTACCACCTGGCGCACATCCTGATCGCCCTGCCGGAAGCAGCCACCGCCGACCAGATCGCCACCGGCCAGAAGAAGGCCGACGGCGTGAAGGCCCTGCTCGACAAGGGCGAGCTGGACTTCAACGCCGCTGCCGTGCGCTATTCCGACAGCCCCAACGCGCTGGAAGGCGGCGACCTGGGCTGGCGCACCCTGGATGAAATTCCCAATGCGTTCGCGCAGATGATGACCAGCATGAAGAGCGGCGACGTGGTCGGCCCGCTGCGCGGTCCGAGCGGCTTCCAGCTGCTCAAGCTGGTCGAAGTGCGTGACGCCAATGCCAGCACCGGCGGGCAGACGATCACCGAATACCACGGCCGGCACATCCTGATCCGGGTCACCGACCAGCAGGACAACGCCGCCGCCAAGGCCAAGATCGACACCGTGCGCGCCCGCATTGCCGGTGGCGCGGACTTCCAGGCCGTGGCCAAGGAATCCAGCGAAGACGCCAACACCAAGGGTCAGGGCGGCGACCTGGGCTGGTTCCCGGCCGACGCCTTCGGCGCGGACTTCGGCCGCCAGATCACCGGCGTGGACGACGGTGGCGTCAGCCAGCCGTTCCGCACCGACGCCGGCTGGCACATCGTGCAGCGCGTGGAAACCCGTCAGACCGACGCGGGCGTGGACAACAAGCGCGCCCAGATCCGCGAAACCATCGGCCGGCGCAAGCTGGAAGAGGAATACAACCGCTTCCTGCAGGAACTGCGTGGCGAAGCCTACGTTGACCTGCGCCAGGGCGACGCCGCCGCTGCGGCGACCCCGCCGCAGTCCTGAGGGCCAGTCGATGCTGCCGCAGCTCGCGCTGGTACCGGGCGAGCCCGCCGGCATCGGTCCTGAACTGTGCCTGCGGCTGATCCAACAGCCGCGCAGCGACTGCCAGCTGCTGGCCTTCGCCGACCCGGACACCCTGCAGGCCGCCGCCTCCGCGCTGGACCTGCCGCTGCAGTTGCTGCCTGAACACGCCATCGCCCGCCAGCCGGGCGATCTGCGTTTGCGGCCTGTCCCCAACGCCACGCCTTCCCGTTTCGGCGAAGCGGATCCTGCCAACGCCGCGGCGGTCATCGGGGCGCTGCTCCAGGCCGGCCAGGCCTGCCTGGACGGCACGCTCGACGGCGTGGTGACCGGCCCGGTGCACAAGGCGGTGATCAACCTGGGCGGCATTGCCTACAGCGGGACCACCGAGCTGCTGGCCGACCAGGCCGGGGTGAAGGTGGTGATGATGCTGGCCAACGACATCGTCCGGGTGGCATTGGCCACCACTCACCTGCCGTTGCGGGCGGTGGCCGATTCGATCACCGCCGAGACGCTGACGACCACCCTGCATACCGTGCACGCCGCGCTGCGGCGCGATTTCGGCCTGCCCGCCCCGCGCATCGCGGTGCTGGGATTGAACCCGCACGCCGGCGAGGACGGGCACCTGGGCCGCGAAGAACTGGACCTGATCATCCCGCTGCTGCAGCGCCTGCGCGCCGAGGGCATGGACCTGGTCGGGCCGTTGCCCGCCGATACCGCCTTCCTGCCGCAGAAGCTGGCCGGTTTCGACACCGTGCTGGCGATGTACCACGACCAGGGGCTGCCGGTGCTCAAGTACAGCGGCTTCGAGCAGGCCGTGAACATCACCCTGGGCCTGCCCTACCCGCGCGTTGCCGTCGATCACGGCACGGCGCTGGAGCTGGCCGGGCGCGGCGTGGCCGACCCCTCCAGTCTGCGTGCGGCCACGGCGCTGTGCGCCCGGCTCGCCGCACAACGTAAAATGGGCGCATGACTTCTTCGCACTCCTCCTCGGCCCCGGGCTTCACCGCCCCGGCCAAAAAGCAGCTCGGCCAGCACTTCCTGGCCGACCGCAGCTACATCGACAAGATCGTGCTGGCGGTCAACCCGAAGGACGACGACCGCCTGGTCGAGATCGGCCCGGGCCAGGGTGCTATCACCCTGCCGCTGCTGCGACGCCATCCGCGCCTGACCGTGATCGAGTTCGACCGCGACCTGATCGCGCCGCTGACCGCCGCGGCCGCGCCGCTGGGCGAGCTGACCATCGTGCACCGCGACGTGCTGCAGGTGGACTTCAGCGAACTGGCCGCCGGTGGACAGATCCGCCTGGTCGGCAACCTGCCGTACAACATCTCCTCACCGATCCTGTTCCATGCGATGGAGCATGCGGCGGTGATCCGCGACATGCACTTCATGCTGCAGAAGGAAGTGGTGGACCGCATGGCCGCCGAACCCGGCAGCAAGGTGTACGGCCGCCTGAGCGTGATGCTGCAGGCGTGGTGCAGGGTCAGTTCGCTGTTCGTGGTGCCGCCGGGTGCGTTCCGGCCGCCGCCGAAGGTCGACTCGGCGGTGGTGCGGCTGGTGCCGCGCGACCCGGCCACGGTCGGCATCCTTGATCGCAAGCGCTTCGCCGAAGTGGTGCGCTCGGCTTTCGGCCAGCGCCGCAAAACCCTGCGCAACGCACTCAATGGCGTGGTCACGCCCGAACAGTTCGAAGCCGCCGGCGTACGCAGCGACGCCCGTGCCGAACAACTCGAAGTGGCGCAATTCATTGCATTGGCCAATGTTCCGCGCGCGGAAGCGTGAAACACCCTCTACACTGCCCCGTATGACTGACGCAGCAAAAAAACACGCCATCTCGGTGGAGGTGGCCCCCCGCTTTCTCGATGACCAGTCCACGCCGGAGGACGGGCGCTTTGCGTTCGCCTACAGCATCCGCATCCACAACCAGGGCCAGGTAGCCGCGCGCCTGGTGCGCCGCCACTGGCGCATCACCGACGGCAACGGACGGGTGGAACAGGTGGATGGCGACGGCGTGGTCGGCGAACAGCCGCGACTGCGGCCGGGTGAAGAGTTCCGTTACACCTCCGGTGTCATGCTGGAAACCGAGCACGGGACGATGCAGGGGTATTACGACATGGTGGCCGACGATGGCACCGAGTTCGCCGCCACCATCGAGCCGTTCGTACTGGCCATTCCACGCACACTGCACTGACGGAGGCGCACGCATGAGTGTATGGGCCATCGGCGACCTGCAGGGCTGCTACGAGGTTACCCAGCGGTTACTGGAAAAGATCCGCTTCGACCCGGCGGTGGATCGCCTGTGGTTCTGCGGCGACCTGGTCAACCGCGGCGGGCAGTCGCTGGAGACGCTGCGGCTGGTGCATTCGCTGCGCGAGAGCAGCGTGGTGGTCCTGGGCAACCATGACCTGTCGCTGCTGGCGGTGGGTTCACGCACCGAGGAAGAGCAGCGCAAGGTCAACCCGGACCTGCTGCGCATCGTGCAGGCCGAAGACCGTGACGTGCTGCTGGACTGGCTGCGCCTGCAGAAGCTGGTGCATGTGGACCGGGAGCTGGGCTGGATGATGGTGCATGCCGGGCTGGCCCCGAAGTGGACCACCCAGCTGGCCGAGAAGCACGCGCGTGAGGTGGAAGCGCAGCTGCACGGCAACGGCTACCGCAAGCTGTTCCGCAACATGTACGGCGACAAGCCGATCTGGTCGCCGGGGCTGGCCGGCTACGACCGTTCGCGGGCGATCATCAACATCCTCACGCGGATGCGTTACTGCACGCCGCGCGGGCGCATCGGCATCGAAGACAAGGGCACGCCGGGCACGCAGGAACAGGGCTTGTACCCGTGGTTCGAGGTGCCGGGCCGGGTCGAGCGCGACCTGAAGATCGTGTGCGGCCATTGGTCGGCCCTGGGCCTGACCATCACCCAGGGCGTGCATGCGATTGATACCGGTGCGGTGTGGGGCGGCAAACTGACCGCGCTGCAGCTGGATACAGACGAGCTGCGGGTGGTGCAGGTGCCGGGCCGCGACGTGCCGAAGCCGGAAGCACCGCCGCGCCCGCCGCAACCGCGCCGTGAGAGCGGTGGTGGCGGTGGTGGCGGC
>NZ_RHPP01000033.1 GCF_003935715.1 Stenotrophomonas sp. 278 | reverse complement strand
GCGCGCTGGTCGCCCGCTTCCTGCGCGATACCGCGCCGGCCGGGCGTTATGCGGACTGGCTGGCGGGGCACGATCGCGCCGCCAGCGCTGAAGCGCCGGACGCCAGCGCCTATGCCCCGTTCAACCTGCTGCTGGCCGATACCCAGAGCTGCGAGTTCCTCGGCAACCATCCGCTGCGGCGCCAGACCCTGGCGGCCGGCGTCCATGGCATGTCCAATGGCCCGCTGGATGCCCCCTGGCCGAAAACCCTGCGCCTCAACGCGGCGATGCAGGCCTGGCTGGACAGCGGCAGTGACGCCATGGACCCGCTATGGGAGGCGCTGGCCGACACCACCCGGGCCGACGATACGGCATTGCCGGACACCGGGATCGGGCGCGAACGCGAACGCTGGCTGTCCTCGGCCTTCATCCGCAGTGCCGAATACGGCACCCGGGCCAGCACCCTGATCGCGCTGGACGCCGCAGGCCGTGGCTTCATCTGCGAGCGCCGCTTCGACACGGAAGGCACCTGTGTGGGCGAGTCCCGCCTGGAGGTGGGTGTCCGCTGACGCGCCTGCGCTGACGGCCGGACACGCAGCGTTTCATTCAGGATGGGACACCTGCGACAGCCCCTGCTCACGATACTGGCGCGCCCATCTGGCGCGATCCCATGCGTTGTCCCTCCCCGCGCGTCGTACTGACGCACTCCCTGGCCCTGGCGATCGGGCTGGGCTCAGGTCTCCTGCTCTGTTCCAGCAACGGTCGCGTCGGCGCAGCCCCCGGCACCCAGGTCGAGGCCGCAATGGCGGACGCACCGTACCGATGCCACTTCAGACGCGACCACCCCGGCAGTACCCGGCTGCACTGGGCCGATGGACATCTGGGCGTGAGCCACGGACAGATCGTGTTCGACGGCCGCATGTCGGTTCCGGCCTCTGCCGGTCGCACCAGCACGGTGTACCTGACCAGCGACCGCATCACCCACCGCGATGATTTTCTCCGCGCCCAGCCGCGGGCGCGCCGCGTCGGCCAGGTTTCTCCGCAATCACGATTCCTGCTGGACGTGCCGCACGACATCGACGTGGATGAATTCACCACCGTGGTGCTGTGGTCGGACGCGGACCAGCAGCTGATCTCCAGCGCGCAGTACCGAACCGCGTGGGACGACGAACCTGTAGACGATTGAATCGTCCCGACAGCGCCGGCCATTGGCCGGCGCTGTACATGAAAGAAGGCGGAGCCGGCCGATAAGCCGGGTTCTGTCGTGGACAGTCATTCCTCTAGGCGACACGTCTCCGTGGCGCTCAAGCAACCTACCCGGTCCCGACGCGGGCCACGTCATAGGACCCTATTTGGTCTTGCTCCAGGTGGGGTTTGCCGTGCCGGTCTGTTACCAGACTCGCGGTGCGCTCTTACCGCACCATTTCACCCTTGCCGGCTCTCCGGAGAGAACGTAGGCGGTATCTTTCTGTTGCACTTTCCGTCGGCTTGCGCCGCCCAGGCGTTACCTGGCACCTTGCCCTGTGGAGCCCGGACTTTCCTCGGCATTCCCGAAGGAATGACGCGACTGTCTAGCCGACTCCGCCGCGCACATGATCCCACACGCGGCCACCCGCGCACAGCCCTGTTTTTGAAGGCACGTTCACACTGCACGCGTGCGTGATTCATGGAAGTCATCCGGGCAGGCTTCGATTAGCGTCCAGGAAACCGACCCGGAGCCCGGTGTATGTATGCCTGCACGACCTGCGGACCCACCCGCCCCGCCACCACGCCCGCACGCACCGCTGATGCGATGAATGCCATGGCACTCATCGCCCGTTCGACATCGGCCAGCAACCCCGGCCCCCGGCTGACCGGCGTCGACAACCGCGCTACGGTCCGGCCCGGTGGCCGTTCGCAGCGCCTGATGGATCTCATTGCCCCGGCCGACCTGCGTCTGTGCAGGCTGATGTCCAGCCTGCGTGCCGGCCGGGAAAGCAGGAACGCGCAAGCCGAAGTCGTCATTGCAGACACGGAAGGACCACGCCGCGCATTGGCCCAGCGCACCGCTGATGGCCTTCGTGACTGGCTGTGCCGGGACGGCCGACCGCATTTTTCACTGGTCCGCAGGCGCCTGCAGATGCGCGTCCAGCACGCCGGTCTGGTACGCACCCTCAGCCGCCTGCCGGTGGGCGAGCTGTCGGAGGCGCAGCGCCGCGGCATCGCCAACGCGCTCATCGATGTCGGAGCCCGGTCGAAAACCGTCGGCGGACTGCTCGGATTGCCGCCCTCGACGCTGCGCATGATCAATCCGTTGGCACTGCGCGACCGGCTGATGAGCCTGGAGCAGCTGTCGGTGCTGCAGGACCCTGCGTTGAGCCCGATCGCGCGCCAGAACCGACGCGCGGAAGCCTATTCCCGCGCGGTCCTGGTGGGCGAACGCTTTGGTTATTCCGCCCGGCTGCCACCGTGGAAGTTCATCCCGGCCACCCCGGGATGCGCGCGCATCACACTGCTCAAGGAACTCACCAGCTCGCTGGAAGCGAACCGTCGTGGCCTTGATGTTCAGCTGCCGTAGAGCGCCTTGCGCGGTGCCCCGGTAAGTTCGGCTGCCAGCTTGGCGGCGGTGGACGGCGGCAGATGCTCGCTCAGCTTGGCGTAGACCCGGCGGCCGTGCTGCAGCTGGGCGTCGGCATCATCGGCCGCACCCTGCACCATCACCACGAATTCGCCCTTGCGCTGGTTTTCGTCGGCGTCCACCTGCGCGCGCAGCTGATCCAGGCTGCCATCCAGCACGGTCTCGAACAGTTTGGTCAGCTCGCGCGCCATCACCGCCGGACGCTCGCCGCCGAATACCGTGGCCATGTCGGCCAGCGACTCGGCGATCCGGTGCGAGGATTCATAGAACACCAGGGTGCGGGTCTCGGCGGCCAATGCCTGCAGGCGTTCGCGCCGCCCGGAGGCTTTGGCTGGCAGGAACCCTTCAAAAGTGAAGCGGTCGCTGGGCAGGCCCGCCACGCTCAGCGCGGCGATCGCCGCACAGGCCCCCGGCACCGGGCTGACGCGGATGCCGGCTTCGCGCGCGGCGCGGACCAGGCGGTAACCCGGATCACTGACCAGCGGGGTGCCGGCGTCGCTGACCAGCGCGAGCGATTCGCCGTTCCGCAGACGGTCGACGATGCGCTGGGCCAGCGCTTCCTCGTTGTGGTCGTGCAGGGCCACAAGCGGCTGCTGGATGCCGAAATGCGCCAGCAGCTGGCCGCTCCGGCGGGTGTCCTCGGCGCAGATGGCCGCCACCGAGCGCAGCACCTCCTGCGCCCGGGGCGTCAGGTCGGCCAGGTTGCCGATCGGGGTGGCAACGACATACAGCGTGGGGACAGCACTCATCGCAACGGCACTCACAGGTCAAGGGTAGAATCGTACCGTACCCGCCTACGGCCGCTGCCCCATCGAATGGACCTGATCATGAACAAGCCCGCCGCCCGGATCTCCACCTTGTCGCTGTCGCTGCTGCTGCTTGCCGGCTGCGCCACGACCAGCCTGACCAGCGCCCCGGAATCGCCGGCGCAGAACCAGGCCCTGGCGCTGATCGAGCAGGGCAAGCCCCGCGACGCCGCCGTGCAGCTGGAAGCACTGGCCAACACCCTGCGCGGCAACGCCCGCAGCGCTGCGCTCGCCGACGCCGCGTTCGCCTGGCATGAAGCCGGAGACAATGCCCGCGCCCGCAGCCTGCTGAGCCAGGTGACCCCGCGCGGCCTCACCGGAGCCAGCCTGCAGCGCTACCACCTGACCAGCGCGGAGCTGGCACTGCTGGACAAGCAGCCGGCGCAGGCGCTGGCCGCGCTGAAGGAATCCTCCGACACCGTGGTGCCGCAGCTGCGCACCCGCTGGCAGCTGGCCCGCGCCAACGCACTGCAGGCCAATGGCGACGTGGTGGGTGCGGCCACTGAACGCGCCCGTGCCCATGCCGCACTCAGCGGCAGCGCCCGCACCGAGAACCAGCAGGCCATCGCCAGCCTGCTCGGCCAGCTGGACGATGCCACCCTGCGCGCCCGTGCCGCGGCGCTGCCGGCCAACGAACCGTTGTACAACTTCGCCGGCCGGGCGCTGATCGCACGCGGCTTGCCGCTGCCACGTCCATTCGACCGCGACGGCGTCGCCCAGTTCGACACCAGCAAGCGGCCCCCGGCGCTCAGCGACGGCTATCGCCCGCCGGTGAAGATGGCGGTGCTGCTGCCGCTCAGCGGTCGCCTGGCCACCGCGGCCCAGCCGGTGCGTGACGGCCTGCTCAGCGGCTACTACGGCGAGACGCGCCGCCGCCCGGACATCCAGTTCATCGACACCGCCGGTACCGCGGCCGGCGCGATGGCGGCGTACGACAAGGCCGTGGGTGCAGGGGTCGACTTCATCGTCGGGCCGCTGGGGCGCGACGAGGTCGATGCCGTGTTCGGCCGTACCGAACTCCCAGTGCCGGTGCTGGCCCTGAACCGCGGCAAGAGCAGCCCGCCGGCAGGCAGCGCCGGGTTCTCGCTGGCCCCGGAAGACGACGGCATCATTGCCGCCGAGTACCTGCGCGGTCGTGAGCGCAGCAAGGTGCTGGTCGTGCACAGCAATGACGACAACGGTCGCCGTACCGCCGCCGCCTTCCGTGAGCGCTTCACCCAGCGCGGCGGCCAGGTGCTGGCCACGCTGGGGGTGAACGACACCGTCGGCGACATTGGTGCGCAGGTACGCGCGGCCGGTGCCGTGGACGGCGTGCTGCTGGCGGTGAAGGCCCCGCAGGCCAGGCAGCTGGCCCCGCAGCTCGCGCTGGCGGGCGTGGGCGGTGCGAGCCGGGGCGGTACCTCGCAGCTGACGCTGGGCACGGGCAAGCCGGAAGAAGACATGGCGCTGGACGGCATCGTCTATCCGAACGAAGCCTGGAACGTGCGCAGCGTGGCCGGCCTGCCGGCGGCCGGCACTGCCGGGCAGCTGCTGCCGACCGCGCGCGGCGCGGCAGGGCGTCTGTTTGCCTTTGGTTTCGACGCCTGGAAGATCAGCGCCTACCTGGACAAGGTGGCCAACGAGGGCGGTCTTGCCGGAGCCACCGGCACTCTGTTCCTGGACAGCAACGGCAACGTGCTGCGGGTGCCGGCGTGGTCGACCTTCAGCGGTGGCCGGCCGATGCCCGTGGCCAACTGAGCGCACCTTGAGCCGCGCGCGGGCACAGCGTGGCGCAGCGGTGGAAACTGCTGCGCTGGCGCACCTGTGTGAGGCCGGACTGCAGCTGCTGGCGCGCAATGTCCGTTTCAAGGGCGGCGAGCTGGACCTGGTGATGCGCGATGGCGACACCACCGTATTCGTGGAAGTGCGCTATCGCGCCGACCACCGCTTTGGCGGTGGAGCCGCATCGGTGGATCTGCGCAAACGACGCAAGCTGGTCCTGGCCGCGCAGTTGTTCCTGCAACGCCATCCCGCGTTGAGCCGGCAACCCTGTCGGTTCGATGTGGTCCACGCCAGTGGTGAGCCGCCGCAGTTGAGCTGGGTGCGCGCGGCGTTCCGGCTGGAAGACTGTGGATTCACCTAGACATTTGGACGGCCAACGGCCGGCGTGACCGGACTCATGAACATTTCATTGCCTGTGGAATTCCTGGCCGAGCTGCACGCGCTGCTGGGCGACGACGGATGGCGCACCGATCCGGCCGCGCTGGAAGCGCACGCGCAGGACAACTCGTGGCGACATGCGCTGCCGGCGGGCGTTGCCCTGCCCGTTGACCGCGACCAGGTGGTGGCGATCGTGCGTGCCTGCCGTGCGTCCGGCGTGCCCATCGTCGCGCGCGGTGCCGGCACCGGCACCACCGGCGCTGCGGTACCGGTCACTGGCAGCATCGTGCTGTCGCTGGCGCGGATGAACCGTATTGTCGACATACAGGCCGGCAATCGCTGCGCCGTGGTGGAACCGGGGGTCCTGAACGGCGAACTGCAGCATGCACTCGCTCCGCACGGCCTGTTCTGGGCACCGGACCCGTCCAGCGCGGATATCTGCAGTATCGGCGGCAACCTGGCCTGCAACGCCGGCGGCCCGCGCGCCGTGAAGTACGGGACCAGCCGCGACAACGTGCTGGGACTGGTGGCGGTCACCGGGGCCGGCGAGCTCATTCAATGCGGCGGGGCCTACACCAAGGACGCCACGGGGTATGACCTCACTCATCTGCTGGTGGGCAGCGAAGGCACGCTGGCGGTGATCGTGGAAGCCACGCTCAAGCTCACCCCGTTGCCCGTCACCCAGGCCGGCCTGCGCGTGCTGTACCGCGACGCCGATGCGGCGGCGGCGGCGGTATCTCGCCTCATGGCGCAGCCGGTCGTGCCGACCCGGCTGGAGTTCATGGACGCGCGCAGCCTGGAGCTGCTGCGCCGCAACGGTGCCGATGTACCGGAGGCCGGTGCGATGCTGCTGGTCGAAGCCGACGGCGACCATGACACCCTGCCCTATCTGCTGCAGGCGCTGGCCGATGCGGCCGAAGGCGACGGCATGCTGGCGCTGGACGTGGCCATGGAAGGAGCCGCGCGCGAAAAGCTCTGGGCCGCGCGCAAGGCGCTGTCACCCGCGCTCAGGAGCATCGCCCCCGGCAAGATCAACGAGGACGTCGTGGTGCCGGTCTCGCGCATTCCCGCGCTGGTCAGCGGCGTGCAGTCGCTGGCCCACGCGTACCAGCTGGTGATTGTCACCTTCGGCCATGCCGGCAACGGCAACCTGCATGTCAACATCCTGTACCACCCAGAAGACGCCGCCGAGAGCGCGCGCGCCCACGCCGCGCTGCCAAAGATCTTCGAGTTGACCCTGGCACTGGGCGGCACGCTGTCAGGTGAGCATGGCATCGGCCTGGCCAAGCGTGAGTTCATGACCCGTGCGTTCAATCCGGCCACCCTGGCCACCATGCGGGCGATCAAGCACGCACTCGACCCCGATGGCATTTTGAACCCGGGGAAGGTGCTGCCGCCACAGTAGGCAGCATCGGGCCGATGCAATTAGTTGCATGGATTGCTTCGGATAATTCCTAGATCGTTCCTGCCGGTTCTGATGCCGTCCGCGTCAGCTACGCCTCACCGGCGCATTGCTGCGCAATGGCATCGCTCCCTTCTCTCCCCCAAGGAACGATGCAATGACCCTGAACGACGGCTCCCGCCGCCTTCCTGCGCTGCGCCCGCTTGCCTGCGGCGTCATGCTGGCCCTGACCGCCTTACCGGCCACTTCGCTGATGGCGCGCAATCTCGATGGTGAGTCCGAGACCATTGATGAGAATGTCCCGGCGGAAGACTGGAACCTGAGCAACGGCGCTGACCTGACGGTCAACAACGGCAATACCCACATCATCATGCTGCACGACAGTACGGCGACCTTGAACGGAGCAACGGTCACCCGCACGCATGCCAATGGCTCGCAGCACAGCCTGGACCTGCGTGGCGATTCCGCGGTGACGGCAACCAACACCCAGCTGGTGGGTGGCGCGGTCATGCTCAACGGCGACTCCAGCATCAATCTGACCGGCAGCAGCATCACCGTTGACGAGACCGCCCCGGGCATGGGCACAGCTGGCCTGCAGTCGTTTGGCATCAGCATCCACTCACCCGGTGCCACCGGCACCCCGACCGCCGTGCTGGATTCGACCTCCATTCGTGTCGCCGACAACCCGGGCACCGGCGACCTGGGCTCGGGCATCGGCGTGTACATGCTGGCCGGCGGCGCAGAGCTGCGTAACGGATCCTGCATCGATGCCGACAACATGGGTGTGCTGATGTACGGCCAGGACTCGCTGGCACACGACCTGAAGTTCTCACTGGACAATTCGCATATCGCGTCGGGTCGTGCGGCCGGCATCCACGTACTCGCCGGTGCCAGCTCGGACAACCGCTACGACATCGCGGTGCACAATGGCTCCACGATTACCGCCGGCAACGGCAACCTGCTGTACGTGGCCGCCTTCAACGGCCAGACCGCGACGGGCGATCATCGGGTGAGCTTCACCGTCGACGACAGCGATCTGCACGGCAACATCGTGTTCGACGACGCGCGGATGGCCGGAAACAGCCGTGTCGATGTCGTACTGCGCAACAACGCCTCGGTGCGAGGTCGATTCAGCAAGGTGACCTCGACCACCATCGACAGCCACGGCAGCTGGGCGCTCACCGGAGACAGCAGCGTGGGAGACCTGACCCTGGGTGCCAGCGGCAACGTCAGGCTGGGCGATGGCCAGAGTTTCAACACACTGAGCCTGGACAGCTTTGAAGGGGCCGGTGGCACGCTGCTGTTCAACACCGTACTCGGTGACGACGCGTCCGCGACCGACAAGCTGGTCATCAGTGGCGACGCTACCGGCCAGGCCGGCGTGCAGGTCAACAACGCGGGCGGACAGGGCGCGCAGACCGTCGACGGCATCGAGCTGATCAGCATCGGCGGTGCCTCCATGGCGCAGTTCGACCTGGTTGGCCGCGCCGTCGGTGGCCAGTACGAGTACTTCCTGTTCAAAGCGGCCAATGGCAACTGGTACCTGCGCTCGGAACTTCCGCTGGATCCGGTTGATCCGGTTGATCCGGTTGATCCGATTGATCCCATCGATCCCATCGATCCCGTAGATCCGATTGACCCCATCGATCCGATTGACCCGATTGACCCGATCGATCCGGTCGATCCGGTCGACCCCATCGATCCGACGGATCCCGTCACGCCGGAACCAAAGCCGGTGCTGCGTCCGGAAACCGGGGCCTACCTCGCCAATGACACGGCCATGGGTGAACTGCTGGCGCACCGCAGCGCCGACCGCGCTGCCACCGGCACCGCCGATGGCCTGCGTACCTGGGCCAGCGCCAGCGCCAGCGGGCACCGCATGGACGCGGTTGGCCAGCAGGCCCTGCGTACCGACCTTTCGCGCGTGCAGATCGGCGCGGACATCGGCGTGTTCGACGGCGGCAATGGTCGTCTCGGTGCACTGCTGACGGCCGGTCGGGCCGACACGACCTCACGCTCGGTCGTGACCGGTTACCGTGCGCAGGGTGAAGTGGAAGGCGGCGCGGTCGGCGTGTATGCCGGCTGGAACAGCGGCCAGACCTTCGTCGACGCCAGCCTGCAGCGCGGTCGTTTCAGCAACAAGGTCCAAGGCGACGGCCTGCAGCAGGAACGCTACAAGGCGCAGGTGTCACAGGCCTCCGTGGAGGCCGGTCATGGCTTCGACGCGGGCAGGATCGGGACTCTGACACTGAAGCTCCAGCCGGAACTGCAGCTGACCTACACCCGCACCTCGATGGACACCCACGCAGAAAGCAACGGCACCGTGATCGAACGCGTTGATGGCAACGGATTGCGCACGCGCGCCGGCGCGCGCCTGCTCGGCAACGTCAGCGTGGGCTCGCTGCAGTGGCAGCCTTACCTGTCCCTGCATGCGGTGCACACCGATGCCACTCCGGCGTTGTCGTTTGACGGTGAGGTGATCGAAGGCGGCGCGCCGCGTCGCGCGCTGGAGATCGGTGTGGGTACCCAGCTGCAGGTCGGTAACCGGTTGTCCGCCCGGGGTGGTATCCACTTCAGCGACGGCAGCGACCGCTACCGCGAGACCGGTGCCAAGCTGGGCGTCACCTACCGCTGGTAAGTCGCAACCACGAGTGACCAAAGCGGAGGATCAAAGGAAGTGCTCGTAGCCGGGCGTATCGCGCTCATGCCCGGCTGCGTCCACGCCTTGTCCCTTCACCATGGAGCCCAGCCGGGTGAGCGGCAGCGACAGCCGCACACCCACCGCCTGCACCGCTTCGCGTTTCGACGGCGGGGCGGTGAAGCACAGCTCGTAGTCATCGCCGCCGCGCAACGCGGCATCGCGTGCATGGGTGTCCCCCACCCGCGCACGCGCTGCGGCCGAGAGCGGCAGGCTGCCCGGGTCGATTCGCGCACCCAGGCCACTGCGCGCGCAGATATGGCCCAGGTCGGCGAGCAGACCGTCGGAGACATCGACCGCGGCGTGGGCCAGACCGATCAGCGCGCGTCCCAGCGCCACGCGCGGCGTGGGTCGTGCCAGCCGCTGGCGCAGATACTCCACCTGTGCGTCGTCTGCTGTCGCGCGCACATCCAGCGTGCCTGCCTGCCAGGCACGCAGTGCGATGGCGGCGTCGCCCAGCGTGCCGCTCACCCAGATGTCATCACCTTCCTGCGCGGCGTCGCGACGCAGGGCACTGCCGGGTGCCAGCTGACCCATCGCGGTGACCGACAACGACAGCGGCCCGCGCGTGGTATCGCCCCCGATCAGCACGATGTCGTGCGCATCGGCCAGGGCAAAGAACCCATCGGCAAAGCCGTCAATCCAGCCCTCGTCCGCGGTCGGCAGTGACAGGGCCAATGTGCACCATGCCGGCTGCGCACCCATCGCGGCCAGATCGGAGAGATTGACCGCGAGGGTCTTCCAGCCGATGTCGGCCGCCGGCGTTTCTGCCGGGAAGTGCACGCCACTGTTGAGGGTATCGGCGGTCACCACCAGCTGCAGGCCGGCCTGCGGCTGCAGCAGCGCGGCGTCATCGCCGATTCCCAGTGCGATGTCCGCACGCGCGGCGGTGCGCGCACGGATGCGGTCGATCAGCGAGAACTCAGCCAGCGCCATGAGGCGGTCAGCCGCCGCTTTCGACCTTGCGCCATTCCACCGCGGCGCGGTCCAGCACGCCGTTGACATAGGTGTGGCCGTGCTCGGAGCCGAACCGCTTGACCGACTCGATCGCTTCGTTGATCACGACGCGATAGGGCACGTCGAGTCGGAAGCGCAGCTCGTAGGCGGCCACGCGCAGCGCAGCGCGCTCGATGGCGTCCACTTCTTCCACGCTGCGGTCCAGGTACGGGGTCATCGCCTCGTCCAGGTCCTTGCGGTTGTCCAGCACGCCATGCACCAGCGCCTCGAAATACGCCAGGTCGGCGATTTCACGGGCCTGTTCGTGGGCGAACTGGCTCAGCAGGCTCTGCGCGTTGCCGCCGGAGATCTGCCAGGCGTAGATCGCCTGCAGGGCGCGACGGCGTGCGCGCGAGCGCAGCACCGGGTCGATGCCATCGCGGCGGACCGGCTTGCCGGACGGCTTGCCCGGGGATTTATTGTTCACGGCAACTGCTCCAGAAGATTGACCATTTCCAGGGCCGCCAATGCGGCCTCTTCGCCCTTGTTGCCATGGCTGCCACCGGCGCGTGCCTCGGCATCTTCGGCACGCTCGACCGCCAGCACGCCATTGAGCACCGGCACGCCGAAGTCCAGCTGTACGCGCATCAGGCCTTCCGCACAACGGTCGGCGACGTGTTCGTAATGACGGGTGTCACCCCGGATCACGCAGCCCAGGGTGATGATGGCGGCATGTTCGTGCGCGGCGGCCAGACGGGCAGCCACCAGCGGCAGCTCCCAGGCACCCGGAACGCGGATCACGTCGATGTCGGCTTCTGCGATGCCGTTGCCGGCCAGGCTCTGGCGTGCGCCTGCGACCAGCACGTCGGTGATGCGGGCGTTCCAGCGGCTGGCAAGGATGGCAAAACGGGCCGTTTCCGGCGTGCGGAGGTCGCCTTCGTAGTGGCTCATGGTCAGTAGGGGTCCAATAGATGGCGGGTATTCTAGCGTAGAGCCGGGCTCTGCCCGGCTGGCGGTTGGCCGGACAGCCGGGCAAGCCCGGCTCTATGGAGCTCGCAGCCGGGCAAGCCCGGCTCTACGGGGTGACGGTCTCGACAACTTCCAGGCCGTACCCGGACAGGCCGATCTGGCGGCGCGGAGTGCCGAGCACGCGCAGCTTGCCCAGGCCCAGGTCGGAGAGGATCTGCGCGCCGGCCCCGTTGCGCCGCCACTGACTCACGTCCTTGTCCTTGCCCGGGGCGACCGGTTGCGGCTGCTGACGCAGGCGGGCCAGCAGGGCCTGGCCGTCGCGCGGGGCCGAGAGCACCACCATCACCCCGCGTTCGGCCGCGGCAATGGCGCGCAGCGCATCGGTGGCGGCCACGCCGAAGTCGTCGCGACGCCAGTGCAGCAGGTCAGCCAAGGGGTTTTCCACCTGCACGCGGACCAGGGTCGGCTCGGCGTCCACGCTGCCGCGGACCATGGCGAAGTGCACGTCATGGGCGATGCGGTCGCGGTAGGTAACCAGGGTGAACGGCCCGAACTCGGTGTCGATCTCGCGCTCGTCCACCCGCTCGACGGTCTTCTCGGTGGCCAGGCGGTAGGCGATCAGGTCGGCGATGGAGCCGATCTTCAGTCCATGTTCGCGGGCGAACACTTCCAGCTCCGGTCGGCGCGCCATGCTGCCATCGGGATTGAGGATCTCCACCAGCACGCCAGCCGGTTCCAGCCCGGCCAGCATGGCCAGGTCGACGCCGGCCTCGGTGTGGCCGGCACGGGTCAACACCCCGCCTGGCTGGGCGATCAGGGGGAAGATGTGCCCCGGCTGGTGCAGGTCGCTCGGCTTTGCGTCCGGCTTCACCGCCGTGCGGATGGTGTGGGCACGGTCGTAGGCGGAAATGCCGGTGGTGACGCCCTCGGCCGCTTCGATGCTGACCGTGAAATTGGTCTGGAACTGCGCCGTGTTGGCCTGCACCATCGGGGCCAGGCCCAGGTCGGCGGCACGCTCGCGGGTCAGCGGCAGGCACACCAGGCCACGCCCGTGGGTGACCATGAAATTGATGTCCGACGGCTTGACCAGCTCGGCGGCCATGATCAGATCGCCTTCGTTCTCACGGTCCTCGTCGTCGACGATGACGACCATGCGGCCCTGGCGGATGTCTTCCAGAATCTCGGGAATGGGGGCGAAGTTCATGCGTGTTCCTCCGGCGGCAGCTGCCGGCCGTTGGTCGGCAGGCCGACAAGGCGCTCCACGTAGCGGGCGACCAGATCGATTTCCAGGTTGACCGCGCTGCCGACCTGCGTGGCGGCAAAGGCGGTGTGGGCGACGGTGTGCGGAATCAGCGCGACCTCGAAGCCGGCGTCATCCACTTCATTGACGGTGAGGCTCACGCCATCCACGCAGATCGAACCCTTTTTTGCGATGTAGCGCAGCAGCGCGGCCGGCGCGGCAAAGCGCCAGCGTTGCGCGCGGGCGTCGTCATGGATGGACACCACTTCGCCGAGCCCGTCGACATGGCCGCTGACCAGATGGCCGCCGAGGCGGTCGGTCGGGCGCATGGCGCGCTCCAGATTGATGATCGCGCCGTCGGCCAGCTGGCCCAGCGTGGTCAGGCCCAGGGTCTCGGTCGAGGCATCAGCCTGGAACGAGACCGCGTCAAAGGCGATCACGGTCAGGCACACGCCATTGATGGCGATGCTTTCGCCCAGCTGGACGTTGTCGAACGGCAGGCTGCCGACGTGGAAGGTAAAGCGGACGTCGCCGCCGAGGGGGTCGCGTGCGGCCACATGGCCGACGCCTTCGATGATTCCGGTAAACAAAGGAACGTTCTCCGCGAAAAGATGAGCGAAAAACGCCGCAAGGCAAACAGGCGGGCACAGAGCCCTGGCAGGCCCTGGAGCACCGTCTTCTTTCATCCGGACTATACCGTCGGCTCCGGCATTGGACCGGATCTGCTGACCTTCCGGCGACAGCCGGAAGCGCTCGCGGGCTCGTGCTTGCGCACCTACCGCCGGTGGGGAATCACACCCCGCCCTGAAGACGTTTGGTTATGCCGGCGAACCGGCCCGCGCATTGTAGCAGCCCAGGCTGAGCGCTCGCTTTCTGTAAAGTATTTGTTAAACTCCGCGCCGCAGCGATGACCGCCGCCGTGCCGCCCCATGACGGGGCCGGCTGAAATGGACCTCAATCCCAAGGAACCGCCATGCGCAAGATTCTCGTTCTGGCCGCCGCCCTGCTGGCAGCTGCTCCGCTCGCCGCTTCCGCCGAAGCCCTGAGCTACACCTATGTTGAAGGCGGCTGGACCCAGCTCCAGATCAGCCAGCCGGGCAGCAACCCGAAGCTGGACGGCGGCTACATCCGCGGTTCGTTCGCGATTGCCGAGCAGGTCAATGTGTTCGGTGGCTACAGCACCGTGTCCGAGACCTACGACCTGGAAGACAGCATCGGTTCGTACAGGCTGAAGAACACCATCGAGCAGCCGGAGCTGGGCATCGGCTACCACATGCCGATCAGCGACCGCCTGGACTTCACCACCGACATCGCGTGGATGCGAATCAACAATGAAGTGAAGTTCGAGGACGGCCAGTTCAGCGACCGCGTCGAGGAACACACCAATGCCGGCCGTGCCACCCTGGGCGTGCGTGGCAAGCCCTCGCGCCGCACCGAAGCCTGGCTGAAGGCCGGCTACATCGACGGCAGCGACATGGACGGCGTGTGGATCGGCACCCTGGGTGGCCAGATCAACTTCACCCGGAACTGGGGCCTGGTCGGCGAAGCACAGTACTTCGACGACATCACCCAGTACTCGGTGGGCGTGCGCGCCAGTTTCTGATCGGGCTGCGGTTTCATCGCCGCGCCATGGTCGAACGGGCCCCGCAAGGGGCCCGTTTTTTCATGGCCGCAGCAGCAGGCGCAGGTCATCGCCAACCTGGCGCTGGTCAACCACGCGCAGCCTGCGCTGTTGGTCCATCGCGGCAATACCCAGCCCGTCCAGCAGTGGCCGGCCCTGCTCTCCCAGCAGCGTGGGTGCCTGGTACAGCAGCAGTTCGTCGACCAGTTCGGCACACAGCAACGCACCAGACAGCGTCGCGCCTGCCTCTGTATGCACCTCGTTGATCTCGCGCTCAGCCAGCAGCGCCATCACCGCTGGCAGGTCGAAGCGCCCGTCGCGCAGCGGCAGCGCCTGGAACTGCGCGTCAGTGTCGGCCGGCGCACGCACGTCTTCGCCATGCAGGTAGAGCGTGGCCGCATCGCCCTCACGCACACGGCGCTGCGCAAGCGTACGCAGCTGCGCATCCAGCACCACCCGCAACGGCGGCACCACCTCCACGCCCGGCAACCGCACCGTCAATTGCGGATCGTCGGCCAGCACGGTGCCGGCCCCGGTCAGAATCGCCCCGGCGCGTGCACGCCAGTGCTGCACATCCTCACGCGCAGCGGTCCCGGTGATCCACTTGGAACTGCCGTCGGCCATGGCAGTACGTCCATCCAGGCTCGCCGCCAGCTTGACCCGAAGCCACGGACGGCCGCGCTCGATCCGCGACAGGAAGCCGTGATTCAGCTCGCGTGCCGGTGTCGCCATCAGTCCTTCGGCAACCTCGATGCCGGCGTCGCGCAGCAGCGTGAAGCCGCCGCCGTCGACTTTGGGGAACGGGTCGCGCATCGCCGCCACCACCCGCCCTACCCCGGCCTCGATCAGCGCCAGTGCACAAGGCGGCGTGCGGCCGTAATGGGCACAGGGCTCAAGGGTGACGTAGGCGGTGGCCCCGCGTGCCGCGTCGCCCGCGGCACGCAGTGCATGGATTTCCGCATGCGGCCCACCGGCGCGCTGGTGCCAGCCCTCACCCACCACCTGCTCGCCAAGGGCGATGACACAGCCAACCATGGGATTGGGGCGCGTGGTATAGGCAGCGCGTTCGGCCAGGCGCAGCGCGCGGGCCATGTGCAGGTGGTCGAGTGCGGAGAAGGTCATGGACGCGATGGTATCGCGTCAATCAGCCTTTCTTCTTCTTGGTCAGCGCAATCACATCGCCCAGCAGCTGAAGCTGCTCGGTGCTGGCCGGCAGGTCGCGTTCGAGTTTCTCGATTTCCTCGCGGAAATCAGCCACGTCCTCGAAGCTGCGGTACACCGAAGCGAAGCGCACGTAGGCCACATGGTCGAGCTTGCGCAGCTCGTTCATCACGAACTCGCCGACCTTGATCGAGGGAATTTCGCGCTCGCCGCAGATGCGCAGCTGGTGCATCACCGCGCGCACGGCCAGCTCGATCTTCTCTTCCGGCACGGCACGCTTCTGCAGCGCGCGGTCGAAGCCCACCCGCAGCTTGCGCGGGTCGAAGGCTTCCCGGCTGCCGTCGCTTTTGACGATGGCCGGCAGCTTCAATTCGATGGTTTCCAGCGTGCTGAAGCGCTCGTTACAGGCCTCGCACTCACGCCGACGGCGGATTGTCGCGCCGTCTTCAGAGACGCGCGAGTCAATCACCCGGGTATCGGCATGCTGGCAGAACGGACAGTGCATGAAGCGCCTTGCATCGAAAAATCGTCATGCTGCGGTCACCGCAGCGTCGCAAAGGTACCTGAGAAGCCCCGTTCACAGCAAATGGCGGCCGGTTCCGACCGGGCCGCGAAGGCCGCCGGGCGAACCCGGCGGCCCTTGGCATTACCCGTAGACCGGGTACTTGCGGCACTGCGCGCTGACCGCGTCACGCACGCGGGCGATCACGGCCTCGTCGGCCGGTGCATCCAGCACGTCGGCGATCAGGTTGGCCAGCTCGACGCAGTCCTGCTCGGTGTAGCCACGGGTGGTCACGGCCGGGGTGCCCAGGCGCAGGCCCGAGGTCACGAACGGCGAGCGTGGGTCGTTCGGCACCGAGTTCTTGTTGACGGTGATGTGGGCCTTGCCCAGCGCGGCTTCCGCGTCCTTGCCGGACACGTCCTTGCCGATCATGTCGACCAGCATCAGGTGGTTCTGGGTACCACCGGAGACGATCTTGTAGCCACGCGCGATCAGGGTGGTGGCCATCGCCTGGGCGTTCTTCACGACCTGGGCCTGGTAGGTCTTGAAGCCCGGCTCCAGCGCTTCCTTGAATGCCACGGCCTTGGCGGCGATGACGTGCATCAGCGGGCCACCCTGGATGCCCGGGAACACCACCGACTGCAGCTTCTTCTCGATTTCCTCGCCCGCGCCCTTGGCCACGATGATGCCGCCACGTGGGCCGCGCAGGGTCTTGTGGGTGGTCGAGGTGACCACGTGCGCATGCGGCAGCGGGCTCGGGTAGACGCCAGCAGCGATCAGGCCGGCCACGTGGGCCATGTCCACGAACAGGTAGGCCCCGACCTTGTCGGCAATGGCGCGGAAGCGTGCCCAGTCGATCACCTGCGAGTAGGCCGAGAAACCGGCCACGACCATCTTCGGCTTGTGCTCCAGTGCCAGGCGCTCGACTTCGTCGTAATCGATCAGGCCCTGCTCGTTCACCCCGTACTGCACGGCGTTGAAGATCTTGCCCGACGCATTGACCTTGGCTCCGTGGGTCAGGTGACCGCCGTGGGCCAGGCTCATGCCGAGGATGGTGTCGCCCGGCTGCAGCAGGGCGAAGTACACCGCCTGGTTGGCCTGCGAGCCGCTGTGCGGCTGCACGTTGGCGTAATCGGCATCGAACAGCTGCTTGAGGCGGTCGATGGCCAGCTGTTCGGCCACGTCCACGTACTCACAACCGCCGTAGTAACGCTTGCCCGGGTAGCCCTCGGCGTACTTGTTGGTCAGCTGGCTGCCCTGGGCTTCCATCACCGCCGGGCTGGTGTAGTTCTCGCTGGCGATCAGCTCCACATGGTCTTCCTGGCGCTGGACTTCAGCAGCCATGGCCTTGGCCAGTTCGGGATCGTAGGTTTCGATGCGGACGTCACGCGGGAACATCGCTTACTCCAGGCAGGGTGAGGGGAACGGCAGCCTTCCATTGTAAGGCCGGCAGGCCGGGCTGGCCCGTGCCGGAGGGCCCGGCAGGCGGCTGTGCACATCCGGCCAAATAGCTGAATTGGGACGCCGTTCCTTGAATTGTTCAGTTTAATTGATCTCGAAACTTAAAGACGTTCAGCCGGCGGCCGTTATTGCCAACCCAGGGAATCGTTTTCTTTCAAACAGGGGTTGGCTTGTGAATCATGTGTATCGCGTGGTCTTCAATCACGCGCTGAAGTGCGTGCAGGTTGTGTCCGAATTCGCCCGCAGCCGCAGCACCGTCTCGTCCTCCGCCGCGCGCCGTGCGCCGCAGCTGGCCGCTCTCTCCACCGCGATTGCTCTGGGCTGCTTCGCGCCCTCAGCGTTCGCCGGCCTCAACGGCTGGAACGAGTTCCGCGGCACCATCGACAACAGCTGGGGCCTGGGCGGCAACTGGGAATTCGGCGAGCCCACCAGCAATTCGGCCGCCGCCTACATCGACGGCCTCCGCACTGCCGAAGTCACCGCACAGGGCGAGCAGACCGCTCACATCCACGTCGGCTACACCAGCCGCGGCAACCTGGCGATCTCCGGCGGCGGTCAGTTGACCTCGGCCACCATCTTCGTGGGCACCGGCGACCGTGCCGGCACCTCCGCCACCGCCGATGGTCGCGTGACCATTTCCGGAGCGGGCTCGCGCTGGACCTCGCTGACGACCATCGGGGTCGGCCACCTCGGCTACGGCCAGGTCGATATCGATCAAGGAGGCGTGCTCACCATGGGAACCGATTCCTACATCGGTGCGGGCCCCACCGGGCGCGGACTGCTCACCGTGACCGGCACCGACTCGCTGTTCCATACTGGCCGCAACCTGTTCCTCGGTAACGAAGGAAACGGCACGGTACAGGTTTCCGCCGGTGCCCAGATGACCAGCCAGGCGGCGATCGTCGGCAACACCCGGCCCGCCGTCGGCAGTGCCGTGATCAGTGGTGCCGGCAGTCGCTGGTTCAACAGCACGAAACTGACCCTGGGCGAATACGGACAGGGCACACTCACCGTGGGCAACGGTGCCTCTGCGGAAGTCGGTGGCGACCTGCTGCTGGGCAATCTGGCGCTGAACGCCAGCAATCGTTCGCGTGGCAGCCTGTTGGTGACCGGCGACGGCTCCACCTTCACCCACAGTGGCACCACAATGACCGTCGGCAACGCGGGCGTGGGTTCGATCGAGCTGCGCGACGGGGCCGCAGGTCAGTTCAACAACATCACCTTCGGCCTGACCTCGTCGGGCGTCGGCACCGCGCTGATCTCCGATGCTGGTACGACCTGGGCCAGTGGCGCGCTGCGCCTGGGCGTGAACGGCTACGGTCGCTTCGACGTACGCGATGGCGCAGTGGCTACCGTACGCGGGAACATCGCCCTGGGCGAAGGCAACTTCGGTGCCGGATATGTGTTGCTGGGCCCGGGTGCCACGCTGGACATGACCGGCGCGGGCAGCTTCGCCACCATCACCACCGGTGCCAATGGAATGGGCTGGGTCGAGCTCAATGGCGGCACGCTGCGTGCCAGCACCGCACTGCGCGTGGACAGCGAAATCAAGGTTGGCGCGGATTCCGTGCTGGACGCCGACCAGTCCGTGCTGGTGCGCGGCACGATCAGCGGCACCGGCCGTCTGACCAAGACCGGCATCGCCACCTTGAACCTGGCCAACGTCGACAACAGCGCATGGACGGGCGGTCTGCAGGTTGACGACGGTGCTCTGGTGGTGGGCGGCAGCCAGGCGCTGGGCGGTGGCTGGCTGGGGATGGCCGGCGGCACCTCGCTGAGCCTGTTCGACGGCGTGAACCTCAGCAACTCGGTGGACCTGCAGGGGGACGTGGCGGTCAACGTTGACGGCACCGAAAGTGCCACGTTGTCGGGCAACGTCAGTGGCAACAATGGCAACGCACTGACCAAGACCGGTACCGGCACCCTGACCCTGGGCGGCGGCACCGTGGGCGAGACCCGCGTGGAAGCAGGCACCCTGCGCGTCACCGGCAACGCGCTCAACGGCGGCAACATCGAGATCGGCAGTGGTGCCACCTTCGAGACCGACACCACCCGCGTGCTGAGCTACGCCGGCCAGATCAGCGGCAGCGGCTTCCTGCGCCAGGGCCGTCATTCGCTGACCCTGAGTGGCGACAGTAGCGCCTTCACCGGCACCACCGTGATCAACGGTGGCCAGCTCAACGTGACCGGTTCGCTCGGTGGCGACGTGCAGGTCACCCGTGGTGGCTGGCTGACCGGCAACGGCAGCCTTGGCAACGTATTCGTCAGCGGCGGCAGCACCCTGTCGCCGGGCAGCAACATCGGCGCGACGATCAGCCGCCTGGACATCGCCGGCGTGCTCAACTTTGACGACAGCTCGACCTTCCAGGTGGACCTGGCGGCGAACGGTGCGAGTGACTTCGTGTCGGTCGGCGGCAGCGCCCTGCTGGGCCAGGCCAACACCGTGGCCGTGGCCACCGACGGCGACTGGGCACCGTCCACCCGCTACCACCTGCTGACCGCTGCAGGCGGCGTTGACGGCACGTTCTCGGGCGTGACCAGCAACCTGGCCTTCCTCGACCCGACCCTGAGCTACGACGCCAACAACGTCTACCTGACCATGGCCCGCAACGACGTGTCGATGCCGGACGTGCAGCTCGCGTTCCCGGACGTGGTGGTCAACCCCAACCAGAAGGAAGTGGCCGGCGCGGTGGAAGCGCTCGGCGAAGGCAACGCGGTCTATGACGCCGTGGTGCGCCTGGAAGTACCGCAGGTGGTGCCGGCCTTCGACAGCCTGAGCGGTGAGGTGCATGCCACCCATCGCGGCAGCCTGCTGCAGAACCGCTTCCTGCATGACGGCATCGACCGTCATCTGGATGGCCGCGCGATCAGCGGCGACATTGCGCCGGGCGTGCGCGTGTGGCTCGCCGGCAGCGGTGGTCAGCAGCGCACCGATGCCACCTCCAACAGCACGGCGACGCGCGTGTCGCAGGACGGCCTGATGGCCGGTGCCGGCTGGCAGGTCGGCGAAGCGCTGGAAGTGGGCGTCGCCGCAGGCCAGCAGCGTCTGGAAACGCGCCTGCGCAGCGGTACCGGCCACGCCGAGACGGACAGCACCGAGTACGGCGTGTATGCGGCGTACCAGTGGGAAGGTCTGCGCCTGCGTGGCGGCGTGACCCGCGCGGACTACCGCACCGACAGCACCCGCACCGCGCAGGTGGGCAGCACGCTGAGCGAGACCCTGACCGCACGCGAAGACGCCACCGGCACCACGGCTTTTGTGCGTGCAGGCTGGACCTTCCAGGCTTCGCGCCTGCAGCTCACGCCGGAAATCGAGCTGGCGCAGGTGAATCTGGACAGCGATGGCAGCCAGGAACGTGGCGGTGACAGCGCGCTGGTGATCGGCTCGGCAGACAGTGATTACCGCACAGGCGTTGCAGCGCTGAAGGCCGACTGGGACATCAGCGGCGGCCAGCGCGATCGTGCGGTGCTGACCGCGCGGGTCGGCTGGCAATACGCCGACGGCGACCGTCTGCCGGTGGCCGATGCCCGTTTCGTGGCCGGCACGCGCGACTTCAGCATCGCGGGGACGCCGCTGGCGCGCAGCACGGCGCTGGCGCAGCTGGGCGTGGCGATCAGCCCCAGTGCCAACAGCCGCGTCTCGCTGCAGGTGCAGGGCCGTCGTGGTGGCGACCAGCGCGAGCTGGGCGCGCAGCTGGACTGGTCGGTCGGGTTCTAACGCTCGAACTGCATTGCGATTGCACGCAGTATGTGGGGGTGCCGGGCTTTGCCCGGCACCCCTTTTGCATTCTGGCGAACAGCCGGGGGGCAGCGGTTTCCAGGTTTGGCGGGTCGGTGGCCACGGAAAATGCCGGATCAACACCGGTGTCGATTTGGGGTCATGCGTTACCGGATGTTGATCATTTCACGGCCGTCGTCTGTCGACCGACGCTACCGGCCATCCCCTGCGGCGAAGTGGATTGTTCCGGCCGCATTGCGCGATGCATGAGGGGAGGCCGTCAGGTAGTCCCCGGAGGGACACTCCACGGCATGGATGCCGTGGAGTAGCCTACATGGACGTACTTGCGGCGTGTCCCGGAGCGGGGCTGCCTGACGGCCTCCCCAGCACGGATGAATTGAAACGCCGCCGTTTGCAGGAACCCGATCAACGCCCGTTGATAACGAAGTCCGCGATGATCCCGGTGGCGATCGCGACCAGCAGCAGGTTGCCGCGGTCGTCGCGGATCCAGTGGTGGCCGTGCGGCGGACGACGGACGGAATAGCGGCCGTAATCGTTGACCACGTAGACCGGGCCCCGGTAGTAATCCCGGTAGCGGTGCCCACGCTGCCAGCCGTAGCCGTAGACCGGGCGCGGAGCCGGGCGATAGACCACGCGCGGCGGCGGGGCCGGACGGTGGTAGTAGCCGGGGCTGTAGTAGCGACGGTCATGGCGGGCCTCGCGGCGATCATCGCGCCATTCCCGGCGATCATCACGCCACTCACGGCGGTCGTCCCGCCGTTCGCGACGGTCATCGCGCCACTCGCGGCGGTCGTGGCCGTGGCCGCGACCGCGGTGGTCGTCGGCAAAAGCCGGGGCGACGGTTCCCACTGCCAGCAGCGCGGCAACGGTACCGACCACAATTCGATTCATGCGCATGGCGTTTCTCGCTGGGTGGGAAGTGACGCTTTCCATCATGCGGACGGCGTCTGAACGGTTTCCGGCTGGAAACGGTTTCCATTTCTCCCCGCTTGACGGCCCATTCAGGCGGCGGCAAGCCCCACCGGCCGAGCTGTCCGGCGGTTGTCACCGCTTCCGGCTATAATTGGCGACATCCCAATTCCCACTGCGACTGTTCCTGACGGAACGGGCGCAGGATTGCGCCCTCGGAGAGCCCATGTCCTCGCAATACATCTACACCATGAACCGCGTCAGCAAGGTGGTCCCGCCCAAGCGGCAGATCATCAAGGACATCTCGCTGTCGTTCTTCCCGGGGGCCAAGATCGGCCTGCTGGGCCTGAACGGTGCCGGCAAGTCGACGGTGCTGAAGATCATGGCCGGCGTGGACACCGATTTCGAGGGTGAAGCCCGCCCGCAGGCCGGCATCAAGGTCGGCTACCTGGCCCAGGAACCGGAGCTGGACCCGACCAAGACCGTGCGTGAAGCCGTCGAGGAAGGCGTCGGCGAAGTGCTGCAGGCCCAGGCCGCGCTGGACGCGGTGTACCTGGCTTACGCCGAGGAAGGCGCGGATTTCGACGCGCTGGCCAAGGAACAGGAACGCCTGGAAGCCATCCTGGCTGCCGGCGACGCGCACACCCTGGAAAACCAGCTGGACGTGGCCGCCGACGCGCTGCGCCTGCCGCCGTGGGATGCCGTGATCGGCAAGCTGTCCGGTGGTGAAAAGCGCCGCGTGGCACTGTGCCGCCTGCTGCTGCAGAAGCCGGACATGCTGCTGCTCGACGAACCGACCAACCACCTCGACGCCGAGTCGGTGGAATGGCTGGAACAGTTCCTGGCCCGCTACACCGGCACCGTGGTGGCGGTGACCCATGATCGCTACTTCCTGGACAACGCCGCCGAGTGGATCCTGGAACTGGACCGCGGCCGCGGCATTCCGTGGAAGGGCAACTACACCGAATGGCTGATGCAGAAGGACGAGCGCCTGAAGCAGGAAGACAACCAGGAAAAGGCCCGCCAGAAAGCGATCCAGAAGGAACTGGAATGGTCGCGCCAGAACGCCAAGGGTGGTCGCACCAAGGGCAAGGCCCGTCTGGCCCGCCTGGAAGAGCTGCAGTCGGTGGACTACCAGAAGCGCAACGAAACCAATGAAATCTTCATCCCGCCGGGCGAACGCCTGGGCAACTCGGTGATGGAGTTCAAGAACGTGTCGAAGAAGTTCGGCGACCGCCTGCTGTTCGACGACCTGAGCTTCCTGGTTCCGGCCGGCGCGATCGTGGGCATCATCGGCCCGAACGGTGCCGGTAAGTCGACCCTGTTCAAGATGATCACCGGCCAGGAAAAGCCGGATTCGGGCGAGATCGTGGTCGGTCCGACGGTGAAGCTGTCCTACGTCGACCAGAGCCGTGACGCACTGGAAGGCAACCACAACGTGTTCCAGGAAATCGCAGGTGGCCTGGACATCCTGAACATCAACGGCATCGAGATCCAGTCGCGCGCCTACATCGGCCGCTTCAACTTCAAGGGCCAGGACCAGCAGAAGATGGTGGGCTCGCTGTCCGGCGGTGAACGCGGTCGTCTGCACATGGCCAAGACCCTGCTGCAGGGTGGCAACGTGCTGCTGCTCGACGAACCGTCCAACGACCTGGACATCGAAACCCTGCGTGCGCTGGAAGATGCGCTGCTGGAGTTCCCGGGCAACACCTTCGTCATTTCGCATGACCGCTGGTTCCTGGATCGCATCGCGACCCACATCCTGGCGTTCGAAGGCGACTCGCACGTGGAGTTCTTCCAGGGCAACTACCGCGAGTACGAAGAAGACAAGCGCCGCCGCATGGGCGACGACGCCGCCCCGAAGCGCCTGCGCTTCAAGGCACTGAAGTAATCAGCTACCGGCCGCGCACTGCGCGGCCGGTTTGTTTCACGCTTCGATTGATTCTGCGCGAAGAGCGGCGTTTTGATTACCACATGCGGGAGCGGGCCGGATGCCCTCGCTCCGGGACACGCCGCAAGTACGTCCATGTAGGCTACTCCACGGCATCCATGCCGTGGAGTGTCCCTCCGGAGGACATCCGGCCCGCTCCCCGATAGATTTCGCAATACGGATGGCAACAGCGGCGTCCCCCGAACCGATCCGCGATACCTGGGCCTGACCATGAACTTGTTTGAACGCCTGTTTGAGCTCCAGCAACACGGCACCTCGGTGCGTACCGAACTGCTGGCTGGGCTGACCACCTTCCTGACGATGTCGTACATCGTGTTCGTCAATCCGGACATCCTCGCCACCACCGGCATGGATCCGGGGGCGGTGTTCGTGGCCACCTGTCTGGCCGCCGCGTTGGGGTCGGTGGTGATGGCGTTTGCCGCCAACTTCCCGGTCGGCATGGCTCCGGGCATGGGCCTGAATGCGTTCTTTGCGTTCACCGTGGTGGGTGCCGCCGGGCTGCCGTGGCAGCAGGCATTGGGCGCGGTGTTCATCAGTGGGCTGGTGTTTCTGGCGTTGTCGCTGACCGGCGTGCGCGCCTGGCTGGTGGCGGGCATTCCGACTTCGCTGCGCGCCGCCATCGTCGCCGGCATCGGCCTGTTCCTGGCCATCATTGCCCTGCAGAAGTCCGGCGTCATCGTTGCCAACGCCGATACGCTGGTGACCTTGGGACCACTCAACACCGCGCCGCCGCTGCTGGCCCTGGCCGGGTTCCTGCTGATCGCCATTCTTGAAGCACGCAGGGTGCGCGGTGCGATTCTGATTGGCATCCTGGCCGTGACTGCCGCCGCGTGGGCGCTGGGCGACGTGCAGTATCAAGGGCTGGTGTCGCTGCCGCCCAGCCTCGCTCCGACCTTCCTGCAGCTCGATCTGCCCGGCCTGCTCCACCACGACGGCGGCGCGCCGCTGGCCGTATTGCTGCAGGTGGTGCTGGTGTTCGTGCTGGTCGAAGTATTCGACGCCACCGGCACGCTCTACGGCGTGGTCGGACGCGCGGGCCTGCTGAAGCTGCCCGGTGCACAGAAGCGCTTTGGTCGTGCCCTGCTCGCCGACAGCACCGCCATTGTCGCCGGCTCGATGCTGGGCACCAGCAGCACCACCGCGTTTGCTGAAAGCGCCTCTGGGGTTCAGGCCGGTGGCCGTACCGGGCTGACCGCGCTGGTGGTGGCCGCGCTGTTCCTGGCCGCCCTGCTGTTTTCGCCGCTGGCGGCGATGGTGCCCGGTTATGCCACCGCCCCGGCGCTGCTGTTCGTCGCTGGGCTGATGCTGCGTGAGCTGGTGGATGTGGACTGGGGTGATCTGACCGAGTCGGTGCCTGCCGCGCTATGTGCGCTGGCGATGCCGTTTACTTATTCGATTGCGAATGGGTTGGCGTTCGGGTTCATCGCCTATGCGGTACTGAAAGCGGGTACCGGGCGCTGGCGGAATGTGCACCCGGCGGTGTGGCTGGTGGCCGGGTTATTTGTCCTGCGGTATGCGTTGGAATGACGGAGGGCCGGCCAACGGCCGGCGCTACCGATGCAACCAACCTGACCGGTAGCGCCGGCCGTTGGCCGGCCCACGCGATCCGTCATTCGGGCGGTAATTCAAACACCTGGCGCAGGTACGCCAGATACCCCGGATCGTCGCACATGCTCTTGCCCGGCGAATCACTCAGCTTGGCCACCGGCTGGCCGTTGCAGCGGACCATCTTGATCACGATGTTCAAGGGCGTCGGCCCCAGGTCGTTGGTCAGGTGCGTGCCCACCCCGAATGCCACCTGGCAGCGGCCGCGGAAGTAGTCAAACAGACGCATCACCTTTTCAATGTTCAGCCCGTCGCTGAACACCAGCACCTTGCTGCGCGGGTCAACGCGCCGCTGCTGGAAGTGTTCCAGCATGCGGTCGCCCCACGCGAACGGGTCACCCGAATCGTGGCGCACGCCATCGAACAACTTGCAGAAGTACATGTCGAAGTCGCGCAGAAACGCATCCAGCCCGACCACGTCCGACAGTGCGATACCCAGGTCACCTCGATATTCGCGCGCCCACGATTCCAATGCGGCCACCTGCGAATCGCGCAGCCGCGGCCCCAGCGCCTGGAAGGCCTGCAGGTACTCGTGTGCCATGGTGCCGTGCGGGGTCATGCCATACAGCCGCGCGAAGTGCACGTTGCTGGTACCGACGAACTGCGGGCCCAGTGCGTCGCGCAACTGCGGCAGCATGCGGGCATGCCAGTCGCGCGAGTAGCGGCGACGGCTGCCGTAGTCGGCAATGCGGCACAGCTCGAAGCCCGGCGTGTCCCGCAGCAGCGCGGTCTTGGCCTGCAGGCGGCGCTCGCCTTCGGCGTAGTCCGGGGTGCTGGTGTTGCGGAACCAGACCTCGTTGATGATCGCCAGCAACGGCACTTCAAACAGAATGGTGTGCAGCCACGGACCGGTGATGTCCAGCTCGATCTCGCCCGGTACCGTCGCCGACGGGCGCAGGTCGATGTACTTGCGGTCCAGGTGGAACAGGCCGAGGAAGTCGGCGAAGTCCGGCTTCACGAAACGCAGCCCGCGCATGTAGTCGAGCTCTTCGTCGGTGAAGCGCAGCGTGCACAGGTGATCGATCTCGGCGTTGATCTGGTCGATGTACGCTGCCAGGTCGATGCCGGGCGTGCGGCACTTGAACCGGTACTGCACCTGCGCGCCGGGATACTGATGCAGCACCGCCTGCATCATGGTGAATTTGTACAGGTCGGTGTCGAGCAGGGATTGGATGATCATGGGGGGATTATGAACCCATGTACCCACCAACGGTGGGTACCTACCGGGTGAGGATGCGGGGAATCTGGGCCGCCGCGTGCGCCCAGATCGCGCCCCACACGGCCAGCTGCACCGGCAGGCTGCGCTGCGAGGCTTCGAACTTGCGGAAGTAGCGCCACAGACCGCGGTGCTTGTGCCATTCCACGAAGAAGGGCCGCGAGCGGCTGGAGACGCCGCGCACGTGCGTCACGCGCAGATCGTTGGCAATGGCAACCACCGCACCGGCCTCGCGCGCACGGCGGCACAGATCGAGGTCTTCGGCATGCAGCCGGTAGCCAGCGTCCCAGCCGCCGATACGGTCGAACAGCGCGCGCGGCATCAGCAGCAATGCGCCGGACAGCGCCGGCACCGTCTGCAGGGACTGTGCCGGATCGGCCGGCAGCGCCAGCTTCGCGCCCTGCCCCGGATGGCGCAGCATCGCGGCGAAGTCCGGGTCACGGCGACGCACCGCTGCATCGGGCACGCCCGCCTCGTCCACCTGCTCCACGCCCAGCACGCAGTCGCCCAGCACCTCGCCGCGCGCGCGCAGCTGTGCCAGCGTCTCCGGGGCCACCATCAGATCCGGATTGATGAACGCCAGCCAGGGCGCACGGCTGTCGGCCACGCCCTGGTTGTTGGCGGCGGCGAAGCCCGGGTTGTCCGGGTTCGCGATGAAGTGCAGGCGCGGATCGGCGCTGGCGTGGCGCTGCACGATGTCCAGCGTGCCATCGTCGGAATTGTTGTCCACGACCCGGATTTCAGCGATGTCCTGCGCAGCCCGCAGGCGGGTCAGGCAGGCATCCAGCGTGCTGGCACTCTGATAGCTGACAATGATGGCGGCAATGCGGGCGGTCAAACGGGTCACTCCGGATCAGGCGGAACGGGCGCGGCAAACAGATCGCCCTGCGAGCGCGGCATTATCGCCTGTTGCCGCAGGTGCTGCAGCGCTTCGCGGGTGGCCCGCAGCGGGTCGGCCATCAGAAATCCGGCCAGCCGCGGTGGCCAGGCCGGCCAGCGCGTGCCCAGGGCTTCCATGTCGCCTTCCTGCGCCTGCGACTCGCCCTCACGTGCCACGAAAGCGTTCTCGCACAACGCATTGCGCCAGCCCAGACCGGCCATGCGCAGGCTCAGGTCGATCAGCGCGGCACTCCACGACGCATAGCTGTGCATGTCCAGGCCGCCTGCCTTGCGCCGGGCATTGGCCCGCAGCAGCACGGCATGCGTTACCGCCGAAGGCAGTTCCGGATGCAGGCTGGGCAGCGCCGCACAGGCCTGGGCCATCGCATCCAGGTGGTCCGGCACCGGGTTGATCTCGCCCAGCCGCGGCCACGCCGCCGTTTCGCCGGCGTTGCACCAAGGAGTTGCAGATCCGATTGAGGCGTCGCGGGCGAAACAGGCCTCGAGCTGCTGCAGCCAGCCCGGTGCCGGCACCGCATCCGGGGCGAGCACCACCACGTCGGTGCCATCGCAGGCGCGCAGCATCTCGTCCAGGTGCGCCACCTCGCCGATCGCGCGCGCGCGGCGGGTGTATTCGGCCTGCAGCGGCGTGTGCGCCAGCCAGTGTTCGATCACCGCCTGTGCGCGTGGGCCGGCCTGGCCGTCGTCGGCGAGCCAGATCGCCGTGCCGGCCGCAGTGCCCGCATCCAGCGCACCCAGGCACCGGTCCAGCGCGGTGTCATCCACGCCGATCGGCAGCAACACGACTGTCCCCATCCGTCCCCCAACGCGTGGCATCCACGCGCAGGGTAACAGCCCGGCTGCGAAGGCGGCAGCCGGTTGCGCCGCTTAGTTGGTCGCCTTGCGGGTCGGGAACGGCTCCATCGCGCGGAAGCGATTGCTGTACTCGTCAGTCAGGCTGCGCGACTCCTGCGCGTTGCGCACGATGGTCGGGGTCAGCAGCACGATCACTTCCGAACGCCCGCTGTTCTGGGTTTTCCTGCCAAACAGTGCGCCCAGCACCGGAATCCGGCTCAGGCCCGGTACGCCATTGGAGCCGTCTTCATCCTGGTTGGTGATCAACCCGGCCAGCATGATGGTGTCACCGCTCTGCACCGCCGCCTCGGTGGAGATCTTGCGGGTGTTGATCGGCGGATTGCAGGTGCTGCGCGCGGGGTCGCAGCCGGCCGGCACCGCACCGGCGGAACTGACCTCCTGCACGATGTCCAGGAACACCACGCCATCGCGCGTGATGCGCGGACGCACCTTCAGGATCACGCCGGTGTCCAGGTACTGCACCTGGCTGTAGGTGTTGTCGCCGCCGACACCGGTGTTCACCGATACCGAGTTGATTGGAATCTGGGTGCCCACGTTCAGGGTGGCCTCGGCGTTGTTGCGCACGAAGATCGAGGGCGTCTGCAGCAGGCGCAGGTTGGTCACTTTGTCCAGCGCGGTGACCACGGCGGCGGCGTTCTTGCCCAGGAAGGTCCAGCCGAGCCCGCCTTCGCCGACCTGACCGGAGATGCTGCCCCAGATTGAACGGCCCAGGGCGCTGGGCAGGTCGATGCCGCTCTCGGTCTTGCCGGTGGTCACTGCCTGCTCGAAGAACCAGTTCACGCCGTAGCTGAGGTCGCCGGTCAGCGCCACTTCGGCCACCTGCGCTTCGATATGCACCTGCATCGGCATCACGTCGAGCTTCTCGATCACCTCGCGGATCGAGCGCCACGCCTGCGGCGTGGAGCGAACCAGCAGGGTGTTGGTTTCTTCCACCGCCGAAACGCCGACGCTGTCGCCCTGCACTTCCAGATTGAAGCTGGCATTGCCCGACTGGCGCTGCGGCAGGTTCATGGTGCCGTCGCCCAGTCCACCGTTGCGGCCGGTGCCGCTGCCGCCGAGCGTGGTGTTGTCCAGGCTGCCGCCGCTGGTCCCGTCGCGGCTGCTCAACTCCTGCACGATGGCACCCGGTGCCAGCGACCCGCCGCCGGTGCGACCGCTGCGCCCACCTTCGCTGGCGAAGGCTTCAGCCAGGCGCTCGGCCAGGTCCTTGGCCTTGACGTAGCGCAGCTCGTAGGAGAACAGCCGCGCATTGCCACCGGCGGTATCGATCCGCTCCAGCCACTGCTGGATCTGGTCCAGATAACGTGCCTGCGGTGTGATCACCAGCACGGCATTGGCATTTTCCAGCGGCAGGAAACGGAACATGCCGGCGCTGGGCGTTTTGCTTTCTTCGCCGAACACTTTCTCAAGATCGGCGGCGACCTGCTCGGCCTTGCCGGTCTGGATCGGGAACACGCCGACCGACATGCCCGACAGCCAGTCGACGTCGAAGATCTCCACGGTGCGCAGGTAGTTTTCCAGTTCCGCGCGGGTGCCGCCCAGGGTGATCACGTTGCGGCCGCTGTCGACATTGACGATGGCGTTGGGCCGCGCGTATGGCTCCAGCACCTTCTTCATCTCGGTGGCCGAAATGTACTGCAGCGGCACCACCCGCACCTCGAAACCGCGTGCGTTGGCCGGCGGTGCGGTGCTGGGGGCGACCGTCCCGGCCAGCGCCTGGTCGGCCGCCACGATGTTGTAGCGTCCGCCGCTGTAGACCATGCGTGCGTTGTTCCAGCCGAGCACCATTTCCAGCAGGTTCAACGCCTGTGCCGAAGACACCGGCTTGGGCGTGGCCAGGGTCACGGTGCCCTGCACACCGGGGGCGATGACGTAGTTCTGGCCGAGCATGTCACCCAGGATCGCCTTGACCACCGCATGCACCGACTCACCTTCGAAGTTGAACGTGGCGCTGCCGGTACTGGCCTGTGACAGCGCCGGCGACGGGGCTGATGCGGCACTGCGGTTGATCATGGTGCCGGTGCCGCGGCGGATCACCGCCTGCGGACTGCCCTCGCTGCCGAGCGCCTGGGTATCGACGCCGTCGTGGGAACCATCGCCGGCTGCCACCTGATGGGTGCCGTCGAGTACGGCATCGCGGCGCACTTCCGGTGCCGGCACGGTGGCGCAGCCCACCAGCAGGGCGGCCGCGAATGAAAGAGAAAATAGGCGCAAGGTCATGCGTTCACTCTAAGGGTTTTGACCGGAGCCGCCCGCGGGCGGTCGCTGTGACTGTTGCTGTTGCTGCTGCAGTTGCTGGCGACGCGCCTGGATGCGGGCGCGGATGGCCTGCATCTGCGCTTCGCTGGGTCCCTGCGCAGCCGGGTTGCCGGCATTCTGTGCCGGTGCAGGAGCCGGCGCAGGGGCCGGTGCGGGACTGTTGCCGGTGAAGCGCGTCGCTGGCGGTCCGTTGGCAGGCGGCGGTGGCACCGGCGTTGCAGTGGGCTGACCTGGACGCGCAGCAGCGGTGCCCAGCACCGTCGGCGGCTCGCCGCCCTGCCCGCTGAAGGTCACCAGTTCCAGCGTCTGCGTGCCACCGGGACCGGTGACGGTGGCGCTGCGCGGTTCGAGTGCCAGCAGCTGCCAGCCGTTCACCGCTTCACCGTTCAGGCGCAACCGCAACGATTGCTTCTGGTCGGTGGTGAGGATGGCCATGCCGAATTCAGAGGTCAGCAGCACGCCGGTCAGGGTGACCGCGCTGCTGCTGGCACCCGCTTCGGCACCGCCGAGCAGATACGGGCGCGGCTTGCGATCTTCCGCGAACAGCGGTCGCGCGGCGATGTCGGCATAAGCCTCTGGCGAAGTGATGCGGTCGGGGGCGGCCGGAGCCAGCACCGGCAGGCGCGGGGTCTGCTGTGCGTCGGCGTCGGGCGGCGCGATGCGCCCGCCGAGTCCGAGCAGCGTCGCCACCCATATCGCCCCCGCCCACAGTGCCACACCGCCCAGCCACCAGCTGCGCAGGGACGCCCACTCAATCTTCATGCGGAGCCTCCTCTACCGGTTGGCTGGAGGCGGCATCGGCGGCGGCCGGATCGGTCGGTGCGCCCATTGCCGCGCCGGGACCATCGGCGGTGGGCTGCAGGCCGGTGGGCTCCAGGCCGGTCGGTTCGGGAGCCGCGACGGCGGGGCTGATGGGTGCCGGTGCGGCCGCGCTGCCGTCGGCCCCGATGCCCGGCTGCAGGTAGCCGACCAGTTCAAACGACACATCCAGGCCGAGACCGCTTTCGTTGGGCGATTGCTGGAAGCGCTGGGCGAGCAGATTCAGATTGCCGACGAACAGGCGCGGACTGCCGGTTTCCAGCGTGTGCAGCACGGCCGCCATTTCCGGCACGCCACAGCGCAGCCGGACCTGCAGCGCAACCCGCGGGAAGGCTGCGTCACGCGCGGTATCGGTCAACGGCGAGCGGTTGCTGATGGTGCAGCTGCGGTTGCCCGGGCTGGCCGAGGCCACCGCGTCCTGCAGCCGCGAAGACAGTGCGGCGGCGGCCGACTCCGCGGTCGCCTCGCGCAGGAAACCAGGGCGGCCCGCCAGGGTGGCACGCACCTGCCGCAGCTGTTTTTCAACCGCATCGCGCTGCTGCAGCTGGGCATCCACGCGCAGCTGCCGTTCCTGCAGCTGGGTGATGCCCTGGTTGATGTCCAGCAGCGGCCGGGTAAACCACGGGTGTACCAGCAGCAGGTAGGCCAGTACCAGCGCGGCCAGCAGCAGGGCCAGCGCCAGCCAGCGGTCACGGCGCGTCGGCAGCATTGCCATCGGCAACCTCCGTGGCAGGAGTGGCAGCAGGCGGGGCGGGCGTTGCGCCAGGCAGGGGCTGCAGCTCGGCGGTCAGGGTGAAACGGTCGCGACCGCCAGCCCCGCCGTCGGCCTGCAGCACGCCGGTCAGGTTGACCTTGGTCCACAACGGCGAGGCCTGCAGCAGCGGTACCAGCTGCGACGCTTCGCGACTGAGCCCGATCAGCTGCAGGGTGCGGCCTTCGACCGAGAGTTTTTCCAGGTAGGTGCCGTCGGGCAGCAGGCGGGTCAGCTCGTTCCACACTTCCAGGGTGCTGGGCTGGGCACTGCGCTTTTCTTCCAGGAAGGCCGCGCCGTCCACCAACTGCTGCAGCTGCTGGCGCTCGGCGGCAACCGCGCGTGCATCGCGCGCCGCGGCGTTGACCTGGTCGCGCAGCTGGTCGGCCGCGTTTTCGCGGTTGGCCAGCAGCTGCGTGCCGGCCAATGCCAGCAGCAGCACCGTGGCGCAGCCCAGCAGCAGATTCCAGCGCCGCATCGGATCACGCGCCACGTGGCGCTGCGAGGCTGGCAGCAGGTTCACCCCCAGCGGCTGGCCGTTGCCATCGTCGGCATCCACGCCGGCCAGCAGGCCGGCCCAGCTGCCGGACTGCTGCAGCCACTGCTCCATTGCCTGGCGGGGAATGACCACCAGTTCTACCTGCAACTGCCCGTCCGCCAACGGTTCACCTTCGCGCACGTCGTAATGCACCTGCGCCTGTTCGAACGGGGTCTGCCGGTCGATCTCGAAACCCACCACATCGCGCACGCGGGGCGCGGCGGCAGCGGGCAGTCGCAGCGGACGCCGCAGCACCGC
>NZ_RHPP01000337.1 GCF_003935715.1 Stenotrophomonas sp. 278 | reverse complement strand
TTCATGTACTCATCGAAGAACATGTTCTTGCCGGTGCCCTGCGGGCCATGGATGACGATGGTGCTCTTCATCTTGGCTCCGGGATGCTGCAGCGGGTACGCCAGCCATTTCAGCACCCAGTCGTAGAGCGCCTTCTGATTAGCCTCGCCGCCGCACATGTGCCAGAGCAAGTGCAGCAGCTTCCCGCATTCGCCGGCCTTGGGCGTGGTCGGCCAGCCGGCGAACAGATTGCAGGTGACGCCCGGCTTGGTTCCTGACGGATCAAAGTCGACCTCGCGCACGCGCACGATGGATCGGCTGGGGTGTTCCATCCAGGCCCGATGCAGCTCGCGGCGCACGCAGGCATGGCCCATGTCGCCCAGTGCCATCAGCATGTGTTCCTTATGATCGAACACCGTGCCGCCCTGCCCGTACACCAGCGCGAACCGCTCCAGCAGCTCGTCAAGCGAATCGAGGGGTTTGAGCTCGGGCTGTCCCGCGCCCCCGGTGGTGGTGCTGGA
>NZ_RHPP01000336.1 GCF_003935715.1 Stenotrophomonas sp. 278 | reverse complement strand
TTCATGTACTCATCGAAGAACATGTTCTTGCCGGTGCCCTGCGGGCCATGGATGACGATGGTGCTCTTCATCTTGGCCCCCGGGTGCTGCAACGGGTACGCCAGCCACTTCAGGACCCAGTCGTAGAGGGCCTTCTGATTGGCCTCACCGCCGCACATGTGCCAGAGCAGGTGCAGCAGCTTCCCGCATTCGCCGGCCTTGGGCGTGGTGGGCCAGCCGGCGAACAGATTGCAGGTGACGCCTGGCTTGGTCCCTGACGGGTCAAAGTCGACCTCGCGCACGCGCACGATGGATCGGCTGGGGTGTTCCATCCAGGCCCGGTGCAGCTCGCGGCGCACGCACGCATGCCCCATGTCGCCCAGTGCCATCAGCATGTGTTCCTTATGATCGAACACCGTGCCGCCCTGCCCGTACACCAGCGCAAACCGCTCCAGCAGCTCGTCAAGCGAATCGAGGGGTTTGAGCTCGGGCTGTCCCGCGCCCCCGGTGGTGGTGCTGGA
>NZ_RHPP01000335.1 GCF_003935715.1 Stenotrophomonas sp. 278 | reverse complement strand
GTTCGCGGCGTGGGCGGGCAGTCGGCGCGGCAGGGGGGCGGCGGGGCGTACGCATCACTCTGTCGCGCGGGACGACTTACTTCTTGTCCGGCTTGGCCTCGGCCGGCGCTTCCGCAGCCGGAGCCGCTGCAGCGGCCGGGGCCGGACGCGCCTTCACCACGCGCACGCCCCGCGCCTTCATCCAGGCGTCGAATTCCTCGGCGGTCATGCGCTTGCCGTTCTGGCTCATGTCAAAGCGCCAGGGCGTGTTGTCAAACTCGGTCTTCGGCTTGTACGCGGCGGGGTCGTTCGGGTTCACCGCCGGTGCACCCGGCATCGCCTTGGCGATGTTCTGGCAACCGTCGATGCGCAGTCGCTGCAGTACGCGATCCACCGACTGCTGCTGGTCGAAATTGGGGGTCAGCACGCCCGACGGCATGCCCAGCTGCGAGCCGCGGATCGCGAACTCGTCCGCCACCGGCGCGATGGCCGTGGCCGGCAGGGGCAGCGGCGCGGCACTGGTGGC
>NZ_RHPP01000334.1 GCF_003935715.1 Stenotrophomonas sp. 278 | reverse complement strand
AATGAATATTTATCTATTTCCAAACAAATTGAATCAGATGATAAATATAATTCTAAAGAATCTTATAGAAGAACTGCTGTTTCAAGAGCATACTACAGTGCTTTTAAAAAATCTGATGAGTATTTGAAAGAAAATTATGATATTATTTATAATGGAAGTAGCGGAAAAGGAAGCCACCAAACCGTTTGGAATTTGTTTTCAACAGTTAAGGAATTGAATACCTTAGGAATACATAATAGTGGGTATAGAATGTTAGAGAAAAGAAAATGTGCTGACTATATTCCTAATGAAACCATTACGAAAACAGATATGGCGCTGATGAATCGAGAAGCAGAAAAAATAATAAACAAACTCACCTAATGAATTTCAAGCGAGTTTGTTTGTTATTTTTTTATTTAATCTTTGTATCTTTCTGGATCAACGAAAGTATACTTTATATAGTCATAACGCCGATGATCGCTACGTGCGTCCGGCACGTCAGTCACGATATCAAACAAAAAGTATACACC
>NZ_RHPP01000333.1 GCF_003935715.1 Stenotrophomonas sp. 278 | reverse complement strand
CTAATACTCAGGTCAAACCGCTGATTTTACAACCTCTTCCTTAAACGGTATTCAAAAGCCAGTTTCTCGGTATTAAGCCAAATTTATGCAAAAATGTAGAAATCCATTTTCACAAAATTTTTCTTAATACTCGAAACTAAGCGACTTTTTCACAATCTCTTCCTTAAACGGTGTTCAATCAGCTGACCCTCGGTATTAGCTCAACAAACGGCAAAATATGAGGAACTATTTTTCCGTTTGTTTCTCTAATACTCAGGTCAATTCGCTGATTTCACAACCTCTCGATAAATGGTGTTCAAAAGCCAGTTTCTCGGTATTAAGCCAAATTTATGCAAAAATGTAGAAAGCCATTTTCACAAAATTTTTCTTACTACTCGAAACTAGCGACTTTTTCACAACCTCTGGTACACGGTGTTCCAAAAGTAGCTTCTTCGGAAATAAGCCGAAATTTCACAAAAATTTGAGAAGTAATTTTCGTAAATTCCTTCTTATTTCTTGAAGCTGATTACTTC
>NZ_RHPP01000332.1 GCF_003935715.1 Stenotrophomonas sp. 278 | reverse complement strand
GCGGCGTCCCGCGCGGCCGCCCCCGCCGCTGCGGCCAACAACCTGCGCGCAGTCAGCACCCCGGCCCCGCGTTACCCCCCGGAAGCCCTGCGCGCCGGCACCTCCGGTGACGTGCTGGTGGAAATCACCGTCGGCACCGACGGCTCGGTCACCAACGCCCGCGTTCTGCGCGCCAACCCGGCCCGCGTGTTCGACCGCGAAGCCCTGAATGCCGTGAAGCGCTGGAAGTTCGAGCCGGTCTCGGCCCCGGTCACCACGCGCCGCACCCTGGCGTTTGCTCCGGGCGGTTGATAAGCGACACCCGGTAGGTACCGACCGTTGGTCGGTACCCTCCAATGAAAAGGCCCGGAGCGATCCGGGCCTTTTTTGTTGCGCATCTGATTCCGTTCGCGACACCCCCGGTAGCGCCGGCCGTTGGCCGGCCCCCGGGGGTTTTTGGGGCGGCCCCCCCCCGCGCCGCCCCGGGGGCCCCCCCCCGCCCCCGGGCGCCCGCCCCGGGGGCGTTTGTCAAC
>NZ_RHPP01000331.1 GCF_003935715.1 Stenotrophomonas sp. 278 | reverse complement strand
CCTTCTTATCCGGCATGATTGAGAAATGGAAGAAAAACTATCCTAAAGTGACGCAGTCACTCATAGAAAACCAAGACTTATTAACTTTTTATGATTTTCCACCTAGCATTCGTAGAACCATTTACTCAACCAATCTAATCGAGTCTTTCAATAAGCAAATTAAAAGATACAGCCGTAGAAAAGAGCAGTTTCAAAATGAAGAATCACTAGAACGCTTTCTAGTCAGCATTTTTGATACATACAATCAAAAATTTCTAAACAGAAGCCATAAAGGTTTTCAACAGGTAACCGATACATTAGTTTCAATGTTTACTGAGTAACTAATTATTTTGCAGGAGGACAATTTATTTACACAAAATTATTGACGCTCCCAAGTTGACAGGGAATCCTAAAAACATTCGGCTTTTTTTATATAATCTTTTTAACTCAACAGAGATAAGTTTTGTGGAATTGTATACGCTACCTATAATTATAAAAACAGAAAAAATGTTAAAAGATTTAAAACAGTATTATCC
>NZ_RHPP01000330.1 GCF_003935715.1 Stenotrophomonas sp. 278 | reverse complement strand
GAGTGTAGAAGACTAGGTAAGTATCATAGAGTAGAGAACGTTCATCATATAAAGGAAGTCAAGGATAGACCTGACTTAGCTTTAGATTTAGATAATCTTATTTGTTTATGTGTTGAACATCATAATGAAGTTCATGGCAGATATCTTACAGCGTTAGATAAACAAGAGAAGAAGATAGAAAGCTTCGCTAACTTCGATGCAAGTGAAAGGTGGTAAGTGCATGATCATCAATGACAATGGCAGAGAGTATGATACAGAAAAGATTGAAGAGTATTCATCTTATACTCAGGGATTAATTAAACGTTTGATATACGTTCGCTATGTAGGTATTAGGGATCTGTTATCAGATAACTGTTGTAGTAAATACAAAGTGAATCAAGTAAGAGAAGCGTTGAATAAAGATAATAACGTCGAAAGAATAAAAAATGTTTTTGGATATAGTATTGAAGAGATTAATTATTACATTGACTTCGCTGAAGCTTTCATTCCGATGGTGAGATAACCCCCCCTTAAAAT
>NZ_RHPP01000032.1 GCF_003935715.1 Stenotrophomonas sp. 278 | reverse complement strand
GGGCCCGCAGGCCCGTCGCCGCGGGCGGGTGCCGGTTCGACGGACCCGCCCTGACCTTCGACAGGGGGGAGCCAGCCAGGCGGTGTGATAGCGTCGGTGAGATATGACCGCCTGGAGCTGCAATGTCCCGATTCGCTTCCGCCTGCCTGGTGGCAGGTCTGATGTCCGCTGGCGCGGCAGGTACCGCCATGGCCGCTGATACCCTGGCCGACCCCTACGCCTGGCTGGAAGACGTCACCGGCGACAGGTCGCTGGACTGGGTGAAGCAGCAGAATGCCAAGTCCGAGGCGCGGCTGGCCCAGACCCCCGCGTTCAAGCAGATGGAAGCCAGCATCCGCGAGGTGCTCGATTCGGACGCCAAGATTCCCGGCGTGCAGAAGATCGGTGACCATTACTACAACTTCTGGAAGGACAAGCAGCATGAGCGCGGCCTGTGGCGGCGCACTACGCTTGACGAGTACCGCAAGCCGGCCCCGAAGTGGGAAACCGTGCTGGACCTGGACGCGCTGAACAAGGCGGAAAACGAAAACTGGGTGTGGCACGGGGCGGAGTGCCTGCGCCCGGACTACAGCCGCTGCCTGATCGCGCTCTCGCGCGGCGGCGCGGATGCCGACGTGACCCGTGAGTTCGACCTGACCAGCAAGACCTGGATCAAGGACGGCTTCTTCCGTCCCGAATCCAAGGGCGGGCTGGGCTGGATTGATCGCGACACGGTGTTCGTCTACACCGATTTCGGCGATGGCAGCATGACCACCTCCGGTTACCCGCGCGTCGCCAGGCTGTGGAAGCGCGGCACGCCGATGAGCAGTGCCAGCATGGTGTACGAGGGCAAGGCCGATGACATGTACATCGCGGCCCTGCACGATGACACCCCGGGGTACGAGCGCAATCTGGTCAGTCGTACCCTGGCCTTCTACAACAACGAACTGTACCTGCGCGCCGACGATGGCACGCTCACGAAGATCGATGCCCCGAACTCGGCAGAAAAGGGGCTGCGCAAGCAGTGGCTCACCCTGGAGCTGCGTGAGCCGTGGACCGTGGGGGGCAAGACCTACAGCGCCGGCTCGCTGCTGATCACCAAGCTGGACGATTTCATTGCCGGCAAGCGCGACTTCGAGGTGCTGTTCGCTCCTACCGACACTACCTCGCTGGCCGGTTCCAGCTGGACGAAGAACCACCTGGTGCTGAACGTGCTGGAAGACGTCAAGAGCCGCCTGCAGGTGCTCACCCCGACCGCCACCGGCTGGGAAAAGAGCGACTTTGTCGGTGCGCCGTCATTCGGTACCGTCGCCGTGGCGGCGGTGGACGCCGACGAAAGCGATGCGTTGTGGATGACCGTCACTGACTACCTGACGCCGACCACGCTGGCGCTGGCCGAGATCGGCAAGCAGCCGGAAGTACTCAAGACCATGCCGGCGTTCTTCGATGCCGAAGGCAAGGTGATTGAACAGCACTTCGCCACCAGCAAGGACGGCACCCGCGTGCCTTACTTCGTGGTGCATGCCAAGGACATGAAGCGGGATGGCTCCAACCCAACCCTGCTGTACGGCTACGGTGGCTTTGAGATCTCGCTGACCCCTTCGTACTCCGGCGGCATGGGCCGCGCCTGGCTGGAAAAGGGTGGCGTGTACGTGGTTGCCAACATCCGAGGCGGTGGCGAGTACGGTCCGCGCTGGCACCAGGCGGCGCTCAAACAGAACCGCCACAAGGCCTATGAAGACATGGCCGCGGTCGCCCGCGATCTGGTCACCCGGAACATCACCTCGCCGAAGCATCTCGGGGTGCAGGGCGGCAGCAACGGCGGCCTGCTGACCGGCAACATGCTCACCCAGTACCCGGAGCTGTTCGGTGCGGTGGTGATCCAGGTGCCGCTGCTGGACATGAAGCGCTACAGCCACCTGCTGGCCGGTGCCTCGTGGATGGCCGAGTACGGGAACCCGGACACGGCGGATTGGTCCTACATCCAGACTTTCTCGCCGTACCACCTGTTTGACCCGAACAAGCCCTACCCGCCGGTGCTGTTCACCACCTCGACCCGCGACGACCGCGTCCACCCGGGCCACGCCCGCAAGATGGCGGCGAAGATGATCGAGGCGGACAAGGATGTGACCTACTACGAGAACATCGAAGGCGGTCACGGCGGCGCGGCCAACAATGCGCAGGCCGCGCACATGTCGGCGCTGGCATACAGCTTCCTGTGGGAACGTCTGAAGTAAACCCGCGTGCCGACCCATGGTCGGCACCTGCCGGCGGGTAGCCACCGACCGTTGGTCGGTGGACATCTCCGGGTGGTGGGGCGTTACGTTGGCTCCACCCCGTTTTGAACGCCGCGCAGCGATGCGCGGCGTTTTTTTCGGCGCGTTACTTCCCCCAGCGCTCCAGCCCGCGGCGGATCCGCGCCACCGCTTCCTGCAGCCGGGGAATCTCCTGCGTGTACGCCAGCCGCACATGCTGATTCGCGCGGTAATGCCCGAAATCCAGCCCCGGCGTGAACGCCACATGTTCGGTTTCCAGGAAGTGCGCGCAGAAGGCCTGCGCATCGTCGGTGAACGCACTCACATCGCAATACAGATAGAACGCGCCCTCCGGTTCGACCTCGATCCGGAAGCCCAGTTCGCGCAGCGCAGGCAGCAGGTAATCGCGCCGCGCCTGGAATGCATGCCGACGCTGTTCGAAGATCACCATCGTCTCCGGCTCGAAACACGCCAGTGCGGCGTGCTGGGCGATGCTGGAGGCGCTGATGTACAGGTTCTGCGCCAGTTTCTCCAACTCCGGTACCGCCTGCGGAGGAGCCACCAGCCAGCCCAGGCGCCAGCCGGTCATGCCGAAGTACTTGGAGAAGCTGTTGAGCACGAACGCCTCGTCGTCCACCTGCAGCACGCTCGGTGCGTCCATGCCATAAGTGAGGCCGTGGTAGATCTCGTCCACCACCAGATGCCCACCACGCGCCTTCAGTGCCGACGACAGCGCTGCAAGCTGTGCGGTATCCAGCACCGTGCCAGTTGGGTTGGCCGGCGACGCCACCAGCGCGCCGACGCTGGCTGCATTCCAGTGCGCCTCCACCAGTTCCGGGGTCAGCTGATAGGCGGTCTGCGGGTCCACCGGCACCAGCTGCGCCGCGCCTTCCACCAAACGCAGAAAGTGCCGGTTGCACGGATAGCCCGGGTCCGCCAGCAACCAGTGCTGGTCCGGGTCCACCAGCAGGCTGCTGGCCAGCAGCAGGGCCCCCGAACCGCCGGGGGTGACCAGAATCCGTTCCGGGTCCATATCCACGTTGTAGCGCTGCCCGTAGAACCCGGCGATCGCCGCACGCAATGTCGGCAAGCCGCGCGCAGCAGTGTAGCGGGTATGCCCGGCGGCGAGCGCGGCCTGTCCGGCGCGCACGATCGGCTCTGCCGTGGTGAAGTCAGGCTCGCCGATCTCCAGATGGATCACATCGTGGCCAGCCTGCTCCAGCGCCTGCGCGCGGGCCAGCAGGGACATGACATGGAACGGGGCGATGTCGCGGCTGCGTCGGCTGTAGCCTGCCGGGGGCAATGAGGTACTCATGGCGGTGATGATAGGCGCTGGCGATGGCAGCGGCTTGCTCCGCGCTGTCCGTGCAACCACACTCACGGGACAGGGATGCCATTGCAATCACCCGAAAGGACCCAATCTTGTGAAACCTGCCCTCTGCTTACTGGTAGCCAGTCTGATGACCTCCACCGCGAACGCTGCCCCCGTGCTGACCCCACCCGACGCCGAGAAGCGCCCGCACACGGTGAAGGCTCCGTTCGGTGCCACCCGCAGCGATGACTATTACTGGCTGCGCGACGACAAGCGCGAAGACAAGGCCATGCTGGCCTATCTGAATGCGGAGAACGCCTACACCGACCAGGTGATGGCCCCGCTGAAGCCGCTGGAAGACACGCTTTACAAGGAAATCGTCGCCCGCATCAAGCAGGACGATTCCAGCGTGCCGGCGCGTGATCGCGGCTACTGGTACTACACGCGTTTTGAGACCGGCAAGGACTATCCGATCCAGGCGCGCCGCAAGGGCAGCATGGACGCACCGGAAGAGATTCTGCTGGACGTCAACCAGATGGCCGAAGGCAAGAACTACTTCAATGTTGGCGACGCCGACGTCAGCCAGGACAACCACCTGCTGGCCTGGGCCGAGGACGACGTCGGCCGCCGCCAGTACGTGATCCGCTTCAAGGACCTGCGTACCGGCGAAGTGCTGCCCGACCGTATCGAGAGTGTCTCGCCCAACGTGGTCTGGGCCGATGACAACCGTACCCTGTTCTATGTCGAAAACGACCCGGAAACCCTGCTGACCGTGCGGGTGAAGAAGCACGTGCTCGGCACGCCGTCCAGCAGCGACGTGCTGGTGTACGAGGAGAAGGACGACAGCTTCTACATGGGCATCGGCCGCACCCGCGACGACCGCTTCCTGACCATCGAGCTGGACAGCACGGTCAGCTCGGAAACCCGCTACGCCCCGGCGGCCGACCCGCAGACCTTCAAGGTGCTTGCGCCGCGTGCGCGCGATGTGGAATACAGCGCCGACCACTTCGCTGGCCGCTGGGTGATCCGCACCAACGATGCCGGTGCGAAGAACTTCAAGGTGGTGACCGCACCCACCGACAGCACCGCCCGCAGCCAGTGGACCGACTGGGTCGCGCACGATGAAAGCGTGCTGGTCGAAGGCTTTGAACTGTTCGACACCTTCAGCGCCATTGCCGAACGCTCCAATGGCCTGGAGCGGATCAAGCTGCTGTTTGCCGACGGTCGCCAGGAGTACGTGAAGGCCGACGAGCCGGCGTACTCGATGGGAATCGCGGCCAACCCCGAGCCGGACAGCGTGTGGCTGCGCTATGCCTATGATTCGATGACCACCCCGACCACCACCTATGAGCTCAACACCGCCACCGGCGAGCGTCGCCAGCTCAAGCAGCAGCCGGTGCTGGGTTACGACCCGTCGCAGTACACTACCGAACGCGTATGGGTGACCGCGCGCGACGGCGCGAAAGTGCCGGTGTCGCTGGTGTACCGCAATGGCTTCAGGAAGGACGGCACCGCAGCCCTGTACCAGTACGCGTACGGCAGCTATGGCATGTCGATGGACCCGGGCTTCAGTTCCACCGTGGTCAGCCTGCTCGACCGCGGCGTGGTGTACGCCATCGCGCACATCCGCGGCGGTGAGGAAATGGGCCGTGCGTGGTACGAGAACGGCAAGCTGCTGCACAAGCAGAACACCTTCAACGATTTCGTCGACGTCACCCGTGAGCTGGTGCGCCAGGGCTACGCGGCCAAAGACCGTGTCGCCGCGTCCGGCGGCAGTGCCGGCGGCCTGCTGATGGGCGCGGTGGCCAACCAGGCTCCGCAGGACTACCGGGTGATGGTGGCGCAGGTGCCGTTCGTGGACGTGGTCACGACCATGCTTGATGCCAGCATCCCGCTCACCACCAACGAGTACGACGAGTGGGGCAACCCGGAGCAGCGTGAGTACTACGACTACATGCTGAAGTACTCGCCGTACGACAATGTCACCCGCCAGGCCTACCCGGCGATGTTCGTCGGCACCGGTCTGTGGGATTCACAGGTGCAGTACTGGGAGCCGGCCAAGTGGGTGGCCAGGCTGCGCGATGACAACACCGGCACGCATCCCATCGTGTTCCGCACCAACATGGAAGCTGGGCATGGCGGCAAGTCCGGGCGCTTCCAGCGTTATCACGAACTGGCCGAGGCGTATGCGTTCGTACTGGACCAGCTGGGCGTGTCCGGGCCTGCGGCCGACTGACGGTAGCGCCGCCCGTTGGCCGGCCCTCATGGTCCTTCAGGAACCCCTTGGGCCGGCCAACGGCCGGCGCTACCGGCTGCGCGTTCATGCAATCGGCACACCGCTCCGGCGGCCCCTCGCTATACTCGGGACATGAGCATCCCCCATCCCAGAATCCTTCTGATCCCGCTGGCAGCACTTGCGCTGCTGTCCCTTTCCGCCTGCGGCAACAAGGGCCCGCTGGTCATGCCGCAGAAGCCGGTTCCGGTGGAAGAGCAGGCTGTGGAGCCGGTTGAAGACACGGTGCCCGCCGACACCGATGCCACCGACGACCCGCCCGTGGTGCCGGACCCGGTCGAACCGCAGCTGGATGACGATGACGGTGATGAGTAAGTCCGCTTCTTCCGCACTGCGCTTTTCCAAGATGCACGGTGCCGGCAACGATTTCGTGGTGCTGGACCTTCGCGACGGCACCCCGGCACCGACTCCGGCGCTGGCCGCCCAGCTGGCCAACCGGCATACCGGGGTCGGCTGCGACCAGATCCTCACCATCGAACCGCCGCGCGAAACCGGCTCGGTGGCGGCCTACCGCATATGGAACTCCGACGGCTCGCAGTCCGAACAGTGCGGCAATGGCGCGCGCTGCGTGGCTGCGTGGCTGGTCCGCGACGGTGCCCCCGAGGGCAGCACCTTCAACATCGACAGCCCGCTGGCCACCCACGCCATCGAGCGGGTCGGCGATGACCAGTACGCTGTTGCCATGGGCGTGCCGCGCTTTGAGCCTGACAAGGTGCCGCTGCTGGGCTTCGCCCGCGCACGCGAGGAATACCTGCTGCCGCTGCAGGGCGACCAGGTACGCTTTGGCGCGGTGTCGATGGGCAACCCGCACGCCGTGGTGGAAGTGGGCCTGATCGATGCGGCTCCGGTCGAACGTCTCGGGCCGCTGCTGCAGCAGCACGCCAGCTTCCCGCAGTCGGTCAATGTCGGCTTCGTGCAGGTGCTGGACCCGCAGCATGCGCGCCTGCGCGTGTACGAGCGCGGGGTCGGCGAAACCCTGGCCTGTGGCAGCGGTGCCTGTGCGGCCGCGGTGGTGATGATGCAGCGCGGCCGCCTGCAGCGCGACGCGGTGATGTCGCTGCCCGGCGGGGACCTGCGCCTGCGCTGGCCGGCAGATGATGCCCCGGTGGTCATGTCGGGCCCGGCTGCATTCGTCTTTGAAGGGGAGTGGATCGCATGACTGACACGGCCGAGAAGATCGGTGCGCATGAAGTAGCCTCGTGGCTGCGCCGGCACCCGACCTTCCTCAAGCAGTTCCCGGATCTGGCCCTGACCCTGGTGGTACCGCGCGACGACGGTCCCACCGCGTCCCTGGCCAGTTACCAGCTGGAAGTGCTGCGCGACAAGAACCGTGAATTGTCGCGTCGCCTGGCCGACCTGGCCAGCAACGCGCAGGTCAATGAGCGGCTGGCGGTGCGCACGCATCAGCTGACGCTCGCGCTGATGAAACAGCGCACCGCTGCCGACACGCTTCGCGCAATGGCGGCGTCGCTGGAAGAAGACTTTGCCGGTGATCTGGTGCGATTGGTCGTGCTGCGCCCCGTGGAGGGTCTGGAGCAGGCTCCATGGCTGCAGGTGCTGCCGGACGACAGTCCGAAACTGGCCGCGTTCCGTGACTGCCTGAAAGATGGTGAGCCGATCTGCGGGCGTCTGCATCCGGAAAAGAACGCACTGCTGTACGGCGAGCGCGTCGACGAAGTGCAGTCCAGCGCGCTGCTGCCGCTGCCGGGCGTGGGCCTGATCGCTGTCGGCAGCCATGACGGCAACCGTTTCTATCCCGGCATGGGCACGCTGTTTCTGCGCATGATGGGCGAGGCGCTGACCGTGGCGCTGTCGCGCTTCGACCCGGCCTGAGCCCGGGTCCAGTCGCAGCAGCCATGAGCGCGGTGCAGGAATTCCTCGGGTATCTGCAGGTGGAGCGCCGCGCGTCGGCGCACACCCTGGATGCGTACCGCCGCGATCTGTCCGCGGTGGAGGCATGGGCCGGTACGCAGGGAGTTGCCGCTGACGCCCTGGATGCCGGGCAGCTGCGTCAGTTCATCGCCGCCGAGCATCGCCGAGGGCTGGCACCGAAGTCGCTGCAGCGGCGCCTGTCAGCGTGCCGCAGCTTCTATGCGTGGCTGCTGAAGCATCACCGCATTGCGGTCAGTCCGGCGGCCACCCTGAAGGCACCCAAGGCACCGCGCAAGCTGCCCCAGGTGCTGGATGCAGATGAAGCCGTGCAGCTGGTGGAGCTGCCCACCGATGCGCCTCTCGGGCTGCGCGACCGTGCCCTGCTCGAACTCTTCTATTCTTCCGGGCTGCGCCTGAGCGAGCTGTGCGCGCTGGCGTGGCGTGACCTTGACTTCGCCACCGGTCTGGTCAACGTGCTGGGCAAAGGCAACCGGCAGCGCCGCGTACCGTTCGGCCGCCATGCGCGCGAGGCGTTGCTGGGCTGGCGAGCCGAAAGTGGCGCTGGCGAGGCACAGCCGGTATTTCCGGGTCGGAAAGGCGGCCCGATCACCCAGCGGGCGGTGCAGATCCGCATCCGTCAGCTGGCGCAGCGCCAAGGGCTGTTCAAACACGTCCACCCGCACATGCTGCGGCACAGTTTCGCCAGCCATATCCTGGAATCATCAGGTGACCTGCGCGGCGTACAGGAGCTGCTGGGGCATGCCGACATCGCCACGACCCAGATCTACACGCACCTGGATTTCCAGCATCTGGCCAAGGTCTATGACGCCGCGCACCCGCGCGCCAAGCGGCGCAGCGGTGGTGGGCAAAGCTGAACCGATCCTCTGCGCTGTTCAGCCGCAGGGCGGGGTGGGTTGAAGCGTTCGGCAACGACCCCACCTCAGTTTTTGTCACCCCGGAGGCTCCATGGATCCCAGTCAGAACCCCACCGTTTTCCACGCCACCACCATCGTCTGCGTCCGTCGCGGCGAGCACGTGGCCATCGCCGGTGACGGCCAGGTCACGCTGGGCCACACCGTCATGAAGGGTAACGCCCGCAAAGTGCGCCGCCTTGGCCGCGACGGCCAGGTGCTGGCCGGTTTCGCCGGTGCCGCTGCCGACGCGTTCACCCTGTTCGAATTGTTTGAAGCCAAGCTGGAGAAGCATGGCCAGCTGACCCGTGCCGCAGTGGAGCTGGCCAAGGACTGGCGCACCGAGCGCCGCCTGGGCAAGCTCGAAGCGCTGCTCGCCGTGGCCGACAGGGAGACTTCGCTGATCATCAGCGGCACCGGTGATGTGATCGAGCCGGAAGACGGCATCATCGCGATCGGGTCCGGCGGTTCGTACGCCTTGTCGGCAGCCCGTGCCCTGGTGGCGCATACCGAACTGGACGCACGCACGATTGCCAGCGAGGCGATCAACATCGCGGGCGACATCTGTATCTATACCAACCGCAACGTTGTCGTTGAGGAGCTTTGAGCATGCCGCATTCCCATGATTCCTCCTCGTCGACCATGACCCCGCGCGAGATCGTGCAGGAGCTGGACCGTCACATCGTTGGCCAGCACGACGCCAAGCGCGCGGTGGCGATCGCGCTGCGCAACCGCTGGCGCCGCATGCAGTTGCCGACAGAGCTGCGCAACGAAGTGATGCCGAAGAACATCCTGATGATCGGTCCGACCGGCGTGGGCAAGACCGAAATCGCCCGTCGCCTGGCCACGCTGGCCAACGCGCCCTTCGTGAAGGTTGAAGCGACCCGCTTCACTGAAGTGGGTTACGTGGGCAAGGACGTGGAGCAGATCATCCGTGACCTCGCCGACACCGCCGTGAAGCTGTACCGCGAGCAGGCCAAGGTACGCGTGCGCACCCAGGCCGAAGAGCGCGCCGAAGACCGCATCATCGATGCGCTGTTGCCGCGCCGCAGCGGTGGCATCGGCTTCGATCCTGAGGCGGCACGCAACGAGCCGTCGTCGCAGGACAACGAGACCCGCATCAAGTTCCGCCGCATGCTGCGCAATGGTGAACTGGACGAGCGTGAGATCGAGCTGGACCTGGCCGCCAATGTGAGCATGGACATCATGACCCCGCCGGGCATGGAGGAAATGGGCCAGCAGCTGCGTCAGATGTTCTCCAACCTGGGAGGCGGCAAGGCGCAGAAGCGCACGCTGACGATCAAGGCGGCGCGCCCGTTGCTGGTGGAAGAAGAAGCCGGCAAGCTGGTCAATGAGGACGACATCCGCACCGCAGCTATTGAAGCCTGCGAGCAGCATGGCATCGTGTTCATCGACGAAATCGACAAGGTGGCCAAGCGTGGTGACAATGTCGGTGGCGGTGACGTCTCGCGCGAAGGCGTGCAGCGCGACCTGCTGCCGCTGGTGGAGGGCTCGAACGTGTCGACCAAGTACGGCACCATCAAGACCGACCACATCCTGTTCATCGCATCGGGCGCGTTCCATCTGGCCAAGCCCAGCGATCTGATTCCGGAACTGCAGGGTCGTTTCCCGATCCGCGTCGAACTGGGCGCTTTGAGCAAGCAGGATTTCGTGCGCATCCTGACCGAGCCGAAGGCGGCGCTGACCAAGCAGTACGAAGCATTGCTGCAGACCGAAGGCGTGTCGGTGAACTTCACGACCGACGCAGTGGACCGTCTGGCCGAGATTGCCTTCCAGGTGAACGAGCGCCAGGAAAACATCGGTGCGCGCCGCCTGCATACGGTGCTGGAGCGCCTGCTCGATTCACTGAGCTACGAGGCCCCGGACCGCGACGGCGAAACCATCGCCATTGATGCGGCTTACGTGGACAAGCATCTGGGCGAGCTGGTGAAGGACCCGGACCTGAGCCGGTACATTCTGTAATCTGCAGGCATTGCATGGACTACGTGGAGCCGGGCTATGCCCGGCTTCATGCTTTTTGGCGAACAGCCGGTGATCATCGGTTTCCGTGTTTGGGCATGCCGGGGTGGGTTTGCGGGACACGCCGTGAATCCATCCATGGAGGCTACTCGGACGCCATCCATGGCGCCGAGTGTCCCGCAAACCCACCCCGGCACGCCCCAGACAGTCGGCCGGTGGCCACGGAAGATCAAAACCCATTCGCACGATCCGATTGCACGGGGTCCGGTGGGATCGGTCGTAGGACGATGGCCGTGAAACGGGCAACATCCGGTAGCGCATGACAATGGATCGGGGCCGCCGTTGATTTTGATCTTCGATGGCCACCGACCCACTGTCGATGGCGGCGCGGGGTGGGCTGGAGGGGGCACGAGCCGCATGGATGCGGCGATGAGCTTACATGGACGTATTCACAGCGTCCCCCGGAACGCCCATCCCGCGCCGCCAATCCGGAGATGCCGTGAACCGAGGGCTGTTCGCCCAAAACCAACCGTAGCCGGTCACAGCCCGGCGACGCGCAGTGATCGCAATCGCAGCGAGCGGGAGGAGGGAGCGAGCAGGAGAGGAGGGCGTTACGCCTCGTCTTCAGTCGGCAAGGCTTCCGGCGGCGAACCCGGTACGAACACGCCCGGCAGCACGAATGCGCCGAAGATCGCGTCGAGCGTCTCGGTGCCGTCGCGCTGCAGGTCGAACAGTTCCGGTTCCAGCATCGCGCTGTACAGCACGCCAGTCAGGCTGGTGCTGATGATGCGCGCCACCGTGTCCACGTCCGCGTTCGGGCGGAGCTGGCCCAGATCCCGCGCACGCTGCATCGCCGCTGCGATGATCCCCAGCTCTTCACGCGAAGCCTCGCGCTGCAGCTCCTGCATCGCCTGGCTCTCCACCGACAGGTCATTGCGCAGCATGATCTCCATCATGTTGCGCAGGCGCTCGTCTTCGGACACCTCGCGCAGTGACACCAGCAGCGCCGAGCGCAGATCCAGTACCGGCGTGGTGCGCTTGGACGACGCCGTGCGCCGCAGTCGCTCGATGAAGGGGATGCGCTCGCGGTCGATCATCGCCGTCAGCACTTCCGTCTTGTTCTTGAAGTGCCAGTACACCGCGCCCCGGGTGTAACCCGCACGCTCGCCGATCATCGCCAGGCTGGTGCCGGCGACCCCGAACTCATGGAAACAGGCCTGGGCCGCGTCGAGGATGCCCTCGCGGGTGGCCATGGCCTCTTCTTTGGTTTTTCTGGCCATTGCGCTGTGTGCACGTGCTGGATGAAACCGGCCTGAATTGTACCCGTTTACAAACAAACATGCATGTATGTATATTTACGCCCCACTGATCCTCGGTGAGGTCTGCCCGCAATCACGAGCGCGGGCCCGGCGAGCGATCTGACTCCTTTGCGGGTTCCGCTGTCGTTTTGGCGTGCACTGGCGCGTCGAGCCCAGACCGGCCCCTTCCTTTTCTGTTTGCTGCGAGCCCCCACCATGTCATCCACCCGTTATCGTTACCTTGCACTGTCCCTGGCGGTTGCCCTGAGTCTGTCCGCCTGTGGCGGCGGTGAGCAGGAAGGCCAACAGGGCGGTCCCGGCCAGGTCACCGTTGCCACGCTCAAGAGCGAGCAGGTCGGCCTGACCCGCGAACTGCCCGGGCGTACCAATGCGTTCCTGGTTGCCGAAGTGCGCCCCCAGGTCAGCGGCATCGTTGCCAAGCGGCTGTTCACCGAAGGCGGTCTGGTCAGCGCCGGCCAGCCCCTCTACCAGATCGATGACGCCAGCTACCGCGCCCAGGCCAACAGCGCCCGCGCGCAGCTGGTCCGCGCCGAAGCCACCGCCAATGCCGCCCGCCTGAGCGCCAAGCGCATCACCGAGCTCGCCAAGGTCGATGCGGTCAGCCAGCAGGATCTGGAAAATGCCGTCGCCACGCAGAAGCAGGCCGATGCCGATGTCGGGGCGGCCAAGGCGTCGCTGGATGCCGCCAACGTCACCCTTGGCTATGCCCGCATCACCGCACCCATCGCCGGCCGCATCGGCAAGTCCAGTGTCACCCAGGGCGCGCTGGTCAGCGCCGGGCAGGCCGACGCGCTGGCTACCGTGCAGCAGCTCGATCCGATCTACGTCGACCTCACCCAGTCCGCCGCCGAGCTGCTGGAACTGCGTCGGGAGCTGGCCGCCGGTCGCCTGAAGGACAACCAGACCCTGCCGGTCACCATCCTGCTTGAAGACGGCACCGAGTTCTCGCACAAAGGCACCCTCGAGTTCTCCGAAGTCAGCGTGGACCCGACCACGGGCAGCTACGCGCTGCGGGTGAAGGTGGACAACCCGGACCAGGTGTTGATGCCGGGCATGTACGTGCGTGCCGTGGTCGGCAGCGGCGTGCGCGAGAACGCGCTGCTGGTGCCGATGCAGGGCATCGCCCGCGATGCCAAGGGCGACACCACCGCCATGGTGGTCGGCAAGGACAACAAGGTGGAGGTCCGCCCGGTCAAGGTCAGCCGCGCGCTGGGTGACAAGTGGCTGGTCGAGGACGGCCTGCAGCCGGGCGACAAGGTCATCGTCGAGGGCCTGCAGAAGATCCAGCCGGGCATGCCCGTGCAGGCCACCGAAAAGGGCGCGGCCCCGGCTGCCCCGGCAGCCCCTGCCGCCGGCAAGCAGTAAGCGGAGACTTCCATGGCGCGTTTTTTCATTGATCGACCCATCTTCGCGTGGGTGATCGCGATCATCATCATGCTGGCCGGCGCGCTGGCGGTGGTGAAGCTGCCGATCTCGATGTACCCCGAAGTGGCTCCGCCCGCCGTTGAAATCAGCGCCACCTACCCGGGTGCGTCGGCCAAGGTGGTGGAAGACTCGGTGACCCAGATCATCGAACAGAACATGAAGGGCATCGATGGCCTGATCTACTTCTCGTCCAACAGCTCGGCCAACGGCATGGCCACCATCACCCTCACCTTCGAAGCCGGCACCAACCCGGACATCGCCCAGGTGCAGGTCCAGAACAAGCTGCAGCTGGCGATGCCGCTGCTGCCGCAGGAAGTACAGCGGCAGGGCATCAACGTGGCCAAGTCGAGCAGTGGCTTCCTGCAGGTGATCGGCTTCGTGTCCAACGACGGCAGCATGGACGCCAATGACATCGCCGACTACGTGGGCTCCAACATCGTCGACACGCTCAGCCGCGTGCCGGGCGTGGGCAACATCCAGGTGTTCGGTGGCAAGTACGCCATGCGCATCTGGCTGGACCCGAACAAGCTGCATGCCTACAAGCTTTCGGTGGATGAAGTAACCGCCGCCATCACCGCACAGAACGCGCAGGTGGCCATCGGCCAGCTGGGCGGTGCGCCGTCGGTGAAGGGTCAGCAGCTCAACGCCACCATCAATGCGCAGGACCGCCTGCAGACCCCCGAACAGTTCCGCAACATCCTGGTCCGCGGCGGCACTGATGGCAGCGAGCTGCGCCTGGGCGACGTCGCCCGGGTCGAGCTCGGCGCGGAAAGCTACGACTTCGTCACCCGTTACAACGGCAAGCCGTCGACTGGTATCGCCATCACCCTGGCCACCGGCGCGAATGCACTGGACACCGCCAACGGGGTGCGCGCCGCGCTGGACGACATGAAGGCCAACTTCCCGGCCGGGCTGGAAACCGTGGTGCCGTATGACACCACCCCGTTCGTGCAGGTCTCGATCAAAGGCGTGATCAAGACCCTGATCGAAGCGATCGTGCTGGTGTTCGTGGTGATGTACCTGTTCCTGCAGAACTTCCGCGCCACGCTGATTCCGACCATCGCCGTGCCGGTGGTGCTGCTGGGCACCTTCGGCGTACTGGCCGCGCTGGGCTTCTCGATCAACATGCTGACCATGTTCGCGATGGTGCTGGCCATCGGCCTGCTGGTGGACGATGCCATCGTGGTGGTGGAGAACGTCGAGCGCATCATGTCCGAGGAGGGGCTGTCGCCGCTCGAGGCGACCCGCAAGTCGATGAGCCAGATCACCGGCGCGCTGGTCGGTATCGGCCTGGTGCTGTCGGCCGTGTTCGTGCCGATGGCCTTCATGACCGGCTCCACCGGCGTCATCTACCGGCAGTTCTCGGCCACGATCGTATCGGCCATGGCGCTGTCGGTGCTGGTCGCCATCGTGCTGACCCCGGCGCTGTGCGCCACCATGCTCAAGCCGCTGAAGAAGGGCGAGCATCACACCGCACACAAGGGCTGGGCGGGCCGCTTCTTCAACGGTTTCAACCGCGGCTTTGACCGTTCCAGCGAAACCTACCAGCGCGGCGTGAAGGGCATCCTGGCCCGTCCGGGCCGCTTCATGGCGGTGTTCGCCGCGCTGGCACTGGTGATGGGCCTGCTGTTCGCACGCCTGCCCAGCTCGTTCCTGCCCAATGAAGACCAGGGCATCCTGATGGCGCTGGTGCAGACCCCGGTCGGTGCCACCCAGGAGCGCACGCTGGAAGCGATGAGCAAGCTGGAAGATCACTTCCTGCAGAATGAAACCGAAGCGGTGGAGTCGATCTTCGCGGTGCAGGGCTTCAGCTTCGCCGGCATGGGCCAGAACGCCGGCATGGCCTTCGTCAAGCTCAAGGACTGGAAGGACCGCGACGCCGACCAGGGCGTGGGCCCGATCACCGGTCGCGCCATGGCCGCGCTGGGCGGGATCAAGGACGCCTTCATCTTCGCCTTCCCGCCGCCGGCGATGCCGGAACTGGGTATCGGTTCGGGTTACACCTTCTTCCTGAAAGACACCAGCGGCCAGGGTCACGAGGCGCTGTTGAACGCGCGAAACCAGCTGCTCGGTGCCGCCGGCCAGAGCAAACTGCTGGCCAATGTGCGTCCGAACGGCCAGGAGGACACCCCGCAGCTGCGCATCGATGTGGACGTGGAAAAGGCCAATGCACTGGGCCTGTCGATCAGCTCGATCAACAACACCCTGGCCACCGCGTGGGGCAGCAGCTACATCGATGACTTCATCGACCGTGGCCGGGTCAAGCGCGTGTACGTGCAGTCCGATGCCGATTTCCGCATGAACCCGGACGACTTCAACGTGTGGTCGGTGAAGAACACGGCCGGCGAGATGGTGCCGTTCAGTGCCTTCGCTTCCAAGCGCTGGGACTACGGTTCGCCGCGTCTGGAACGCTACAACGGTGTGTCGGCGATGGAAATCCAGGGCGAGCCCGCGTCGGGCGTGGCCTCGGGCGATGCGATGAACGAGATCGAACGGATCGCCAAGGACCTGCCGCCGGGCTTCGAGATCGAATGGACCGCGCTCTCGTACCAGGAGCGCCAGGCCGGCTCGCAGACCCCGCTGCTCTACACCTTGTCGCTGCTGATCGTGTTCCTGTGCCTGGCCGCACTGTATGAAAGCTGGAGCGTGCCGACCTCGGTGCTGCTGGTGGCCCCGCTGGGTATTCTCGGCGCGGTGCTGGCCAACACCTTCCGCGGCATGGAGCGCGACATCTACTTCCAGGTGGCGATGCTGACCACGGTGGGCCTGACCAGCAAGAACGCGATCCTGATCGTCGAGTTCGCGAAAGAGAACCTGGAGAAGGGCGCGGGCCTGATCGAGGCGACGATGCACGCAGTACGCGACCGTCTGCGCCCGATCATCATGACCTCGCTGGCGTTTGGCCTGGGCGTGCTGCCGCTGGCGATCGCCTCGGGTGCCGGCTCCGGCGCGCAGCGTGCGATCGGTACCGGTGTGCTGGGTGGCATGGTGGTGGGCACGCTGCTGGGTGTGTTCTTCATCCCCTTGTTCTTCGTCGTGGTGCAGCGGCTTTTCAACAAGAAGCTGCGCAACGCCAAAGATGCCTGATTACGGTAGCGCCGGCCGTTGGCCGGCCCTCCCGATGCCTGAATTGCTACGTGGTGCCGGCCAACGGCCGGCGCTACCGGAGTCATCCCATGAAACAGTTTTCCCTTGCGCTTTCCATCGCGGCGGTCCTGGTCGCCTCCGGCTGCGGCATGCTTGAGCCGCGCAGCACCGAGGTCGCACCGGCGATCCCTTCGCAGTGGCCGGCCACTGCTTCAACCGCTCCGGCGGTCGACGTGGACGCCATCGGCTGGCGCGACTACTTTGTCGATGCCCGTCTGCAGGCCGTCATCGACCAGGCGCTGGATAACAATCGTGACCTGCGCGTGGCTGTGCTCAACGTTGAAAAGGCCCGCGCCCAGTACCGCATCCAGCGCGCAGACCGGGTGCCGGCCGTCGCCGCACAGGGCCAGATGACCCGCACCGGCGGCGACGCGCCGGTGGCCGAGCAGTTCAGCGCCAACCTCGGCGTGGCCGAGTTCGAGCTGGACCTGTTCGGGCGCGTTCGCAACCTCAGCGAAGCCGCGCTGCAGCAGTACTTCGCCGAAGCAGCGAACCGTCGCAGCGCTCAGCTGTCGCTGGTGGCCGAAGTGGCCACTGCCTGGTTGACCCTGGGCGCGGACCGCGAACAGCTGCGCATCGCCGAGGACACCCTGGCCGCACATCTGGATTCGCTTCGACTGACCGAAGCGCGCCAGCGCCTGGGTGGCGCATCAGCGCTGGAACTGAGCCAGACGCGCACCCTGGTGGAAACCGCGCGCGCCGACGTGGCCCGGTATCAGGGGCAGGTCGCGCAGGACCGAAACGCGCTGACGCTGCTGGCCGGTGGACCGGTCGATGACGGTGCATTGCCTGACGCAGCCGTGCGGGATGTGGCGGCCGTGCGTGCCATTCCGGCCGGCGTGCCCGGCGAGGTGCTGCTGCGTCGGCCCGACGTGATGTCGGCCGAACACCTGCTGCTGTCCGCCAACGCCAACATCGGCGCGGCGCGCGCGGCCTTCTTCCCGTCCATTCGTCTGACCGGCAGCATCGGGTCGGCCTCGGACGAGCTGTCGGGCCTGTTCGACAGCGGCACCCGGGTGTGGAGTTTCATGCCGCAGATCAGCATCCCCATCTTCCAGGGCGGCAAGCTGCGCGCTGGACTGGGTGTAGCCAATGCCAACCGGGACATCGCCCTGGCCCAGTACGAGAAGGCGATCCAGTCCGGCTTCCGCGAGGCCGCCGATGCACTGGCACTCAATGACAGCCTGGATGCACAGCTGGAGGCGCAGCAGGCGCTTGTCGCGGCGGCCGAACAGGCGCAGACACTGTCGCAGGCGCGCTATGACGCGGGCCTGGACAGTTTCCTGACCTTGCTGGATGCGCGTCGCACCGCTTACGCCGCGCGGCAGTCGCTGGTGGCCACGCAGCTGGCACAGCAGTCCAACCAGGTGGCGCTGTACAAGGTGCTGGGTGGCGGCTGGCATGAGCGCGGCGTGGCCGCGCGCTGATCTGAAAATGGCGTAGAGCCACGCCCTGCGTGGCTACGATGGGTCGTCTGGCGTTGCAGCCACGCAGGGCGTGGCTCTACGGCGGTCCAAGGCCGCGCGCGCCGCCTGGGCCATCTGCTCGTACTCGCGGCGGATCTGCTCGAGCCGGTCTTCATCGAGCTCCTCCAGATCCAGCAGCTCGTTATTGGCCTCTGCCACGGCGCGGATCAGTTCGTCCAGCTTGATCTGTACGGCGGCGGCATCCGCGTTCTGGGTATGCTGGATCAGGAACACCATCAGAAAGGTGATGATCGTGGTGCCGGTGTTGATCACCAGCTGCCACGTATCGTTGAACTGGAACACCGGGCCGGTCACGGCCCAGATCACCACGATCGCGACAGCCGCCAGGAATGTCCAAGGCCGCCCGGTCGCCCGGGCGGCCTTCTTGGCAACCGCGTTGAACAGATCACGCAGATTCATTGCTCGCACCCCCAGCCCGGATGGCGGGCATCTTCAGCGGCGCGGCGTGTAGGGCCCGTGCAGCAACGCTCAGGCGCTGGCGGCGATCAGCCGCGGGCGGGCGGCGCGGTCGGTGCGGCTGCTCAGATAGACATGTTCCCAGCACTGGTCAACAAAGGCGCGTGCCTCGTCTTCGGTCAGGCGCGGCATGATCTTCAGTGCGTATTCCTTCTGGAAGGCTTCATCGCGCTCCTCGTCGCTGGCGCGCGGATGGGTGATCAGCGAATCGCAGGCGAACTTGATCCACGGCACAAAGTGGCCGAACGACCCGCCGCCCATGAGGCCGTCGGAGTGACGCTGCCGCCAGTAATTCACTTCGGCTTCCACGTTGATCAAGGCGGGAACGGAAAACGAGGCTGAGGGCATGGTGGTGTCGATTCAAAAAAAGGGAGAGGGGCGCGTGCCAAGCATGCGTAACGTGCAGTGCATGCAACGTAATGGCGATGTGCAGTGCGTGTGGCGACGTCGCGTTGACGCGGCCTGCACGCGGGCATACGCGTACGACCACCGTAGGCGCATGCGCCCGGACAGTTGTTATCGACGTGTGGTGTTGAAGCGCGCGCAAAGATGCGGATGCGGCGCGGAACGCAGGAAAACGAGTGCTACCAGTGCTTTCGCCGGGCGTGGCGTGTCTGAAGCATTCATGACTACGCGCCTTTGCGGTGCGACAACGTGTCGCAATCTGCGCGCCGTGCGTTGCGGCGCGCAGATCCTGCGCAATTATTCGCCGATATCTTCGTTCCAGATGTCCGGGTTCGCGGAAATGAATCCGCCCAGCAGGTCGATGCACTCCTGGTTCTGCAGGTCGATCACCTGCACGCCGTTCTCACGCAGCCAGTCGATCCCGCCCTGGAAGGTAACCGACTCACCCACCACCACGGTGCCGATGTTGAACTGCCGCACCAGCCCGCTGCAGTACCAGCACGGGGCCAGCGTGGTGACCATGATCGTGTCACGGTAGCGGCGTTGGCGGCCCGCTTTGCGGAAGGCGTCGGTTTCGCCATGCACCGAGGGGTCACCTTCCTGCACCCGGCGGTTGTGGCCGCAGCCGAGCAGGCGACCGTCGTTGTGGTACAGGGCCGCGCCGATCGGAATGCCACCTTCAGCCAGGCCCTGACGGGCTTCGGCAATGGCGGTCTGCAGCAGGGCGGCGTAGTCGGGGGTGGTGATCATGGCGGTTCCTGTCCAAAGTGACCGCCATGATAGGCGGCACCGCCCGTGTTGGCTGCCCCGGGTGCCGCGGACGTCCCGGCAGTGCGATAATCGGGGCATGAGCGAATCCCCCTACAAGACTGGCACCACCCATTTCGGCTTCCGTGACGTTGCCGCCAAGGACAAGCAGAAGCTGGTGGGCGAAGTGTTCACCTCGGTCGCGCGCAACTACGACCTGATGAACGACCTGATGAGCCTGGGCATCCACCGGGCGTGGAAGCGCTACTACGTAGCCACCGCGCACGTGAAGCCTGGCGACCGCGTGCTCGACCTGGCCGGCGGCACCGGCGACATCGCCGCGCTGATCAAGGAGCGGGTAGGGGAGGACGGCGAGGTGGTGCTGGGCGACATCAATGCCGGCATGCTCTCGGTCGGGCGCGACCGCCTGACCAACCGCGGGCTGGTGTCCGGCCTGCATTACGTGCAGTGCAACGCCGAGGCGCTGCCGTTCCCGGACAACAGCTTCGACCTGGTGACCATCGCCTTCGGCCTGCGTAATGTCACCGACAAGGACGCCGGCCTGCGTGAGATGTACCGCGTGCTCAAGGTGGGCGGCCAGGCGCGGGTGCTGGAGTTCTCGGAAGTCACCGCCGACTGGTTCAAGCCGATCTACGACTTCCATTCGTTCAAGATCCTGCCCAAGCTGGGTCAGCTGTTCGCGCGCGACGCCGACAGCTACCAGTACCTGGCCGAGAGCATCCGCAAGCACCCGCCGCAGGAGCAGCTCAAGACCATGATGGGCGAGGCCGGCTTTGCCCGCTGCCATTACAGGAACCTGACCGGCGGGATCGTGTCGATCCACTCCGGCTACAAGGTTTGAGACATCGGTCAGGTTCCCGTCGGGGAACCTCGTCCACACTGCGGGCAGGCTGTTGAAGAGGGCCTGCCATGCATCTCTACCGCGGCCTGGCCCGCGTGTTTCCCCGGTCATTCAGCGCCCGGCTGATGACCGTGGTGTTTGTCGGCGTGCACGTGCCGCTGCTGGTGCTGCTGGCATGGATGGCGCTGAGCGGGCATTACCAGCATGAGACCCTGTGGACGGTTGTTGCCGTGGTGCTGGGGGCGACACTGGTTGGCACGATCATGGCGATGGCCGCGCTGTACCGGCTGATGGCTCCGCTGCGGCAGGCCGCCGAAGCGCTTGAAGCCTACTATTCCGAGCAGCGCCTGCCGCACCTGCCTGACCTTGGGCACGACGAGATCGGTCGCCTGCTGCGCAGCATCAACCGAAGCCTGCATGGCGTGGATGCCGGTCTGCGCGACCTGCGCCGCAGCGTGCTGCAGGACCCGCTGACCCAGGCCTTGAACCGGCGCGGCTGCGAGCAGGCGCTGGACCGCTCGGCGAGCCTGGCGCAGTCGCAGGACAGCCCGTTCACGCTGTTCGTGGTGGACCTGGACAACCTCAAGCCGATCAATGACGCCCATGGTCATCTGGCCGGCGACCAGGCCTTGATCCAGGTGGTGGAGAGCGCGCGCCGCTGGTTGCAGCCCAGTGACTGGATCGGCCGTTGGGGGGGCGACGAATTTCTGCTGGCCGTGCATGCCGATCACGCCGATGCCTGTGCGCGCCTGCGGCGCTGGCTGGCGGAACTGGCCGAACCGGTCAATCCGGGCGATCCGGCCCTGCACGCCAGTGCCGGCGGTGCTAGCTACCGGTCCGGTGCGGACCTGCGTGAGCTGTACCGCCGCGCCGATGCGGCCATGTACCGGGCCAAGTACGCGGGCGGTGCCCGGCTGCTGTGCGAGGGAGACTGAATGGGGCAGCGACCTGCTGCCGCGCCGCCGGCCGGCCCGGAGAGGCGTAAACTGGGGGTTTCACCCTGACCGGTCCCGATTGATGCGATCCCCGTTCCTGTTGATTCCCCTGGCCGTTGCCCTGGCCGCCGGCTGCTCGAAGGAGTCCGCCGCGCCCACCGCCGAGCCCGCCGCCCAACCTGCTGCCGCCACCGCCGTGAAAGCTGAAAACCGCAACCATGACGAAAGCTCCTACGCCGAGCCGGACAAGGTCGTCATCAAGGACCTGGCGCTGGACCTGAAGCTGGACTTCGACAACAAGCAGATCGGTGGTACCGCCACCTACACGCTGGACTGGAAGGACAAAGGGGCCAAGCAGCTGGTGCTGGACACCCGCGAACTGACCATAGAAAAGGTCGAAGCCGTGGCTGCCGATGGCAAGACCGCGCCGCTGCAGTTCGCACTGGCCGCTGCCGACAAGGTGTTCGGCAGCAAGCTGACCATTGAAACCCCGGAACAGCCGGCCAAGGTGGCGATCACCTACCGCACCGCGCCGACCGCCTCCGGCCTGCAGTGGCTGGAGCCTTCGATGACCGAAGGCAAGCAGCTGCCCTTCATGTTCAGCCAGTCGCAGGCCATCCACGCCCGCTCCTGGGTGCCGCTGCAGGACACCCCGAGCGTGCGCTTCACCTACAGCGCGCATGTGACCTCGCGTCCGGACGTGATGGTGCTGATGAGCGCCGACAACGATCCGAAGGCGGCGCGTGACGGTGATTACACCTTCAAGATGCCGCAGCCGATCCCGTCCTACCTGCTGGCCATCGCCGCTGGTGATCTGGTGTTCGAGCCGATCTCCGGTCGCTCCGGTGTGTGGGCCGAACCGACCATGGTCGGCAAGGCCGCCAAGGAATTCGAAGACACCGAGAAGATGATCGGTGCCGCCGAGAAGCTCTACGGCGAATACCGCTGGGGTCGCTACGACATGCTGGTACTGCCGCCGTCGTTCCCGTTCGGCGGCATGGAAAATCCGCGCCTGACCTTCGCCACCCCGACCGTGATCGTGGGCGACAAGTCGCTGGTTTCGCTGGTTGCCCATGAGCTGGCGCACAGCTGGTCGGGCAACCTGGTAACCAACTCCAGCTGGAAGGACATCTGGCTCAACGAGGGCTTCACCACCTACGTGCAGGGCCGCATCACCGAAGCGCTGTACGGTCAGGAGATGGCCGAGATGGAGCGCGAGATCGACCAGAACGACCTGCTGGCCGAGGTCAAGGACATGAGCCCGGCCGACCAGGCCCTGGCGCTGCCGCCGCTGACCGAGCGTGACCCGGACGAGGCGCTGAGCAACGTGGCCTACGTCAAGGGTTCCTGGTTCCTGCAGTTCCTGGAACAGCGCTTCGGCCGCGAAACCTTCGACCCGTTCCTGCGCAGCTGGTTCGATGACCACGCCTTCCAGAGTGCCAACACCGACCAGTTCGTCGAATACCTGAAGAAGAACCTGCTCTCCAAGAAGCCCGGCGCGGTCACCGACGCCGAGCTGAAGGCATGGCTGGACGAACCGGGCATTCCGGCATTCGCGACCAAGGCGCGTTCGCGCAACTTCACCATCGTCGACACCGCCCGCATCAGCTGGGAAGGCAGCGACAGACTGCCCAGCCCGCAGATCACCAGCGAGTGGGGCACCCAGGAATGGGTCCACTTCATCGACGGCATGGGCAAGACCCTGCCGGTGGAGAAGCTGGCCGCGCTGGACCGTGCGTATCACTTCACCGGCACCGCCAATGGTGAGATCGCGATGCGCTGGTACCCGCTGGCCATCCGCAGTGGCTACGCCGAAGCCAACGAAGCCGCCGGAGCGTTCATCGAGCGCGTCGGCCGCCGCAAATTGATCCTGCCGATCTACGCCGAGCTGGTGAAGACCCCGGAAGGCCTGGCGTTCGCCAAGGCCGCTTTCGAGAAGGCCAAGCCGGGCTACCACCCGATCACCACCGCCTCGGTGCAGGACATGCTGGACAAGGCGTCGCCGGCCCCGGCCGCGGCCTCCGCCCCGGCACCCGCTCCGTAAACAGAGCGGCGATGCAGCAACGAAGACGGCGGGGGAAACCCCGCCGTTTTTCGTTTCGGTACACTCCGTGGACGCTTTGAAACCGGACCCTGCCATGAAAAAACTGATCCTCCTCGCCGCCTGCACACTGGCGCTGGCCGCCTGCACCGATCCGGAAAAGGAGCGCCAGGCCCAGGAGGCCGCGGCCGCTGCGGCCAAGGCCGCGAAAGAGGAGAAAGCCGAAGGCGTGGCCAAGCAGTACGACATGGCGGTCGCGGCGCAGGATTGGGAAAAGGCCCGCATCCACGGCGGTTCGCTGCTGGACATCTACAAGGACACCGACGTCGCCGCGCGCATCCAGCCCGGTTTTGCCGAGGTCAAGGCCAAGGCCGAGGCCGCGCGCGACCTGCGCCGCATGCAGGGGCTGTGGCACTACAACACGATCCCGGTGGGCACCAAGGGCAGCCAGATCTCCGCGTCGATCTACAGCAAGGAGCGCGTGGACGTGGACGGCAGCGGCCCAAAGCCGGTGCAGCTGGTGTTTCGCGATCATCCCGAATGGAAGCGTCACGCCTATCTGGTGCTGCAGGCCGGTGATTTCCGCTGCCCGCAGTGCACGGTCAAGGTCACAGTGGACGACGGCAAGCCGGTCAACATGGCCGCCTGGCGGCCCAAGACCGACGAGGCCATCGCCATGTTCATCACCGACCAGAAGGCGCTGTGGAAGCTCGCCCGCAAGGGCAAGTCGATCAGCATCGAGTTCCCGGTCAAGGCCGGCGGCACCCGCACCGCCGTCTTCGAAACCGGCGGCGTGGACGCCAGCCGCATGCCCAACTGGTGGAATTGAGCGAAGAGCAGCCGGGCAAGCCCGGCTCTACAACGTAACCCTTCTGGAGGAACAGCCCCCTTCTGTTAAGGGGGCGCGCCGACAGGCGCGGGGATAGGAGGCATGTTTCGGGGCCCACGATTCGCTACGCGAATCGCGGGCGAGCAATTGAAGCAGCAGCTTCGGTTACGCGTTAAGCGCGTAACCGAACTGCTGCTTGAATTGCTCGTTGAACTCGTCAAAGGTGAACCGCTGGTTCTGCGTGCCCGGGTGTTCCACCTTCAGCGCGCCCATCAGGTTGCCCATGCGGCCGATGGTCAGCCAGTCGTAGCCCTTCTCGATGCCGTAGATCAGGCCGGCGCGGAATGCGTCGCCACAGCCGGTCGGATCGACCACGCGGCGCTCGTGCGCCGGCGGGATGTCGTAGGTCTTTTCCGGGGTGTGGATCACCGCGCCCTTCGGGCCACGGGTGGTGATGTAGGCCTTGACCCGGCTCACGATCTCCTTTTCGTCCCAGCCGGTGCGTTCCTGCAGCAGGTTGGACTCGTAGTCGTTGACCACCACGTAGTCGGCCTGTTCGATGAAGGTGCGCAGTTCCGGGCCGTTGAACAGCGGCATGGCCTGGCCCGGGTCGAAGATGAACGGCACGCCGCCGGCGGAGAATTCCTCGGCGTTCTGGATCATGCCTTCGCGGCCGTCCGGCCCGACCAGGCCCAGGGTCACGCCCGGCACGTCCTTCACGTGGTTCTCGTACGAACGCATCATCGCGCCCGGGTGGAAGGCGGTGATCTGGTTGTTGTCGTGGTCGGTGGTGATGAACGCCTGCGGGGTGAACAGTTCGTCGATCACCTTGACCCGGCTCAGGTCGATGCCCAGGCCCTGGAAGTACTCGCGGTATGGGCCGAAGTCCGAACCCACCGTGCCCATCGGGATCGGCGAACCGCCCAGCAGGTGCAGGTTGTAGGCGATGTTGCCGGCGCAGCCGCCGAATTCGCGGCGCATGCGCGGCACCAGGAACGACACGTTCAGGATGTGCACCTTGTCCGGCAGGATGTGATTCTTGAACTGGTCCGGGAACACCATGATGGTGTCGAAGGCAAGAGAACCACAGATCAAAGCGGACATCGAATAAGCCTATGCGAAAGGGGTCTGGGGGCCCGGCAGCCGGGCATCAAAACGGCGCCATCCGGCACCCAATGGCGCAAAGGTTAACGGGTGAATGGCCTAAGGGCCAGAACCCGAGGTGATCCGGTCCGCCTGAATGGCCGTGAAGGCAAGCTTTCCGCCAGATTTCTCCTTGCTCGCGCAGAGGCGGATTGCTAGGCTTGTCGACCTCGATTTCTGCCCATTTTTTCGCCATCCCGCGGCGGGCACGACACCCCTCAGGACTCCTTCCTCAGATGTTCAAGAAACTGCGTGGCATGTTCTCCAATGACCTGTCCATCGACCTGGGCACGGCCAACACCCTCATCTACGTGCGCGGGCAGGGGATCGTGCTGAACGAGCCGTCGGTCGTGGCCGTGCGCCAGGACCGCGCGATCGGCGGCACCCGCTCGGTCGCCGCGGTCGGTGCCGAGGCCAAGCAGATGCTCGGCCGTACCCCGGGCCACATCACCACCATCCGCCCGATGAAGGACGGCGTCATCGCCGATTTCACCTACACCGAGGCCATGCTCAAGCACTTCATCAAGAAGGTGCACAAGTCGCGCGTGCTGCGCCCGAGCCCGCGCGTGCTGGTCTGCGTGCCGGCCGGCTCGACCCAGGTCGAGCGCCGCGCCATCAAGGAATCGGCTGAGGAAGCCGGTGCCCGCGACGTGTTCCTGATCGAAGAACCCATGGCCGCTGCCATCGGTGCCGGCATGCCGGTCACCGAAGCGCGTGGTTCGATGGTCATCGACATCGGCGGCGGCACCACCGAAGTGGCGGTGATCTCGCTGAACGGCATCGTCTATTCGGCGTCGGTCCGCATCGGCGGCGACCGCTTCGACGAGTCGATCACCAACTACGTGCGCCGCAACCACGGCATGCTGATCGGTGAAGCTACCGCCGAGCGCATCAAGGTCGAACTGGGCTGCGCCTACCCGCAGGCCGAGGTCATCGAGATGGAGATCTCCGGCCGCAACCTCGCCGAGGGCGTGCCGAAGATGATCAAGATCAACTCCAACGAAGTGCTCGAAGCCCTGCATGAACCACTGTCGGGCATCGTCAGCGCGGTCAAGCTGGCGCTGGAGCAGACCCCGCCGGAACTGTGCGCCGACGTCGCCGAGCGCGGCATCGTGCTCACCGGTGGCGGCGCGCTGCTGCGCGACCTGGACCGCCTGATCTCCGAGGAAACCGGCCTGCACGTGCAGGTGGCCGATGATCCGCTCACCTGCGTGGCACGTGGCGGTGGCCGCGCGCTGGAGCTGGTGGACATGCATGGCAACGAGTTCTTCGCGCCGGAATAAGCGGTTCCCACTGTGCCGCCTTATGCCGGACCTCCCGTAGCCTCCCGCCAGGGGGACGCCAGCAGCCCCCTGCGGTTGCTGGCCTACCTGGCCTTGGCCATCATTCTGATCGTGCTGGACGACCAGGCCGGCTGGCTGGCGCGCGCGCGCGCGCAGGCCAACGTGCTGGTGCAGCCGGTATGGGCGCTGGCCGGCCTGCCCGGCCGCCTCGGCACCCAGGTCAAGGACAACGCGGCCAGCCATGGCCAGCTGGTGGCCGAGAATCGCGAGCTGCGCAACCAGCTGCTGATCGCCAACGCCCGCCTGACCCGCCTGCAGACAGCGGCCCTGGACAACGCCCAGTTGCGCGAGCTGCTCAACGTGGCCGAGCGCAGTGGCCTGGATGTGCAGCTGGCCCCGATCCTGGACATCGACCTGGATCCGGTGAAGCAGCGCCTGGTGTTGGCCGCAGGCAGCCGCGATGGCGTGCACATGGGCCAGGCGGTGATCGACGCGGGCGGGCTGATGGGGCAGGTGATCGCCACCACCGGCAGCACCGCGACGGTGCTGCTGCTGACCGACCCCGACCACGCCGTCCCGGTGACCGTGGCGCGCAACGGCGTACGCCTGATCGTGTACGGGCGCGGCGACAGCCTGGAGCTGCGCGACATTCCGCTCAGCGCAGGCGTGGAAGTAGGCGATGAGATCGTCACCTCCGGCCTGGGGGGCCGCTTCCCGGCCGGCTTCCCGGTCGGAAAGATCACCGCACTGCGCCCAGACGACACCCACGCCTTCCTGGTCGGCTCGCTGGAACCCGCGGCCAAGCTCGACCGCGGCCGCGACGTCCTGCTGCTCCGTCCGGGCGCTGCGATTCGAATCCCGCCAAACCTCCGTCTCCCCACCGATGCCCCAGGCGGCCCGGCCGAACCGTCGATTGCGCCTGAAGTCGCGCCGCCTGCCTCTCCGGTGGCACCTCCGGTAGCGCCGGCCGTTGGCCGGCCCACGGAAACCGCGCCACAACCGCAAACCGCGCAACCGCAGGAACCCCAACGATGAGCCGGCTGCGCGACAAAGGCTGGGTCCTGCCGGTCAGCATCATCGTGGCCCTGCTGCTGGGGCTGCTGCCGCTGCCCGAACTGCTGCAGCCGCTGCGCCCTTACTGGCTGGCCCTGGTGCTCGCCTACTGGGTGATCGAAGCTCCCGAGCGCGTCGGCCTCGGTGTGGCCTTCAGCTGCGGCGTGATTGCCGACCTGCTGTACGGCGGGGTGCTCGGTGAACAGGCGCTGCGGCTGGTCATGCTGACCTTCATCCTGCAGCGCTTCCGCGCGCGGATCCGCTTCTTCCCGATGTCGCAGCAGGTGCTGGCGATCGGCGGCCTGCTGTTCAACGACCGCATCGTCAGCGCCGTGGTCCACATCGCGGTGGGCGAACCGACCCTGCCGTGGTCGTACTGGTGGGCTCCGTTGCTGGGCATGGCGCTGTGGCCGCTGGTGTTCGTGCTGCTGGATGCGGTGCGCTTCGGGCGTCGCGGGCGCTGACATGTACATGCGCCGTCCGGCCAAGAACCCCCACGCCGAAGCCGAGCAGTTCCGGCGGCGTGCAGCGCTGGGCTTTCTTGGCGTGCTGGTCTGCCTGCTCGGCCTGGGGGGTTGGTACTTCAAGCTGCAGGTGCTCGACCACGACATCTACGCCACGCGCTCGGAAGCCAACCGCATCAAACCGCGTCCGGTCGTGCCCGGGCGCGGCATGATCTACGACCGCAACGGACGTCTGCTGGCCGAGAACGTGCCGGCGTTCCGCCTCGACATCACCCCGGACAAGGTCAAGGACATGGACGCCACCCTGGCCGGGCTGGCAAAGATCCTGGATGTCAGTCCAGAGGAGATCGAAACCTTCAACAAGTCGCGCAAGGCGCGCCGCAGCTTCCTGCCGGTGACCCTGAAACTGCGGGTGACCGACGAAGAGATGGCCCGCTTCGCAGTCGACCGCTGGCGCTATCCGGGTGTCGAACTCGAGCCCTACCTGACCCGTCGCTACCCGTACGGCGACCTGTTCACCCACATCATCGGCTACGTTGGCCGGGTCGACGACAAAGACCTGGAGATGCTGGGCGAAGGCAATGCGGCGCTGACCCATATCGGCAAGTCGGGGCTGGAGCGCTATTACGAACAGCAGCTGCGCGGCAAGGTGGGCTACGAGCAGGTCGAAACCAATGTGCAGGGTCGCGCGATCCGTACCATCGGACGCGTGGCCGCGCAGTCCGGCAGCGACCTGCGCCTGTCCATCGACGCCGACCTGCAGCGGGCCATGGTCGCCGCCTTCGGCGAATTTGAAGGCTCGGCGGTGGCGATGGACCCGCGCACCGGCGAAATTCTGGCCATGGTCAGCCTGCCATCGTACGACCCGAACCTGTTCGTCAACGGCATCTCGCATGCCGACTTCAAGGAATTGAATGAAAACCCCTCGCGGCCGCAGTTCAACCGCCTGGTGCTGGGCGGCGTGGCCCCGGGTTCCACGATCAAACCCCTGATCGGCCTGGCCGGGCTGGACAGCGGGGTGCGCAAGCCGGAAGACAAGATCTTCTCGAAGGGCATGTTCTACCTGCCCGGCACCTCGCGTGGCTGGGGTGACGCCAACCGGGGCGGACATGGCTGGACCGACCTGCGCAAGTCCATCACCCAGTCGGTCAACACCTATTACTACCAGCTCGCGCTGGACATGGGCATCGAGCGTTTCGACCACTACATGGGCTATTACGGCTTTGGTGAGCCGACCGGCATCGACCTGACCGGCGAGATCGGCGGCATCCTGCCGTCGCCGCAGAACAAGGCCAAATCGCGCAAGGAGCGCTGGTACCCGGGTGATACGGTCAACGTGAGCATCGGCCAGGGCGACTGGAAGGTCACGCCGCTGCAGCTGGTGCACGGCGTTGGCGGCATTGCCGATGGCCAGCTGCGCACCCCGCACCTGGTGATGCAGACGCGCGAGGGTTTCGACGCCGACTGGGCACCCGTGGCCGTCGGCAGGAGCAAGCCGATCAGTCCGAGCGAGAGCAATCTGCAGGCCGTGCGCGAAGGCATGATGGGCACCATGCGCCCCGGCGGCAGTGGTGCGCGCGCCGCGGCCGGCGCGCCGTACACCATTGCCGGCAAGACCGGCACCGCGCAGGTGATCAGCCGCCGCGGTACCGCTGCGGTGAATCCCAAGAGCCTGCCCATGCATCTGCGCCACCGCTCGCTGTTTGTGGGCTTTGCGCCGGCCGAGAATCCGGTGATTGCCGTGGCCATCGCGGTCGAGGGCGGCGGTTACGGCGGCTCGGCCGCGGCACCCATCGCGCGCAAGCTGTTTGACGCCTGGCTGCTCGGCAAGATGCCCGAGGGCATGGAACCGCTGGACAGCGAGCGCGGTACCACCGCCATCGGCCTGACCGCCTTTGACGGCGGCGACAGTGCGGCACGCGCGGCGGGCGACGACGCGGCGATGGTGCTGGACGTGCTGCCGGTGATGGTCGGCACGCAGATGCCGGTCACACCGCCTGCGCCGCAGCCCGGCGCTCCTTCGCCCGCTGCGGTGGCCCCACCGCCGACCTCGCCGCCACCGGAGCGCAGCCGATGAAAGTATTCCTGCGCTGGGCGACCGACATGGTCGTGCGCTTCTGCAGCACCCTGGACTGGGTGTTGTGCCTGGCACTCGGAGCACTGATGGTGATTGGCCTGTCGGTGCTCAAGAGCGCCGGCGGCGACAGCCTGGTGTTCGCCCAAGGGGCGCGATTCGCGGTCGGGCTGGGCGCGATGTGGGCGATCTCGCGGGTACCGATTCTGCGCATGCGCTCGGCCACGCCGCTCATCTATGCCGTTTCGATGATTCCGCTGCTGGCCGTGTTCGTGCTCGGCACCGGCAAATACGGCCGGCAGTGGCTGGACCTCAAGCTGTTCTACCTGCAGCCTGCCGAACTGCTGAAGGTCAGCCTGCCGATGATGGTGGCCTGGTACCTGCACCGCATGCCGCTGCCGCCGCGCTTCAATACCGTGCTGGTCAGCGCGGTGATCATCGGCGTGCCCACTGGTCTGGTCATGCTGCAGCCGGACTTCGGTACCGGCGTGCTGATCGCCGCCAGCGGTGCCTTCGTGCTGCTGCTGGCCGGTCTGCCCTGGTGGTGGGTGGGCGTGGCGGTGGGCGGCGTGGCTGCGGCCGCGCCGGTAGCCTGGATCTGGCTGCTCAGGCCGTACCAGAAAGACCGCATCATGATGTTCCTCGATCCCGAGAGCGATGCGCTGGGCGCGGGCTGGAACATCATCCAGAGCAAGATCGCGATCGGATCCGGTGGACTGGATGGCAAGGGCTGGGGGCAGGGCTCGCAGTCGCATCTGAACTTCATTCCCGAGCAGACCACCGACTTTGCGTTCTCCGTGCTCAGCGAGGAATTCGGCTGGATCGGCGTGGCGGTGGTGCTCACCCTGTATCTGGTGGTGATCGGGCGCTGCCTGTGGATCGCCTCTCAATCGCGCGACTCCTACTCCCGACTGCTGGCCGGGGCGACCGGGCTGGCCTTCTTCGTCTATGTGCTGGTGAACGGCGGCATGATCTCCGGCCTGCTGCCGGTGGTGGGCGTGCCGATGCCGTTGATCAGTTACGGCGGCACTTCCGCCGTCTCGCTGCTGGCCGGCTTTGGCCTGGTCATGGCTGCGCGCGCGCATCAGCCGGTCCACGGCGGCTACAGCTGAGAAGTGCACGCCGCCTCGGCGCTGGCGGCTTTCCGACAGTTACAAAGCCTCGCGTCAAATCACCGCCTGTTCGGGCCTGTGATTTAGTGTGATTTGCGCAAAATTAACATTCGGTCCCGTTTGGACGCTTCAAAACCGGCGTTTTTGGTGCATGACGCGTCAACAAAGTGGCAAAAAAGTGCGATGCAGTGCACAAAAATGAATTCGCTTGATCCGGATCAATGGACATGTCGCAAATGGCACGCACAATGGCGGCCCGTTCAGCAGCCGCGCATCGAGCCAAGCGAAGCGCGAAGGGGAGCTGGGCGGGTAGCAGTTGACCCAACCGATACAGGGGGCGAGGCGTGCGCTGGGGAGTTGCACGTCGCGCCGGTATCAACCGGGTCGGTACGCCGGTTACGTCCGTTGGGGATGGGGACGTAGCCGGCGCACCTTATCGGCCGGAGGCCGGTAAGGTGAGCCGGACTACGTCCGCGCATTCCACCTATCCCCCGCGCCTTCGGCGCGCCCCCCTTAACAAAGGGGGGCTCTCCACCAGACGGGATACGGGTTGCCGCCTACGTAGAGCCGGGCTTGCCCGGCTGACGCGGTAATGATCTGCGCGACACTTCGCCCGGCTGACGGGGCAATGATCTACACGCTGGATTCATGAATTGGCGTTTGTCTACGCAATTCGTTGGGATTCATGGTGTTAGGGGTTTTATTTCATCTTTGACCTGCTAACCTGCGGCGATGATTCGACGCACTCTGGCCTGCATGCTTACGCTCGGTTTGGTTGCCTGCGCGACCCAACCGTCCTCTCCGCCACCGCCGCCGCAGGCGTCAGGGGCTCCGCAGAAACCGGGGGCCGTGCACAAGGGGCCGGCCGAAGCCGCGCCGGAGGCCGCTGCGGCGACCGCGCCACCGGTGGATCTGACCCCGGTGCCGTTTGAAGTGGCCCGCGCCAACTTCGTGCGCGACACGGCAGCCCGATACAACATTCCCGCCGCGCAGATCGAAGCCACGCTTGCCCAGGCGCAGGTGCGCCAGCCGATCATCAATGCGATGTCGCGGCCGGCCGAACGGGTCAAGCCGTGGAACGAGTACCGGCCGATGTTCATCAGCCAGGCACGCATCGACGGCGGAAAGAAGTTCCTGGCCCAGCACCGCGATGAACTGATGCGCGTGCAGGAACGCACCGGTGTGCCGGCCGAAGTGATCGTGGCCATCATCGGTGTGGAAACCAGCTACGGTGCCAACACCGGCAGCTACCGCGTGCTTGATGCACTGTACACGCTGGCCTTCAATTACCCGCGCAGCGGGGACCCGGCCAAGCTCGAACGCGAGGTGCGTCGCGAACTGTACTTCCGCGACGAACTGGCACGCCTGTTCGCACTGACCCGCGACGAACGCCTCGACATCACCGCGATCAAGGGCAGCTATGCCGGCGCGATGGGCATGGGGCAGTTCATGCCGTCCAGCTACCAGGACTTCGCCGTGGACGGCAACGGCGATGGTCGTCGCGACCTGTTCAACAGCTACGACGACGTGTTCTCCTCCATCGCCAACTACTTCGTCAAAAAGGGCGGCTGGGTGCGTGGCGGTCCGGTCGCGGTGCAGGCCACCCTGGCCGCCGGACGCGAACCGTTCGATCCCACCGACTGGACCCCGAGCTGGACCCTGTCCGACCTGGCCCAGCGTGGCTACCAGCCGACCGGCAGCGTGCCGGCGGGTCTGACCGCGACCCCGGTCACGCTCGAGGCCAGCACCGGCAAGCAGTACTGGCTGGGCTTCCAGAACTACTACGCGATCACCCGCTACAACCTTTCCAAAATGTATGCGATGGCCGTGTACCAGCTGTCCCAGGCCATCGCCGGACAGGAGCTGCCGCCGGCATGAACACCTTCGTGCAGTGCAGGGCACTGATGGTCGGTTTACTGGTGCTGGCGCTCGCTGCCTGCAGCAGCGCGCCCAAGAAGCCGGCCAGCGCCGGGGGCAGCGGCAAGAGCACCGGGGCGCTGGTGCAGGGCAAGGGCAAGAGCAGTCGCCCGGGGCATTGTCCGGAGGGCTCGCCCTACCAGGCCGCGACCGAAGATCCCAGCACGCGCGGCAACTACCGCGCGGGCGGTCTGTACAAGCCGGGCGTCAACGACAGCACGCCCTCTTACGTGCCTGACGTGGCCTGCATTCCCGAGCCGGACGTGGTCGATCTGCCGCGTTCGCCCGTGGGTAACAAGTCGCCCTATGTGGTGCTTGGCAAGCAATACCAGGTGATGGACAAGACCAAGGGCTATGCCGAGAAAGGCACCGCCTCGTACTACGGGTCGAAGTTCCACGGACGCCTGACGTCCAACCGCGAGGTGTACGACATGTACGCCTTCACCGCCGCGCACAAGACCCTGCCGCTGCCCAGCTTTGCCCGCGTTACCAACCTCGACAACGGCGAATCCGTGGTGGTGCGGGTGAACGACCGGGGGCCGTTCCATGACGGCCGGGTGATCGATCTCAGCTACGCCGCCGCCGTGCGCCTGGGCATTACCCAGCGTGGCACCGGCAACGTGGAAGTGCGTGCGCTGCAGCCGGGCGACGGCAACCTGCTGGCGGCCAAGCCGTCGCGACGCGAGCAGCGTGCGGCGCAGGCA
>NZ_RHPP01000329.1 GCF_003935715.1 Stenotrophomonas sp. 278 | reverse complement strand
TCAACGACGCGCCGGCGCTGGCCAGCGCGGACGTGGGCATTGCGATGGGCAACGGCACCGATGTGGCGATGTCCAGCGCGCAGGTCACTCTGGTCAAGGGCGACCTGCGCGGCATCGTGCGTGCGCGCCAGCTTTCCGAGGCCAGCGTGCGCAACATGCGCCAGAACCTGGGCTTTGCGTTTCTCTACAACGGACTTGGCATCCCGGTTGCGGCCGGTGTGCTGTATCCGCTGGGCATCACCCTGTCGCCGATGCTGGCGGCGGTGGCGATGAGCCTGAGCTCGGTGTCGGTGATCAGCAACGCCCTGCGGCTGCGCTTGCAGCGTCTTCCCGGCGCGCAGACAGGGTCGTGATGGAAGTTCATGCGGAACATGAAGCAATGCGTGCAAATTTCGCTTGCCAAGCGAAATCGCCGTCGCTATAGTTTCGCTCCTCACGACGTGGGGCCATAGCTCAGCTGGGAGAGCGCCTGCATGGCATGCAGGAGGTCAGCGGTTCGATCCCGCTTGGCTCCACC
>NZ_RHPP01000328.1 GCF_003935715.1 Stenotrophomonas sp. 278 | reverse complement strand
CGGCATTGCGGCCCAGGGTGGCGACCAGGCCCGGCAGCAGCGCCGGGCGCATCACCGCCAGCTCGGCCGAGAGCGGGTTGGCCAGGGCCACCACGTTCTGGTCCAGCTGCCAGCTGCCCAGCAGCGCAGCATCGACGAAGGCGTAGTTGATGGTTTCCTGCAGGTCGCGGGCGACCAGCTGGCGACGGGTGCTGAGCTCGTCCAGGCGGGTTTCGCTGGGCATGGCCACGCGCGCGGCACCGCCGGGCAGCGTGGTCGGGATCTGCTCGTAGCCGTGGATGCGGGCCAGCTCTTCGATCAGGTCTTCTTCAATGGCGATGTCGAAGCGGCGGCTGGGTGCGGTGACCTGCCAGCCTTCGCCGGCAGCGACCACGTCCATGCCCAGCGCGCGCAGGATGCGCTCGACGTCGGCATCGGCAATCTGAATGCCCAGCACGCGCTGGATGCGGGCGCGACGCAGGGTGATGACGGCGGCGACCGGCAGGTCGGCGGCGTTCACCGCCTCGGTGACCGGGGCCGGGG
>NZ_RHPP01000327.1 GCF_003935715.1 Stenotrophomonas sp. 278 | reverse complement strand
GGTAATAGCTGGCTCCGGCGGAGACGGTCCACGTCACTTCGCACTGGGTGGTGGTGTTCCGGGTGAACCGCAGGCCCGTTGGCACTGGCGGTGCACCGGACACCACAATCTGCCCCACACCCGAACTGGCACTACAACCGGCGGGATTGCACGCTCTGCCCCGGTAGTAGAACGTACCGCCGCTGCCCTTGGTGACGGTCGCGGTGCGGTCATACGCAATCAAGGTCCAGTTGGCCCCGTCGGCGCTTTCATCAATCTGATAACCGGTGGCATCGGCCACCTGCCCTACCGCCACGCTATAGGCGGCACCTACACCGGCCGTGGGCGGGACGCTGATGCCGGGCTGGCCGGGCGGTCCGATCACCCGTACAGACGCCACCGCCGACCACGGCCCGCACCCACCCACGTTGCAACCACGCACCTGGTAGTCCCACTGCGCGGCACCACGACCGCCGAGTGTGAGACTGGTGGGTGCTGAGGCGTACACGGTGCTCCAGCCGCCGCCATTTGCGCGTTCCACCACCTCGTA
>NZ_RHPP01000326.1 GCF_003935715.1 Stenotrophomonas sp. 278 | reverse complement strand
TAGTATAAATATCGTGGTACTGGTATGGTTGATTCAAACAATCCAAAAGATTATGTTTGGGATCTATCACCAGAATATGTCGAATATAATTTGTCCACAGATATTAAAATTTCTGAAATTACTGGTAAAGCAAACAATTATACCGATGGGAAAGTATCGGAGATTAATTCGCAGTTGACTGCTTCAATTAATGAAGTAGACACCACAGCTAAGGATGCTCAAACAAAAGCGAATGCTAATGCGACTGCTATAGATGAATTAGACAATAAGATCGATGAACGCATTAATGATACAGCTACTACCACATTAACAGTTACAAACGGGAATACCGGATCAGCAAAGCTTTATCGTGAAGGAAAAACAGTTTCTATATATTTTGTGGCTTTAAACGGAAAACGCAGTGGTGGAAATGATTCAACGATACTAACAATTCCAGAAGGCTATCGGCCACCAATTAGTTTTGAGCAACTGGTTGGCTCGATAGACCGTTCTACTTTGAACAGTGCTCAGTTATCTATTGGTGCAGATGGAGC
>NZ_RHPP01000325.1 GCF_003935715.1 Stenotrophomonas sp. 278 | reverse complement strand
CCGTCGGGGCCACCGGCCGCACGCTGGACACCGCTAACGAAAACGTGCCGCCGCCGGGCAGCAGCGGCTTCGCCGCCACCCTGGCCCGCGCCAACCCGCAACCGCAGATGGAAGCGCTGCCGGAGCAGATCTTCGCGCCGTTCAATGTTGAACAGGCCGCCGTTGCCGAACGCGCGCCCGCCCCGATGGTGGCACCGGCTCCGGGCGCCCCGGCCGCCGCGGTGAACCGCGCCCGCTTCATCATCGACCCGCCGATGGACGACGAGCCAGTGCTGGACATGCGCGCATCGGTGGCACGCCCGGTGCCGCCGCCGATGCCGGCCCAGCAGATGCAGCGCATCCCGGCCGAGGCCGCGATCGCCCCGCTGTGGGAAACCGTGCCGATGGTGCCGGTGACCACGCCGGTCGCCGCACTCAATCCGATTGAAGACTCTCCCGTGTTCGCCCCGGTCGCTGAAGCGACCCCGATGGCTCCAGCTCCGGTCGCCCCGGCCCCGATGGCTCCGCCGGCCCCGGCAGCGCCGATGGCCTGGAT
>NZ_RHPP01000324.1 GCF_003935715.1 Stenotrophomonas sp. 278 | reverse complement strand
GAATTGAACGAGTTTTTTTATCATTTGCTGTCCTCCTCAAATACTCTTCTAATATTTCTTTATACTTCTCTACAAATTTGAAACGCTCTTGATGAAGTTTCTTGCTCCAATTTGTTTGCCGATCCAGCTCACGCATCTGATCGAACCCTTTTTGAATTTCGTTGTAATAAAATTCAATGTTTGCTGCTGCTTTCCAATGCCTGCTACTTCGCACTCCTGCTCCTGTTTCAGCCATTTCTAACTTAACTAATTAAGCTAGTTCTTTTGATTTTTTGTCTTTCTGAATCTTCATCATGATTTTCTTGAGGATGATGTCACTGCATTGTGTAATGAGATCCATTATCTCTCCTCCACATACCTAAACTGTCGTCCTTTTGAATCAATCCATAAGCTCCTAGCTCTATCCCAGATAATGTTTTTGCTTAATCCAGTAATTTCAGATAACTGTTCAGCTGTACCTGTTACTAGAATTCGATCACCATGCCAGATTGCAATTTTTCTCGGCGTTTTCCGTTTAGGCTTTTCAGTCCACATTGATTTACCGAGCTTTTGGACTTCTGCAACTATTTCTT
>NZ_RHPP01000323.1 GCF_003935715.1 Stenotrophomonas sp. 278 | reverse complement strand
GTCATATACCGACTTAGATTTACTGTTTCAGCAAACATGGGGTCAATATCAACACGAACTTTACCATCGTCACCTGTAACGGCTTCCCCATAATCAGCGAAATAATATTCTGGAGTTTCATAAGCGTTCAATAGTCGTTGTCCATAATGTTCTGCTGGTACAGTTGAGTTTTTAGTACCTCTAACAGTAAAATCTTTATATACTTGTACCGTTGATTGTTCAAACCTAGCAAGTTTCCCATCTTCCCATGAACCAAAAAAACAACCTGGTAACGTTAGCATACCGTCACTAGTAAATTTCATAGTCCTACCAGCTACCTTAAATTCCCATGAGTTACCCGCACTACCATTAATGCTTAAAGAACTACCGTCGCCAGAAGTTACATAACTAGCATTGCTATACCTGAAATTGGGCGCACCAAAAGATAGAAACGGTCTGTTATTACCATTATCCCACGTACTAAAAACCAAGTTACCCTGTGGATTTCTAATCATGAAACCACCACCAGTTTTCATGGTGTATGATACAATACCGGCATCAGCACTTACATAATCACGTGCTTCTAGCTCCATAATAT
>NZ_RHPP01000322.1 GCF_003935715.1 Stenotrophomonas sp. 278 | reverse complement strand
AGCAATCGATCAATCATCATTGCTTCAGTAAGAAATGGGTATTTTGGTGCTCGGAAACTTTTCCATGTTTTGTATTCATAATGGTTGATGTTTGCACGATTTTTTAGCAAAAAGCGCCAGTTCTTTTTCAGTTTTTCTGCCTGGCTTTTCTGTCCGGCTTTACGAAGTTCATTCATTTCACGGATACGCAACTCATTGAACGCTTGATTCATGTGTTTGACAATATGAAACCGATCAATCACGACTTTCGCATTTGGCAGAACACGTTTGGTGAGCTGGAAGTAGGCGGCGTTCATGTCTGTCACCAAGAATTCTACTTCTTCTGGATTGGTACAACCTAAGAAATAGCTTGTTAATCGAGGTAATTTACGCGTAGGCAAAACATCTATTAATTTTCCTGTTTCGCCATCCGCGCAAATAAAGCTCATCTTATCTTCTATGGAAGCATGCGAACGAAATTCGTCAACCATCAATACTCTGGGGAGGATCTTCTTAGATTGCTTTGGTAAATAGCTTTTAAACTCTTTCAATGTACGAATAACGGTGGTCAAAGATACCTGACAGCTTTTCGCAATAAAAGATAAAGATACTTTTTCAG
>NZ_RHPP01000321.1 GCF_003935715.1 Stenotrophomonas sp. 278 | reverse complement strand
ACTTATCAGTGAGGCAAATCAATCGACTCGTTAAAGACTATCAAACGAATGGAAAGGAAGCATTTTCACATAAAAACAGAGGAGGTAAACAAAGGCATGGCGTGCCTGATCAAGTCAAACAACAGGTGGTTACCATCTACCAATCTTTTCGAGTGAAACCTAACGTGAGGCACTACACTGAAATTTTAAAAGAGGACTATGATATCAACGGTTCTGTTGCAAAGTTTTAAATAAAGAATAAAATCCCTTACGGTATCTATGATTTAAGCTGGGATTCCCAATAATACCTTGATTTCAGTACAGACAGAAAACCCGAAGAGAGTGCCTTCTTTTCGGGTTTTCTTATATAATCCTCGAATGGCTTCCATGCCTTTAATCGTGGTAGAGGCAGTGCGTAAACTTCGATAGAATTTATTGCGTCTCTTTACTGGACGATGGTCTTGTTCAATCAAATTATTCAGGTATTTAATGGTACGATGTTCTGTCCCTTGATAAAAGCCGTATTCTTTTAGTTTCTTAAAGGCACTTGTAATAGAGGGGGCTTTATCTGTGACTACAACCTTCGGTTCATCAAACTGCTTCACTAACCGCTTAAGAAAAGCATAGGC
>NZ_RHPP01000320.1 GCF_003935715.1 Stenotrophomonas sp. 278 | reverse complement strand
AAGCAGCCTGGCCGCGCGCGTGTCGCCCGGTGCGGCGGCTGATCTGCGTCTGGACGAGCTCCGCGCGCGCTGGGCGGCGCTGGTCTGATGGCCACCCTGTACCTGGTGATGGCGATGCGTGCGCCCGGGTTCACCGATGCGGCGATCCAGCCGCACCGTGACTTCCTTGATGCGCTGCGCGCTGCCGGGCAGCTGCACCTGACCGGTGGTTTCAGCGACGGCAGTGGCGGGGCCTATGTGCTGTGCAACGTTGAAAGCCTTGCAGAGGCCCAGGCGATCGTCGCCACCGACCCGCTGGTGACGATGCAGGCCTCGGACCTGCATGTGCACGAGTGGTTGACCCGTTAACCACATCTGACCCTTTTACTGGTATCTGCCATGACTGCATCGCGTTTCCCCGAACAAGCGTTGCCCTCATGGCGGCGTGCCGTGCTCAAGGTCGGCAGCAGCCTGCTGGCGGCGGATGGTGGTGGGTTGTCCCCACGTCATGCGCTGGGGCTGGCGCAGTTCGTTTCGGCGCATGTGCAGGCCGGGCGCGAGGTGGTGATTGTGTCTTCCGGTGCAGTGGCCGCTGGCCGTGCGATCGTGCCGCGTGCACTCGAAGCCGGGGCGGCCATGGCCGCGC
>NZ_RHPP01000031.1 GCF_003935715.1 Stenotrophomonas sp. 278 | reverse complement strand
GGGCCGTGCCGACCGCGTCGGCCGGCTGGCGGTGGGCCTGGACTGCAATCTGGCGGTGTGGGACATCCAGGCTCCGGCCGACCTGGTCTACCGCATCGGCTTCAATCCCCTGCACGCGCGCGTGATGCGCGGTGAACCTGTCTGAGTATCGCTGTGATGTCCGGAGATTCCATGAGCAACACCCTGACCCTTCTCCCAGGTGCAGTGACCCTGGCCCAGTGGCGCGCCATCTACGAAGGCGCGCAGGTGCGCCTGGACCCGGCCAGCGCCGACGCCGTTGCGCGCAGCGCGCAGACCGTGGCCGACATCGTCGCCAAGGGCGAGCCGGTGTATGGCATCAACACGGGCTTCGGCAAGCTGGCCAGCGTGCGCATCGAGCGCGATGACCTGGCCACTCTGCAGCGCAATATCGTGCTGTCGCACGCCGCGGGCGTGGGTGAGCCGATGCCGGCGAATGTGGTGCGGCTGATGATGGCGCTGAAGCTGACCAGCCTGGCCCAGGGCGCGTCCGGCATCCGCCCGGAAACGCTGGCGCTGCTGGAGGCCTTCCTGCAGCACGACATCGTGCCGGTGATTCCGTGCCAGGGGTCGGTCGGTGCGTCGGGCGACCTGGCACCGCTTTCGCACCTGGCCAGCGTGATGATCGGCGTGGGCGAGGCCTTTGTCGGTGGCGAACGCCTGCCCGCAGCCGATGCGCTGGCACGACTGAAGCTGCAACCGCTGGTGCTGGGCGCGAAGGAAGGCCTGGCCCTGCTCAATGGCACCCAGTACTCCACCGCCTACGCGCTGGCGGGCCTGTTCGAGATCGGGACCGTGTTCCATGCCGCGCTGGTCGCCGGCGCGCTGTCGGTGGAAGCCGCCAAGGGTTCGGACACGCCGTTCGATCCGCGCATCCACCAGATCCGCGGCCAGCGCGGGCAGATCGCCACCGCCGCCACGCTGCGCGCACTGATGCGGGGCTCGGCGATCCGCGAATCGCACCGCGACAACGACGTACGCGTGCAGGACCCGTACTGCCTGCGCTGCCAGCCACAGGTCATGGGCGCGGCCTTCGACGTGATGCGCCAGGCCGCGACCACCCTGGTCATCGAAGCCAATGGTGTGTCGGACAACCCGCTGGTGTTCACCGACACCAACGAAGCGCTGTCCGGCGGCAACTTCCACGCCGAGCCGGTCGCCTTTGCCGCCGACATGCTGGCGATGGCGGTGTGCGAAATCGGGTCGATCAGCGAGCGCCGCACCGCGATGCTGGTGGACCCGGCACTGTCCGGCCTGCCCGCCTTCCTCACCCCGAAGCCCGGTCTCAACTCCGGCTTCATGATTCCGCAGGTCACTGCCGCTGCACTGGTGTCGGAGAACAAGCAGCGCGCCTATCCGGCCAGCGTGGATTCCATTCCCACCTCGGCCAACCAGGAAGACCACGTTTCGATGGCCGCGCATGGCGCGCGCCGTCTGCTGGCGATGGCGGAGAATGCCGCCAATGTCGTCGGCATCGAACTGCTGGCCGCCGCGCAGGGCTGCGACTTCCATGCCTCGCTGCGCTCCAGCGAGGCACTGGAAGCCGTGCGCCAACGCCTGCGCGCACAGGTTCCCACCCTGCAGGATGACCGTTACTTCCATCCCGATATGGTGGCCGCGACCAAACTGGTACGCAGCGGCGCGCTGGCCGAAGGGCTTGCCGACATCCTGCCGGCAGTGGAGCCACTGGCATGACCGGACACCCGGACTGGCTGCAGGTGCACCGCGGCGACGCGCCGCTGATCGTGAGCTTCCCGCATACCGGCACCGACCTGCCGGACGCGCTCGCCGAGCGCTTTGTTTCGCCTTGGCTGGCACGCCGCGACGCTGATTGGTGGGTGCACGATCTGTATGACTTCGCCCGCGCCATGGGGGCCACCACCGTACGCTCGGCGATCTCGCGCTCGGTCATCGACCTCAACCGCGACCCCAGCGGTGCCTCGTTGTATCCCGGCCAGAACACGACCGGCCTGTGCCCGCTGACCACCTTCGACAACCAGCCGCTGTACCGCGAAGGACAGCAGCCGGACGCCGAGGAAATCGCCCAGCGTCGTGCGCAGTATTTCGATCCCTATCACGCCGCCCTTGCCGGTGAGATCTCGCGCCTGCGCGCGCTGCATGGCACCGTGGTGGTGTACGACGCGCACTCGATCCGCTCGCACATTCCGCACCTGTTCGACGGTGAGCTGCCGCAGTTCAACCTCGGCACCGCCGGTCCTTCCGGTGCGGTCGACACCAGCTGCGACAACGCGCTGGCCGACGTGGTGGAGAACATCTGTGCGTTCAGCGGCATGCCGCATGTGCGCAACGGTCGTTTCAAGGGCGGCTGGATCACCCGCCATTACAGCGACATTCCGGCCGGCGTGCACAGTCTGCAGATGGAACTGGCCTGCCGCGGCTACATGCACGAACCCATCGACGTGGACGTGCACAGCTGGCCCACCCCGCTCGACCCCGACCACGCCGCACCGCTGCGCCACACGCTGCAGCAGGTGCTCAACGCCTGCCTTGAATTCGCGAACGCCCGGAGTGCTGCATGAGCCGTCACGATTCCACCCGCACCATCATTGCCCCCACCGGCACCACGCTGAGCGCCAAAAGCTGGCTGACCGAAGCGCCGCTGCGCATGCTGATGAACAACCTGCACCCGGACGTGGCCGAGCGCCCGCAGGAGCTGGTGGTATACGGCGGCATCGGCCGCGCGGCACGCGACTGGGCCAGCTTCGATGCCATCGTGGAAACACTCAAGCGGCTGGAAGACGACCAGACCCTGCTGGTGCAGTCCGGCAAGCCAGTCGGCGTATTCCGCACCCATGCCGACGCGCCGCGCGTGCTGATCGCCAACTCCAACCTGGTGCCGCGCTGGGCCAACTGGGACCACTTCAACGAGCTGGATAAGAAGGGCCTGGCCATGTACGGCCAGATGACCGCCGGCAGCTGGATTTACATCGGCGCGCAGGGCATCGTGCAGGGCACCTACGAAACCTTCGTGGAAATGGGCCGCCAGCATTTCGGCGGCGACCTGGCCGGCAAGTGGCTGTTCACCGGCGGTCTCGGCGGCATGGGCGGCGCACAGCCGCTGGCGGCGGTGATGGCGGGTGCTTCGTGCCTCGCTGTGGAATGCCGCCAGAGCAGCATCGACATGCGCCTGCGCACCGGCTACCTGGACACCTGGACCGACAACCTGGACGAAGCATTACGATTGATCGAGGAGTCGTGCGCGGCGAAGAAGCCACTGTCGGTCGGCCTGCTCGGCAATGTCGCCGACGTACTGGCTGAACTGCTGGCGCGTGGCGTCAAGCCCGACCTGCTGACCGACCAGACCTCCGCGCATGACCCGGTCAACGGCTACCTACCGCAGGGTTGGACCGTGGAAGAATGGGACGCCAAGCGGGTGAGCGCGCCCAAGGACGTGGAAAAGGCCGCGCGCGCCTCGATGGCCAACCACATCCGCGCCATGCTCGGCTTCCACGCCCTCGGCGTGCCCACCGTGGACTACGGCAACAACCTGCGTCAGATGGCGCTGGAAGAAGGCGTGGCCAATGCCTTCGACTTCCCGGGCTTCGTGCCGGCGTATATCCGCCCGCTGTTCTGCCGTGGCATCGGCCCGTTCCGCTGGGCCGCACTCAGCGGCGACCCGGAGGACATCGCCAAGACCGACGCCAAGGTCAAGGAACTGATTCCGGACAACCCGCACCTGCACCGCTGGCTGGACATGGCCGCCGAGAAGATCAAGTTCCAGGGCCTGCCGGCGCGCATCTGCTGGGTCGGCCTGGGCGACCGCGACCGGCTGGGCCTGGCCTTCAACGAGATGGTGGCCAACGGTGAGCTGAAGGCCCCGATTGTGATCGGACGCGACCATCTGGACAGCGGCAGCGTGGCTTCGCCGAACCGCGAGACCGAGGCCATGGCCGACGGCTCCGATGCCGTGTCCGACTGGCCGTTGCTCAACGCCCTGCTCAACACCGCCAGCGGTGCCACCTGGGTGTCGCTGCACCATGGCGGCGGCGTCGGCATGGGCTTCTCGCAGCATGCCGGCATGGTGATTGTGTGCGACGGCACGGAAGCGGCCGCCAAGCGGATTGCGCGGGTGCTGTGGAATGACCCGGCGACCGGCGTGATGCGGCATGCGGATGCGGGGTATGAGATCGCGGTGGAGTGCGCGAAGGAGAAGGGGCTGGATCTGCCCGGGATTTTGGGTTGATCGGATAATCCCATACGCCCGCGCCGGGTGACGGCGCGGGTGCAACCTGTTAACTTTCGCGACCTCATCGCGGTTGACAGGGCATCACCTGCCATCCGCGGCCCCGTTCCGCCTTGATGTCAGACGCATGCCTTCTTCCCGTTTGCTGTACCGCCCCACCCTGTCCCTGCTGTCATTGGCCGTGCTGGCTTCGCTGAGCAGCCCCGCACTGGCCGCCCCGGCCGACGCCCCGACCACCCTCGATGCGGTCAAGGTCACCGCCGCCAGTGACGTCGAGCAGGCCCGCGCCGCACTCAAGCGCGTCCCAGGTGCCGGCAACGTGGTCGACCTGTCCCGCGCCAATGGCCGCCTGGCCAGCAGCGCCGACGTGCTGGCCTACCAGCCGGGTATCAGCGCGCAGTCGCCGGGCAATGAAGGCACCAAGGTCTCGATTCGCGGTTCCGGCATCAACCGGGGCCCGGGTGCGCATGCCTCCGGCATCTCGGTGTCGCTGGACGGCCTGCCGCTGACCGGCCCCGGCGGCACCCCGTACGAATTGCTGGAACCGCAGTGGCTGAGCCGCGCCGAAGTGCTGCGCGGGGCCAACGGCATCGAACGCGGTGCGCTGGCCCTTGGCGGTGCGATCAACTACGTGAGCCGCAGCGGACGCGATTCGGCCGGGCTGGAAGTCCAGTACGAAGCCGGCAGCCGCGGCTACCAGAAGCGCAGCATTGGCTACGGCGGTGTCAGCGGTGACCTGGACTACTACCTGGCCTACACCGACAGCGAGTACGACGGCTATCAGTACCACTCGGCCGGCGACGGCAAGGGCGCGATGGCCAACCTCGGCTGGCAGATCACCCCGCAGCTGGAAACGCGCTTCTTCGTGCGTTACCGCGAAACCAACCACGAAACGCCCGGACGCCTGACCCGCGCGCAGATCCGCCACGATCCACGCGCGGCCAATGCGGCCAACCTGTCCATCGACGCGCGCCGCCCGCAGCCGGGCAGCACCTGGCTGGGCAACATGACCACCTGGCAGATCGACGATGTGTCGTCACTGCAGGCCGGGCTGGTGTACCACAAGTACCCGATGGACTTGAACGAGAGCCTGTACCGGCAGCAGCTGGACTACAGCAACCTCAACGCCACCCTGGATTACCGCCGCCGGCATGCGCTGTTCGGGTATGACAGCGTCACCACCGTGGGCCTGCGTGTGGCCCATGACCTGGATGCGGATGTGCGCGAGACCCTGCGCTATGCCAACAACGGCTATGCCGCCGGCACCCACACCCGCGATTTCTCGCACCACGGCACCGACACCACCGTGCATGCCAGCAACGAGCTCAGCCTCAGCGACCGCCTGCGCCTGCAGACCGGGCTGGCCCTGATCAACACACGCCGCGACGTGCAGGTGACCTGGCCGTACACGCCCGAGCGACTGCACGACAGCCAGTGGGACTACGCGCCCCGCATCGGCTTCACCTGGCAGCAGACAGCGGCCACGCAGTGGTTCGGCAACCTGAGCCGCTCGGTGGAACCGGCACACCCGTGGTCGATGATCTGGGGCTCGAACCTGTATTTCCCGGCTGGCAACGGCGCTTCCACGGGCCGCCAGCGCGCCCCGGTGGAACTGGACAACCAGACCGCGACCACGCTGGAACTCGGCGCGCGCGGCGACAGCGCGTTCGGCCGCTGGGAACTGACCGGCTACTACGCGCATGTGCGGCATGAACTGCTGACGGTGGAAGTGCAACCGGTGCCGAACCTGTTCGTGGCCGAGAACAACGCCAGCCCGACCGTGCATCGCGGCATCGAAGCGGGTTTGGACAGCACGCTGTGGGAAGGCCCGGGCGGCCGCCTGGGGCTGCGGCAGGCGTATACGTTCAATGATTTCCGTTACCGCGATGACGTGCGCTTCGGGTCCAACCGCCTGCCCGGCCTGCCGCGTCATGCGTATCAGGCCGAGCTGCGCTATGACCACCCCACCGGCTGGTATGCGGCAGTGAATACCGATGCCGCCTCGAAGATGGCGGTGGACTACGCCAACAGCTTCTGGGCCGACAGCCGCGCCATCTTCGGCACGCGCGTGGGCTTCGATGCACCGGGCGGCCGCTGGCAGCTGTGGGCGGAGATGCGCAACATCGGCGACCGTCATTACGCGGCCACGGTGACGCCGGGGTATGACGATGCCGGTCGCGACGTTGCCCGTTCGACCCCGGGCGAAGGGCGCAGCGTGTATGCCGGGGTGCGTTGGCGGTTTGAGTGACCGCGATCGCACGGGGCCGCTGCGCCAATGACGGTCTGCTAGACTTCGCCCTTCAACGGGGAATCATCATGATCAGATATCTTGCGGCGGCGCTGTGCGTCATCGCGCTGCCAGCGGCTGCGCAGCCGGCTTACAAATGCTCGGATGGCAAGTCCGGCACCGTGTACCAGTCCGTGCCCTGCCCCGCAGGTGCCGAGCAGAAGCGCTTCAATGCACCTGCGGCCTCCGCGCCGGCTGCAACACCGCGCACCGAGGAGCCCAGCCTGGGCGCGCGGATGATTACCTTCACCGGGCAGCCCAGTCCGGAAGCCTGTGCGCGCCACAAACACATCCGCGAACAGGCGCTGGCCGATGCCTCGATGAAGGACGACCGCGAGTTGCATGAAATCCTGCAGCAGAACGTCGCCAAGGCCTGCAAATAAGTCTTGCGCGTTCGCGGGTGCAGCCACGACGCACCGGCTTCGGTAGGGTCGCACGACAGTCGACCGCCGATAACGGTGATTGGCGCGGTGGGGCATGGCCTTGAACGCAGAAGCGCGCCTCCGTTCCAAGGTCATGCCTTAAAGCACCGACGCACGTTATCGGCGGTCGACTGGCGTGCGACCCTACCGGTGCTCCAGCGCGGCGTGACACCCCTGCGGTGCCCGCTGCGTAGCGACACGCCATGCGTGTCATGACCACCGCGGTGCCACGCAGAATGCGGCCGTAACCTTCCTTGCAACCGTCAGTCGCGACCGAAACCGGGGCTGGCGCGGCGGTTGGGACGTGGGTGGTGGCGGTATTCGCGCACCTGCGTGTAGTGCACTTCGCGCAGCAGTCACGCGGTGTTGGTGCGCGCACCTAGCGTCGGTGGATGTCTGATTGTGTGATGTGCGTGCGTGTTTTCGTGGTGCGCGATGTAAAGGTGCGTCGCGCGTTCGGGTCGGGTGCGTCAGATGGGATCATGCTTAGAGCGCATTTCGATCTTGCGTTCATGCGTTAAAGAACGTTGGTCGTTTCACGGCCGTCGTCTGTCGACCGACGCTACCCATCCCCCGCCCGAACGAGGGTCGTCGTGACAGGCCATGCGGTTCAGCGCCATCTCCTCCCAGTAAAACTACGGGTGCCACACGCCCCCGACCGGCGGACACTACGCACTCCATCCTGCGACAGGAGTGCCCCATGAAGACGCTTCTTCCCTGCCTGTGCGGCTTTGCCGTTCTGATTTCAGCCGCACACGCGCAGCAGCTTGCCACCACGGCCGCCGAGCGCTTCGCCACCCTGGACCACAACGCCGACGGCGAGGTCAGCAAGGACGAGTACGACGGCGGGGCCCTGTTCCAGGCGCTGGATGCCGATAACAACAACCGGGTCACGGTGGAAGAAATGCAGGCCCTGCTCGGCCCCGACCGTGACGGTCAGCTCACCGCCGCCGATCGGATCCGCGTGGCGGATCTCAACGGCGACGGTGAGTTGAGCGATGAGGAGGTGCGGCGCGTGGCGGAGATGCGCTTCCAGTCACTGGACACCGACCACGACGAGGTCCTCACTCTTTCCGAACTGCAGTCCGGGTTCTGGCGTCCCAACTGACGCTCAGACCAGCGAACCCATGTTGATGTAGGGCAGATACAACGCAAAGATCGTGCTGACCGCGCCGACCAGCGCGATCAGCAGACCCAGCAGCCCCGCCACGCGCGGGCCCCAGCTGTCGCGCCCGATGTACCAGCACAGCGCCACCGCTACCGGGCCCAGCCAGGCCAGCAGGTAATTGTCGTGGTACAGCCGCGACAGCCACGGCAGTTCCTTGCCGTAGGTGTTGTACATCTCGACAAAATTGATGAACAACATCTTGGCAAATACCGTCACCACCACCGCCATGGCGATGCTGCCGATCAATCCCAGCCACGGCAGCACGCCCGCATTGCGCTGCGGCGTTGAGCTACGACGACGGGCGCTTGAGGATGCAGAGCGCCCGGTCATGTCGGCAGCGCCTGCTGACGGCTGAGCGTGGCCACGCGCAGGTAGTGCAGGAACTTGCCGATGAACACACCGGTGAAACCACCGGACACCAGCAGATGCGCCATGCGGAACACCGTGTCGTCGGCCAGCGCCGGAGCGGTGGCCAGCGCGGCCTCAAAGGCGTATTTGACGATGAAGGTCAGCACCAGCAGCGGCAGCAGCGAGTAGTCGGCGGTGCGGTGCAGGTGACCATCGACGGCGTCGTAGCTGATGCTCTGGCGACGCACCAGCAGCCAGCCGATGCCGGCCCCGATGGCGATGCCCAGCAGCCACACGCCCCAGGCCTCGATGCTGGCCCCGTAACGGTGATGCAGGCTCCACAGACCCCATACGGTGAAGATCGCAGGCACCACGGCCAGTCGGGCCAGCGAGGTCCTGGAGGGTTTAAGTGCGTCGACGCCTCGCCAGAGCAGGAAGGCGAGAATCGCCCAGACCCAGTACGGGGTGTGGGACGCGAACTGTTGGATCGTATGCATGCGGTCGAACTCCTTCGGCAAGAAAGAACGAAACACAACGGGGGGCTGACGGCACGCCCCCGCGTACCGTCGGATACGTAATGCTGCGTCGAACGCATGGCGCGAGGGCCGTCATGTCGCCACGCCACCTCCCCGGCGGCGGGCCGAAGCTGGATCGTAGGTCCGGCGGGTGGGTGGATGCAAGCGGGTAGCGACGGACGCGCGCGGAATCGTAGAGCCGGGCTTGCCCGGCTGCTTTTGGTGCAGACATTGCCGCGAAGAGCAGCCGGGCAAGCCCGGCTCTACCAGTGCGGTAGCAGTTGCCGCCACTGTTGCCAGGAGCGCCACCAGCGGCGCCACGGGCGTCGGCGGCGGTGGCGCAGACCGGGCTCGGGATGACACAGGCGCTGTTCGACCGCCTCCAGTACCCGTTCTGCCGCACCGCCGTCGCGCGATGGGTGGATCTGTGCCGCATAGGCGGCGCGTTGTGTGGCCAGCGCCTGCGGGTGCGCCAGTGCTTCGACCAGCGCCGCATCAATCTCGTCTGGCGCTGCCACATCCCGCATGCACGCCTGCGGGTTTCGATGGCACACGGTCACCACGGGCTTGTCGAGCAGGATGCACTCCTCCACCACCGAGGAGGTATCACATAGCAGCACGTCGGCAGCCTGCAGCATGTCCACCACATGCAGCGCGTCAAGAAAACGCGCATGAGGCCCTGCCAGCGCTTCGTAGCGCGCGCGCAGGTCGGCCGGCGTCAGCGGATGCAGGGTCAGCAGCCAGTAGCGATCACCGCGGGCGATCAGCTGCTCGAGCACCGGCAGGCATCGCCGCGCCTGGCTGAGCGGCTCGTTGAACGTGGACGCATACATGACCACTGGCCGTCCCTGCGCCGCCGCGCGCAAGGCCATTGCGCCCTCCCCCGCTGCGGCGAACAACGGGTCCAGTTTCGGCCAGCCGCTTTCGACAACGCTGAAATCGCGCCGCTGCGCCGCCAGCGCACGCAGCGGCGCGGCGGTCGCCGGCCCGTGCGCGCAGTACAGATCGAACAGCCCGGTCATGCGGAACTGGCCCTGCGCCGGATCGCGCTTGTGCAGATTCAACCCGTGAAACAACTGCACCTGCAGGCCAGGGAAGAACGGCGGGATGCGATTCACGGTGGCGTACACAGCATCTGGGCGGTATGTGCGCAGCGCCCGTGCACTGTCCAGCCGCACCTCGTCTGCGCTCAGCAGACGCGCCACCGGCTCGGTGGCGACCCACCTCACCTCATGCCCGCGACGGCGTGCTGCTTCCGCGACGGGCCTCAGGATCGCCAGTGCGTAGATCTCCGACGCCAGCAGCACCCAGCGTCGCGGAGACTGCAGTGCGTGTGGCATCTCAGGGCACTGCCACCGGAGCGGACGCTTCCAATGGATGCTTGAGTGTGTCCGGCACCGGATCGCGCGGCACATGCAGCGCCGCGCGCAATTGCAGATGGAACTGCGCGCGCCGCGACAGGAACCGCGCACGAGCTGCATGGCCGCGCCGCGCCAGCTCGAGGTCATCCAGCATGAGCGCCTGCGCGACCCCGGCCTCGATCGCGGCAACACTTACCTGATGGCGACGCACCAGTCCCATCGGCGCGCCGGGCGTGCTCTCCAGTATCAACCCGCAATCGGCGTCGACCAGTTCGTTCATCGGCGCGGCGTCGGTGGTCAACACTACCGCACCGACGCTCAGCGCCTCGGCGATGGAATGGCCGAAGCCATCCGCTTCGGACGGGCACACATGAAACCGGTGCGCGTTCTGCAGCCGTTGCAGGTCACGGTCATCCAGATAACCGGTCAACAGGCGGACGTTGCCTGCGATCCGGTTCGTGGGTGCCTTGCGGGCGCTCTGCACCACGGTCAGCTGCGGCCACTCCGGATGCCGTCGCCACGCTTCCAGCACCACGGCGGTGCCTTTGGCGGAACTGCGGCCGGCCAGATGGAAGAAGGCGCGCTGACGCGGCACCTCGCTCATCAGTCGATCAACGCTGCTGAAGCCGATGTACGTCGTGTCGCATCCCAACGCGGAAAACAACGCCTGCGCGTGGCGCGTTTTGCACAGCACCTGGTCAAAGCGCGGCAGCAGATCGATCCATTCCGGCGCGAACCACTCGGGGTTGGGCATCAACAGGTTGCGATGAGCGCTGCCGAGCAGTCGCGGATAGATCCGCTCCAGCGACATCTGCACATCGAATCGGTCGCGGAACCGATGCGTTGCCTGTTCCCAGCGGTGCTGCAGCTGGTTGAACAGGTGATGCGGGCCGACCCTTGTTGCACTGACCTCGTGCTCATCGCGCAGCGCATCGGCCACGATCAGCAGATCGCGACTGAGCCCGGCCCCGTTGTCACGCGTGACTACCCTCAGCTTCCCCACGTCCGTGTCCTCGACCGCCGGCATACATCGACGTCGATGCGCCCGCGTTCATGCCCCGCTGCATCATCCGCTGCCGGGGCGATGCGTTGCAATACGCGACCGTCACACAAATTGACGCAGCTGGGCCGCGACACGGTCAAATGGCTCGATGCTACGGGTGGCCCGGCACATGGCAACCGCCCCTTCCACGCTGGCAATGATCAGCGTCGCCAGGGTGGCTGCCTGCGCGGGGGCGTGTCCGGCCTCCTGCAGGGACGCCCCGAGGCGACTCTCCCAGCGGGAAAACACCTCGGCCGCCGCGTCGCGCACTTCACCGGCTACGGCGTCGACCGGCTCTTCCACAGACGCGGCCAGCACCGGGCAGCCGACCTGGAACTGTGCCCGCAACAGACGTTCGCGCCACATCGCGAGAAACTGCGACAGCCCTTCCGACGCACCGGCCTGCAGCACGCGTTCCAACAGCGCATCGACCTTGTCACCGGCCTGCCGCGTAGCCCTGGCCAGCAGTTCCTGCTTGCCGCCTGGAAAGTGATGGTAGGTCGAACCCAGCGGGGCCTCGGCGAGTTTGCTCACCTCTCGGATGCTGGTCGCATTGAGGCCGACGCGAGCCAGCATGTCTTCGGCCGCGCTGACCACGCGCTGCGGCGCATCGCTATGACGGGGAGACATGCCGGGGGCTCCTTGCTAAGACGGGTGTCATAGATTAGCGTACGCCGGATTATTACACCCGTCATAGAACGTATGAATCTGTGGTTCCGCCTGCTGTTGTTGATGATCCAGAGCCTGTTCCGGCCGAAGCTGGCTGCCCCGTTCGGGGTATCGCGGCTGCAGTTCCGGGTGCTACCCAATGACCTGGACAGCAATCTGCACATGACCAACGGGCGCTACTGGAACATCTTCGACCTGGGCCGACTCGACCTGATCCTGCGCATGGGCCTGGGCCGGGTCGCCCTGCGTGAGAAGTGGGCTCCGATTGTCGGAGCGGGCACCATCCAGTTCCGGCGCGAGCTCAAGCCGTTCCAGCAGTTCACCCTGGAAACGCGACTGGCCGGCTGGGTCGGCACGCGGGTGATCATGGAGCAGCGCGTGTTGCTGGGCGAAGAGAAGATCGCCACCCGTGCGTTGCTGGTGACCGGCATCTACGACCGGCGCAACCGACGCTTCGTGGGTATGCCGCAGATGATGGCGGCGATTGGCGCGGAGGATGTGCCCTCGCCGCCGTTGAGCAAGGCGGCTGAGGCGTTGCTGGCGGCGGATGCGGCATTGAAGTTGGATGACGACCGATGATGCGTTGATATGTATACCGTAGAGCCGGGCTTGCCCGGCTGCTCTTCGCGGGAAGGATCGCGCCAACGGCAGCCGGGCAAGCCCGGCTCTACGGTCAAGGTTTGCGCCAACGGCAGCCGAACATGCATGGCGCGGAAAGCAGCCGGCAAGCCCGGCTCATGGCGCGCTTCTGCCGTTGAACGGGGATGCACCGTGAGCATCGAGCGCCATGGAGCCCTTGCCTCCGACGTACAGGACGTACTCGAAGCTCTGCTGCATGCCGCTGTAGTCGCCGCCTTGGCGCGTGTCGTAGTTCGCGCCCACGCTGAGGGTATGCCGCCCGCGCGGCAGTGGGTCGAGCAGGATCCAGTATCCGTCGGCGGCTGCGAGCATGGAGGTTTTGTCGCCTGGATCCATGCGGAAGCAGCCGTCGCTGCTCACTCTCCGCTCGCGTACGTCCGCTAGCGGCTTGCCGTCCAGCAGGACGACCGCACTGACCAGGTGGTCGTTGTTCATCGCCGCGCCCTGCTGCAGGTAGCGGCAGCTTTCATCCCCATCGATGCCGTAGCTGATCATGTTGATCACCGGCAGCAGCACATGCTTCCCTTCCGGCACTTCGCACTCGCGTTGGGCCTGGAACTGCCCATCCGTGCCGGCCAGGAACCAAACCGGACTCGACTGGCCGAGATGGCACAACTGGCCGTCCGGGTCGAGATACGGCGGAATCTCCCGGGCGTCGGCCCAGCGCCACCAGCGTGCGGTCCATTCGGAGAGCGCGATGCCCGCGACCTTCTGCGCCTCCAAGGCCGTGCGAGCGGGTTCTGGCGCGCAGGCTGTCGTTGCTATTGCAGTTACTGCCAGCAGCAGCGCGTGCCGCAGTTGCCATCCTTTGCTTGTGTGCATTCCGTGCTCTCCTGGCGGGGGCTTACATTGTAGAGCCGGGCTCTGCCCGGCTGCTGTTGGCGTGATGCATTCCGCGAAGAGCAGCCGGGCAGAGCCCGGCTCTACGGGGTCGGTTCGATTCCGCGAAGAGCAGCCGGGCAGAGCCCGGCTCTACGGGGGTGGCTTCGATGGCGCGAAGAGCAGCCGGGCAGAGCCCGGCTCTACGGAAGTCGGTTCGATCCCGCGAAGAGCAGCCGGGCAGAGCCCGGCTTTACGGGCCGTATGACGGCGGTACGGTTGAGCTGCCCCAGTTGGGGTTGTGCTGGTTGCCTACGGTGAAGTCCAGGCTGCCTCCCTTCTGCACGAAGCTCGCCGGCAACCAGCTCTCCTCACTCGTCTTTCCGTTGACCTTCAACGCCTGCACAAAAGGCGCATCCATCGCCGCACCCGCTGCCTTGACGACGATCTTCGCGCCGGGTCGCTCGATCACCGCTTCCGGGAACAACGGGCTGCCGATCACCAGGTCCGCACGGCCCGGATATACCGGGTACAGCCCCAGCGCCGACCACACGTACCACGACGACATCTGGCCGAGATCGTCATTGCCCGGCATGCCTTCCGGCGCGTTGGTCCAGATCTGCTTCATCGCCTGGCGTACGGTGGCCTGGGTTTTCCACGGCTGGCCGACGAAGTTGTACAGCCACGGCGCGGCAATGGACGGCTCGTTGTCCAGCTCGGCGTGCAGCGGGCCGGACTTGGTCACAGCCCAGTCGCCGTTTTCCTTGCGGAAGAACGCATCCAACCGTTGAATCGCCGCCTCGCGCCCGCCCAGCACCGCGATCAATCCAGCCGGGTCGAACGGCACCATCCACAGGTACTGCGCGCCGCTGCCTTCGACGAACTCTTCATCCGAGGCCGGATCGAACTTCGGCCAGCTGCCATCGGCATTGCGCGGCTGGATGTAACCGGCCTGCGAGGTCGCCTTCGGGTTGTACAGATTGCGCCACCAGCCCGAGCGTTCGCGGAACAGTGCAGCACCCGCCTTATCGCCTGCAGCGGTGGCCAGTTCGGCCAGACCGAAATCAGCCGCGGCCATCTCCAGCGTGTCCGAGGCCGTGCCCCAGCCCGGTGCACCGACCGGCATGTACTTCAGCTTCATCCATTGGTCCAGACCCGGACGTTGGCCGACGCACAGCACCGGGCAGCCGCGCCGGCTGAGATCGCGCTCGGTTGGCACGGTGGCCGCTTTTTTCAGTGATGCATAGGCGCGCTTGAGGTCGAAGTTGCGCCCACCGAAGGCATGGATGGCCGCCACCGACGGCGGCGAAGGATCGCCGTTCATCACCCCGGTCGGGCCAGTCAGGTGCGTCCAGCGGTCCCATACGCCGCCATTCTGGTCGGCCTGGTTGAGCAGCGACTGCGCGATATCCGAACCCACCTGCGGCTGCAGCAGGGTCACCAGCTGCAGCTGCGAACGGTACACGTCCCAGCCGGAGTAATTAGCGTACTGCGCCTTCTGGCCCTTGGACAGGGTGTGCACCTTTCCATCGATGCCGCGATAGCGGCCGTCGCCGTCACTGAATAGATTGGGGGCCAGCAGCGTGTGGTACAGCGCGGTGTAGAACACGGTGCGCTCGTCCGCCGTGCCGCCGCTGATCTTCACCTGCCCCAATTGGCGGTTCCAGGCCGCACGCGCGGCGGCCTGGGTGGCGGCCAGCGTGGTACCCACCGGGCTTTCGCGGCGCAGATTGGCGCGCGCGCCGGCTTCGTCCACATAGGAAATGCCGATGCGTGCGGTCACCACCGGGCTTCGCTTGGCATCAAAGCTGATCCAGCCACCTGCGCCCTTGCCCACCGGCGGATGGCCCTGAGTGCCATAGGTGGTGCCACCACCGCCTTCGCGCGCGCCCTTCTGCACGTCTTCATCGCGCCAGGTGCCACCCACCTCGAACGGCTGGTCGAATTCGGCCACGAAGTGCAGCGTGTAATAGCTTTCGCGGCGATCTTCAGCCAGATAGCCGCAGAAGTTGCCGGAGGTCACCGTGCCACGCACGGTGCGCGTGGCAGGATCGATCACGATCGTGGAATCGCTGCTGCCTACTTCACTGTCGGACGTGCGGAACAGCAGGTTGGCCGGCTTGTCGGCCGGGAACGTGAACTGCCCCACCGCCGTGCGGGCGGTTGCACCCAGCCCGACGGTGACCCCGTTGTCGAGAGTGAGCTCATACGCACCAGGACTCGCGGATTCGCGCTTGTGATCCAGACCACTGGCGTAGCGCAGGCCGGCCTGTACCGATGACGGCGACATCTCCACTGCCGTGGTGACCGGCATGATCGGCACGTCGCCGCTGGCCCCGGTGCAGCCGGTGCCGTTGACGTGAGTCAGGCTGAAGCCGCGTACGCCGTTGCCGCGCCACTCATAGCCGCCGGGGGCGGCGATGGCAAAACGCTTGCCGGGCAGCGGGGTCATTTCCGGACTGAAGGCCACCATGCCGAACGGCATCTGCGGGCCGGGATACACATTGCCTGCATTGGTGGTGCCGATGAACGGATTGACCTCGGCAGCGAGGTCGGCGGCCTGCAGGGTGCAGGGGGCGGCGGTGAGGACCAGCGAAGCAGCAACCAGCATCGTACGGTGCACTACGGACTCCCTTGTGGGTCAGGCCACGGCGGGCGCGGCGACGTTTCGAGTCTAGCCGGGCCTGCCGGGTCCGTAACATGTCGTTGGTCACGGATTTCTACCGATCTAAACCGGGATTTGCGGCAATAGACAACGAGACTTCGCTAGACTCCGCATTGGATCTCCATTGCGACAAGGACTGTCATGATCGTTCCCGAGTACTGGGCGGAAGCCAGCCGCAACACCCGGCACAAAGGTCGACGTCTGGTGGTCCGTCGCTTCGGCTGGTCCGATGACAGCGTGGCAGCCGCCCAGGCTCACGCCGACATGCGCGTGCAGGAAGCGCTGGACACGCTTCTGCAGGGGCACGAGGTGCCGCGCCGCGAACGGCTGACCAACTATGGCGTGGACGGCGTGCCCATCCGCGAGCAGATCGTGGAACGCCAGGGCGACCTGGTCATCACCCGCAACAGCTACGGGGCCTTGTGCCTGAACACCCCGGACGTGCTGTTCGCCGACATTGACTACCCGCCTGCGCCCACCACCTGGGCTTTACCGATCTTCTTCGCGGTCGTGCTGTGGATTGTGTTGCTGGTGGTGGGCGTGAATCTGCTGAACGGTACCGCCGGATTCCTGCTCGCCACCATCACCGTGCTGGCACTTAATGCGCTGATGCTCGCCCGTGCAAAACGCAACACCCAGCGTCGCGCGCAGCTGGAAGCCCAGGCCCTGGCGCGGGTGGAGCGCTTCTCCGTCCAGCATCCTCACTGGCATCTGCGCACCTACCGCACGCCGGCAGGACTGCGGCTGCTGGCCATGCATGCCACGTTCTCGCCGCACGATGCCGAAGTGGCGCAGTTGTTCGCTGCCCTGCACACCGACAAACTCTACATGCGGATGTGCCGCGTCCAGCACTGCTTCCGTGCCCGTCTCACACCCAAACCCTGGCGTGTCGGCATCCGCCGCCGGATCCGCCCACCGTTCGCCGCGTGGTCGGCAGAACAGGCCTTCCGACCGGATCGACTGCAATGGATCGCCGAGTACGAGCGTCGGTCACGCAGCCATGCTGCCTGCAGCTTCCTTCGCGCCTACGGCAATGAAACGCAGGTGGATGCCAAGGCGGAGGTCGTGCGGGAAATGCACGACCGGGTGACGCAGGCGTATGCGTCGTTGCCGTTAGCTTGAGCCCTTTGCACGTCGCAAGATCGTTGACAAACGGGCGCTCGGCGCTCGAATAAATTAAGATCAGTCGATTGATCTTAATTTGAGATTGTGTAAAATAAGATCAATTGATTGATCTTATGGAGGCCGACGTGCTTGAAATTGCCAACGAGGACATGGTCAACCGCATGCGGTTCGACAACCCTTGGTGGGAGGATCCGGCACCCAAGGTCCCATTCGCCCAATCGCCCCGGCGTCGCTACTTCCAGCCGTTCCTGAACAAGGTCAGCAACACGCAACTCCGGCGCGCAGTGATCCTGATGGGACCACGTCGTGTCGGTAAAACCGTGCTGGTTTACCAGGCCATCAGTGAGCTGCTTGACTCCGGCGTGCCGGGTGGATCGATCTTCTACATCTCGATGGAGACGCCCATTTACACCGGGCAATCCTTGGAACGACTGCTGCGGATGTACCTTGTCGAGCGCGGCATAGGTCGCGACGATGTGGCGTACATCTTCTTCGACGAGATCCAGTACCTGAAGGACTGGGAAGTCCACCTCAAATCGTTGGTCGACTCCTTCCCGAACTACCGGTTCGTTGCCACGGGCTCAGCCGCAGCGGCGCTGCGCATGAAAAGCAATGAGTCTGGTGCCGGGCGCTTCTCCGACTTCATCTTGCCGCCTCTGACCTTCGCGGAGTATCTGGCCTTCATCAACAAGGAAAACGGCCTGATCTCTCGGCACGAGACCACACCGGGTGACTTTGAATATAAGGCGACCGAGATCGAAGCCTTGAATGCTGAGTTCGTCAATTACCTGAATTTTGGCGGCTACCCGGAAGCGGTGATTGTGGAGGATGTCCGCGACAACCCTGAGCAGTACATCAAGAGCGACATCATCGACAAGGTCCTGCTGCGCGACCTGCCGAGCCTGTATGGAATCAATGACATCCAGGAGTTGAACAAACTGTTCAACACGCTTGCTTACAACACCGGTAACGAGGTTTCGCTGGAAGGCCTGTCCACATCGTCGGGCGTGGCCAAGAACACCATCAAGCGCTACATCGAGTACCTTGAAGCCGCCTTTCTGATCAAGCGGGTCGAACGCATCGACAACAACGCCAAACAGTTCAAACGGGCAACCGGCTTCAAGGTTTACTTGACCAACCCGTCGATGCGCGCCGCGCTGTTTGGTCGAATCGCTCCCGACGACAAGCATTTTGGCAGCGTGGTGGAAACCGCGATATTCAGTCAGTGGCAGCACTCCACTACGGTTCAGTTGTGCTATGCGCGCTGGCAGGATGGCGAAGTGGACATTGTGTCCATCGACAAGTCATCGCAGAAGCCACATTGGGCGGTAGAAATAAAGTGGACGGATAAGCCCTACGACAGCGTTGGCGAGCTCCGCAACTGCGCCGAGTTCTATCGCAGACACCCCCAGCTCATCCAACCCTTTTTGGTTACCACGCGTACACGCGAAGGACAGAAGGAATTGGATGGCTGCGCTTTCCGCTTCGTTCCCTCTGCCGTCTATGCGTACACACTGGGCACCAACCTCCTGCAATTTACGCCGTTGGACTTGGACGCCCACTGACAGGAACGGCGCTGGGTTGGTGAAATGACCCAGCAGTCTCAGTGCGACTGCAGCGTCTCGCCGGTACCCACCAGCCCACCCTCGATGCTCTCCTTGGGAGCTTTCACCCGCTCCATGAAGTCGGCCAGCATCACTTTTCGGCAATGCTCCACGCTCTGTCCATCGCGCTCGGCGAACATGCGCGCGGCGTGCTCGAACAGGTCCGACAGCAGTTCGCCGAAGTCTTCCGCCCCACCGCTGAGGTCGGAATTGAGGGTGACGTGCAGTTCTTCATGCGCGGCCCACAGACGCATGATCTCGAAGGCTTCCGGGTCGCTGAGAACGCCGTCAGGGATGGTCAGTTCGTCCGTGTACATGGGGTACTCCGTGTGGTGAGGAATCAATTGATGACGTTGAGCGGCGTGGCTGTCAACGCGCTGCTGCGCAGCGCGCTGTCCTGGTAGACGATTTCAAGTTCAAGGCCCATCGGCGAGGTGGCGGTGCCGCCTTTGGCGCTTGGGTCCAGGCCGATGCATCGGGTGGCACCGGCGACCTCGCGGCAGGTCAGCGTCATCTGCTGGCGGGCGAGGAACGCCTCCACGTACATGCGGGCTGTGCCGGTGCGGAGCTCTTTGGCAAAGGCGTCGTTCCAGAATGCTTCGCGCGCATTGAGATTGCTGCGCGATGCCACCTCGTCGAACTGGCCGGTACCCCACAGCATCAGCGCACCGATGATGCACAGCGCCAGATACGCCCATCCCTTGCCCATGCCCTGCCCCGTTGCGGCCGCGCCGGCCCACCCCCTGCGGGCCGTGACCGCGCCACGGTAAGATGGCGGCGCTTGTTCCGTCAATGGATGCCCCGTGCGTACTGTCCACGCGCTTCGTTACATCACCCCGCTTCGCGAAGGGGGTTCCCTGCCCGCCGTGGTCGAGACCGACGACGAGGGCATGGTGGTGCTCAAGTTCCGGGGTGCCGGCCAAGGCCCGAAGGCGCTGATTGCCGAGCTGATTGCGGGCGAACTGGCCCGTACGCTGGGCCTGCCGATTCCGGAGATCGTGTTCGTGGAGCTGGACCGCGAGTTCGCCCGCACCGAGCCCGACCCGGAGATCCAGGACCTGATCCGCGCCAGCGAGGGGCTGAACCTGGGGAGCGATTACCTGCCCGGTGCGATCAACTACGACCCCGCCGCGATGCCGGTGGATGCCGAGCTGGCGTCGCGGATCGTGTGGTTTGATGCTTTCACCAGCAATGTGGATCGCACCGCGCGCAATCCGAACCTGATGGTGTGGCACCGCAAGCTGTACCTGATCGACCACGGCGCGGCAATGTACTTCCATCACGATTGGGCCAATGCGGGTGAAGCCTGCAAAAAGCCGTTCGCGCTGATCCGCGACCATGTGCTGCTGCCGTTCGCCACCCGGATCGCCGAGGTGGACGATGCGCTGGCTGCACTGCTGACCGATACGGAAATCGAGCGGGTTGTGGCACTGGTACCGGACAGCTGGCTGGTGGATGAGCCGTTCTTCGACAGCCCGGCGGCGTACCGCCAGGGTTACATCGACTATCTCAAGCGCCGGCTGCGTGCACGCGCCGCGTTCGTCCAGGAGGCCGTCCGTGCCCACGCTGCACACGTATGACTATGCGGTGATCCGCGTGGTGCCGCGGGTCGAACGCGAAGAGTTCATCAACGTCGGGGTGATCGTGTCCTGCCCGGGCGCGCGCCATCTGCAGGCGGCGATCGAGATTGATGTGGCGCGCATGCAGGCGTTCGCGCCGGGCTTGGATCTGGAGGCGCTGCAGCCGTGGCTGGATGCGATTGTGGCGATCTGCCGGGGTGATGCGGGTGCGGGGCCCATAGCGCAGTTGCCGGCACGGGCGCGTTTTCACTTCTTGACCGCCAAGCGCAGTTCGATTGTGCAGATGTCGAGCACGCATGTTGGCCGTACGGCGGACCCGGAAGGCGTGGTGGAGCATCTGATGCGGAAGATGGTACGGGTGCCTTCGTAGAGCCGGGCTCTGCCCGGCTGCTGTTTGAGAGGTGTCTGACGCGAAGAGCAGCCGGGCAGAGCCCGGCTCTACAGCACCGCGTGGTCACGGGGTGCTTCCATGGCGTTTACATGGGCTCGGTTAGGGTAGAGGAGACATTGCGAGACATCCGCCCGCCATCCCCCACCGGAGACCGACGTGACCTCACGACGCAATTTCCTCACTCTCGCCGCGGCTGGTGCCGCGCTTGCCGCGGCTTCACCTTTGCTGGCACAGACCTCTCCTGCCCCGGGCAGCGTGTTGCCCACGCGCGGGACGCCACGTGCCAATACCGCGCTGGCCACCAACGCACCCCGTCCCGGGGGCCGTTACCGGCCCCTGACCCGGCTGGGCCTGGGCGGCGCGCCACTAGGCGGCAGCCTGGCTCCGACCACCGACGAGGCTGCACACGCGACCATGGCGGCGGCTTGGGCCGCCGGCGTGCGCACCTTTGACACCTCGCCGTGGTACGGGCTGGGGCTAAGCGAACGGCGCATGGGTCGCGAACTGCACAACCATCCCGCTGCCGATTACACGCTGTCGAGCAAGACCGGTCGCCTGTTGACCGGCACTGCCGGGCCGCTGCAGAAGACCAGCTGGCATGATCCGGCTCCGTTCCGCTACGCCTATGACTACTCGGCCGCCGGCACGCGCCGCTCGGTGGAAGACAGTCTCAACCGGTTGGGCGTTTCGCAGCTGGATATCGTGCTGATCCACGATCTTTCGCCGGAGAACAAAGATCTGGGCATGCCGTGGGAGCAGCGCTTCGCCGAGGCAGCGAAGGGTGCGATGCCGGAGCTGACCCGCATGCGCGAGGAAGGGTTGATCAAGGCGTGGGGGTTTGGCGTGAATCGACCACAGCCGGCATTGCGCGCCGTGGCCGAGGCCGATCCGGACATCATGCTGCTGGCCTGCCAGTATTCGATTCTGGATCACGAGGCGACGCTGCACGAGACGTTCCCGAAGCTGGCTGAGAAAGGCGTGTCGGTGATGGTGGGTTCGCCGCTGCTGGCGGGGTATCTGACCGGGCGCGAGCGCTATCTGTATGGCAGCCCGATTCCGGAATGGGCACCGGCGAAGCGCGCGAAGATCGCGGCGGTGTGCGAACGGCACGGGATTGATCTGCGCACGGCGGCGTTGCAGTTTGCCGATGCGCCGGAAGTGGTGTCGTCGATCATTCCGGGGGCGCGGACGCCGGAGCAGGTAAAAGCGAATGTGGCGTCGATGGATATCGCGATTCCGGCTGACTTCTGGGCGGAGTTGAAGCAGGAGAAGTTGATTGCTGCGGATGCGCCGGTGCCGAAGTGAATGATCTGGCCAGCTGCGGTTGGCCGCGGGGAATGACGTGCGCGGCTGCCGTTGGCGGATGCGGTGACGCTTCGTAGAGCCGGGCTTGCCCGGCTGCCGTTGGCGCGGGGTTTGACGCGAAGAGCAGCCGGGCAAGCCCGGCTCTACGGGGCGTGGATTCACGCGAAAAGCAGCCGGGCAAGCCCGGCTCTACGGGATTTCCCGTTGTCTGAGGGTTTGGCGCGAAGAGCAGCCGGGCAGCCTTGCGTCATTCTGGTAACGCGTAGGCCATTACGTAATCACCACGCGGTGTTCCCATCGCGTGGTGACCCGCCGCCACGATCACCACGTATTGGCGACCGCCCTGCTGGTACACCATCGGCGTGGCCTGCCCGCCTGCGGGTAAGGTGGTGCGCCAGAGTTCCTTCCCGGTTTTCAGATCAATCGCTCGTAGCAGATCGTCATTGGCGGCCGCGATGAAGATCAGTCCACCGGCAGTGACCACCGCCCCGCCCGCGTTGGGCGCGCCGATCTCGATGGGCAGGTGCGAACGCAGTCCGAACGGCCCGAGGCCGCGCGCGCTTCCAAACGGCCTGTCCCACAGCAAGGCACCGCTGCGCAGCTCGACAGCGCGCAACCCACCATAGGGCGGTTGCTTGCACGACAGTCCGGTCAACAACAATCGCCAACCGGCGTTGCTGCGCCAGCTATCGCCTGCCGTCCCCTGCGCACCGGCACCGGAGAACGGCGCGCCGCTCAGCCAGCCGGCCAGACCGCTGTCCGCCTGCGCGCCCTTTCGAAGGTAGTCCGGCAGATCGGTGTAGTTCGAGACGATCACGCCGTGGCGCGGATCAACGGCCACCCCGCCCCAGTCCACGCCACCGTGCTGGCCGGGATAGGCAATGCGAGTGTGCGCGCCGGCCTGCGCGGCGCGCCTGAACTGGATGCGGCAGACCAGCTGGTCGAGCGGGGTCAGGCCCCACATGTCACGCTCGTCGAGCGTATGGGTACGCTTCAGCGCGCCGCTCACCGACGCCGGTACGGCCGCCGCTGGCGGGTCGAGCCGCTGACCGGTGCGCCGGTCCAGCATGTACAGGTCGCCTTGCCGCGTCGGCAACACCAGCGCGGGCACCTTGCCGGCGGCGGTGGGGAAATCCACCAGCGAGGCCTGGGCCACGAGGTCATCGTTCCAGGCGTCGCCCGGAGCCGCCTGCAACGTCCACGCCGGTTTGCCGGTGCTGGCATCCAGCGCCACCAGCGACGTGGCCATGCGAACGTTGCCTTCGGCGGCGACGGCATCGCCCAGCGGCAGATACACCAGTCCCAGCTGCTCATCGCTGGTGGCCGTCGTCAACAGACGCGGCGTGCCGGGCGTGTACGTATTTCCCTGCGGTGGGCGGTTGGTACGTTCCGGGTCACCGAGGTCCCACGCCCACCGGAGCTTGCCACTCTGCGCGTCAAACGCCTGGATCACGCCAGAGGGCGCGCTGCCATCGGCCCGCTGCAGCCCTTGGTGACCGGTGATGATCAGCCCGCGGGCAATCGTCGGCGGCGCGATGATGGCAACCTGCCCTGGCACCACCTCGCCCATGCCGAGGGTGATGTCGACCTGGCCGTTGTTGCCGAACTGCGCGCAGGGTCGACCGCTGGCGGCGTCCACGGCCACCAGTCGACCGTCCAGCGTGCCCTCGATGATGCGCGCCGCGCACGGTGCGCGGCTGGACGTGCTGACGACCCCGCCGTCCTCGGCGGGAAGTGTCACCGGCACGGCCAGATCAGCCGCCACGTCAGACAACAGCGGATCGACCTGCGGCGCGGCGGGCACCTCGTAGTAGGCCACGCCGCGGCAGGCCGTGGTGGAGGGAATGGCGGTGTCACGGACCTTCGGGTCGAACCGCCAGCGCAACGCGCCGGTAGCGGCATTCAGTGCGATCAGCTGGTTGCGCGCACTGCACAGGTACAGCGTGTCGCCGACCTTCAAGGGCGTGGTCTCCGCGCCCCAGCGCCGGCGCGGCCGATCACCGGTGCGGAATTCCCAGGCCGGGGCGAGCTGGGCGACGTTTTCCGGCGTGATCTGCTGCAGCGGTGAGTAGCGGGTACCGGCATTGCTGCGGCCCCAAGCGGTCCAGTCGGCGGCAGCGGGGTCGTCAGCGGGTTGTGCACTCACCTCGCGGGTGGGAGCCAGGCCGGCGCTGGGTGCGGCCTCGGGGAAGGCCTGGTCGCCAGTGATTTCGCCGTGGGACGCGAACGCCAACCCAACCAGCAGCACCAGCCCCAAGCCGAGAACGCCGGCTGCAGTGCGGGACGCCCGGGGTGGGACGGAATCGCGCAGCGTGGGCAGCAGCAGCGCGAGCACGAATGCCAGCACGGCGAATGCGCCTATGCGTGGCAGCCAGCGCCAGTAGTCGCTGCCCGATTCCCAGGCGGTCCAGAAGACGGTGGCGATGAACACGGCGAAGAACAGCCACGCGCCTATGGCGCGGTTGGTCCAGAGCAACACGCCGCTGACCAGCAGCCCTGAGCCCGCCAGCACGTAGTAGGGGGAACCGCCTAGCTGGAACAGCCACATGCCGAGGCCGCCCAGCACCAGGCCAAGCAGGATGAACAGCAACGACAGCACCGTGACCAGCGGATGGCGCGGCGTGGGCGGTCGGGACGTTTCGGACGGCGGTGCGGCGGACATCGGTGCTCTCCCCGGTACGGCAGAACCTTGGATCGCCCGGCCTCCCCGCCTTGGCGCTCCTTGTTGGGCTTATGCCAAAGAGGGCGTGAATGTTTTGCGTTTTTTGGACTGCGTCGAACGTGGCAGGGCCTCCTGAGGGCCGGCCAACGGCCGGCGCTACCGGGTTCAGCGCGCGGACGTTGAAAGCAAAACGCCGACCATTGGCCGGCGTTTTGCGTTACAGCATGCGGGGTCGTAGATCAGCCCGTTTGATCATTGCCGTTGACCGGCGTCGTGCTGACGCCTTCGGCCGGAGCGACAGCCACATCAGCTTCTTCCTCGTCGTCCTCGATCGAGGCATCCATGCGTTCCACGGCCTGGAGCTTCTCGTCCTTGGACAGACGGATCAGGGTGACGCCCTGGGTGTTGCGGCCGACGCGCGAGATTTCCGAACCACGCGTGCGCACCAGGGTACCGCCGTCGGAGATCAGCAGCACCTCGTCGCGCGGGCCCATCAGCACCGCGCTGACCAGCTTGCCGTTGCGCTCGGTGGTCTGGATGCCGATCACGCCCTGGGTGCCACGCCCCTTGCGCGGGTAATCCGGCAGCGGGGTGCGCTTGCCGTAGCCGTTCTCGGTGGCGGTCAGGATGTACAGCTTGTTGTCGTCGTCGCCGCCTTCGATCACGGCATCGCCGTTCTCGCCGGTGGTGTCCTCGACCGCGCCTTCGTCCTCGTTCTCGTCTTCCAGACCGCCGGCCGACTCGGCCACGATCAGGCTGACCACTTCCTCGCCCTTCACCATCTTTATGCCGCGCACGCCGGTGGCGGTACGGCCCATCGAACGGACCTTGTCTTCACCGAAGCGCACGGTCTTGCCGTTGGAGGCGAACAGCAGGATGTCGCGCTCGCCGTCGGTGAGGCCGACGCCGACCAGGGCATCGCCCTCGTCCAGGTTGATGGCGATCTTGCCGCGCGCCAGACGGAACGCGAACTCGCTGAGCGGGGTCTTCTTGACCGTGCCGTTGCGGGTGGCGAAGAACACGAACTGACCTTCGGCGTATTCACGCACCGGTAGCACGGCCTGCACGCGCTCGCCGGATTCCAGCGGAATCCAGTTGATGATCGGACGGCCACGGGCGTTGGAGCCCGCTTCCGGCAACTGGTGCACCGGCAGCCAGAACACCTTGCCCGAGCTGGTGAAGGTCAGCAGCGTGTCGTGCGTGTTGACCAGCCACAGCTGTTCGATGAAATCCTCTTCCTTGGTCGCCGCCGCGCTGCGGCCACGGCCACCACGACGCTGGGCGCGGTAGGCGCTGACCGGCTGGCGCTTGACGTAGCCGGCGTGCGACAGGGTGACCACCACGTCTTCCGGGGCGATCAGGTCGAGAATGTCCAGGTCTTCTTCGCTGTGGCGGATTTCACTGCGACGCTCGTCGCCGAACTCCACCTTGATGCTGATCAGCTCTTCGCGGATCACCTGCAGGAGGCGGTCGGGATCTTCCAGGATGTGGATCAGCCCGGCGATCACTTCCAGCAGCTGCTTGTATTCCTCGGTCAGGCGGTCCTGCTCCAGCCCGGTCAGGCGGTGCAGGCGCATTTCCAGGATCTGGGTGGCCTGGATTTCGGTCAGCTGGTAGCCGCCCTCGATCAGGCCGACGCCCTTGGGCAGGTCTTCCGGACGCGAGGCTTCGGCACCGGCCGCGCCCAGCATCGAACCGACCAGGCCCGGCTCCCACAGCCGCGCCAGCATGCGCTCGCGGGCTTCGTTGGGGTTCGGCGAGGTCTTGATCAGTTCGATCATCTCGTCGATGTTGGCCAGCGCAACGGTCAGGCCTTCCAGCACGTGGGCACGGGCGCGCGCCTTGCGCAGCTCGAACACGGTGCGGCGGGTGACCACTTCACGGCGGTGGCGGACGAAAGCCTCGAGCATCTGCTTGAGGTTCATCAGCTGCGGGCGACCATCGACCAGCGCCACCATGTTGATGCCGAACACCGACTCCATCTGGGTCTGCTGGTAGAGGTTGTTCAGGACAACCTCGGCCGACTCGCCGCGCTTGATTTCGATGTAGATGCGCATGCCGTCCTTGTCGGACTCATCGCGCAGCTCGCTGATGCCTTCGAGCTTCTTTTCCTTGACCAGCTCGGCGATCTTCTCGATCAGGCGAGCCTTGTTCACCTGGTAGGGAATCTCGGTGACGATGATCGATTCGCGGCCGTTGTCGGCCACTTCGATGTCGGCCTTGGCGCGGATGCGCACGCGGCCACGGCCGGTGCGGTAGCCGGCGACGATGCCGGCGGTGCCATTGATGATGCCGGCAGTCGGGAAATCCGGACCGGGGATGTACTCCATCAGGCCGTCAACGTCGATCTCAGGGTTGTCGATCAACGCGATGCACGCGTTGATGGACTCGGTGAGATTGTGCGGCGGAATGTTGGTGGCCATGCCCACCGCGATGCCGGCCGAACCATTGACCAGCAGGTTCGGGAACCGGGTCGGCATGACCGTGGGTTCCAGTTCCTTTTCGTCGTAGTTGGGCTGGAAATCGACGGTTTCCTTATCGATATCGGCCATCAGCTCATGGGTGAGCCGCGACATGCGCGCTTCGGTGTAACGCATCGCCGCGGCGGAGTCGCCGTCGATGGAGCCGAAGTTACCCTGCCCGTCCACCAGCATGTAACGCAGCGAGAACGGCTGCGCCATGCGCACCAGGGTGTCGTACACCGAGGCGTCGCCGTGCGGGTGGTACTTACCGATGACGTCACCGACGATACGCGCCGACTTGAAGTAAGGCTTGTTGCTGTGCGCGTTGAGCTCGTTCATCGCGTACAGCACGCGTCGATGCACCGGCTTGAGGCCGTCGCGCGCATCTGGCAGCGCACGTCCCACGATCACGCTCATGGCGTAATCGAGGTAGCTCTTGCGCATCTCGTCTTCCAGGTTGACCTGGATGATTTCCTTGGCGTTTTCTGCCATTCGGGTTCCGTTGTCTGGTAGCGGTCCAGTCCGACGCGGATGCCTTTTTGGGGCGGCCGCGAGGGAATCTCGATTAACCGATGGATGCTACCACAACGGGGGTTTTTTTGCCCGGGCTTATGGGGGTTTTACCGGAATAAATCAGAGACTTACAGGGATTCCGAAAAAGCGTACCGACCAACGGTCGGTACCTACCGTGCGGCGGCACGGGCTGGCCGTGCGGCTCCGTCAACCGAACGCGGCCTGCATGTTGGCCACGGTCGGATTGAGAATGACCCCCTTCTCGGTCACGATGGCGTCGATCAGCTCACCCGGGGTGACGTCGAACACCGGGTTCCAGGCGGCAATGCCCTCGGCCACCGTGCGGCTGCCGCCAACACCGTACAGTTCGCCCGGATCGCGCTGTTCGATCTCGATCTGCTCGCCGTCGGCGGTGTCCATGTCCACCGTGGAGGACGGGGCCACGACCATGAACTTGACCCCGTGGTGGCGGGCGGCAATGGCCAGCTGGTAGGTGCCGATCTTGTTGGCGGTGTCGCCATTGGCACAGATGCGGTCGGCACCGACGATCACCCACTGCACGGCACCGGTCTTCATCAGGTGCGAGGCGGCCGAGTCGGCGATCAGGGTGGCATCAATGCCGTCCTGCTGCAGTTCCCATACGGTCAGGCGGGCACCCTGCAACCACGGCCGGGTTTCACCGGCAAACACCTTGGCGATGCGGTGCTGGGCCATGCCGGCACGGATCACGCCGAGCGCGGTACCGAACCCCGCAGTGGCCAGCGAACCGGTGTTGCAGTGGGTGAGCACGCCGCTGCCGGCGTCGATCAACCCGGCCCCCAACGCCCCCATGTGACGGTTGGCCGCCAGATCCTCGTCGGCGATGGCCTGTGCCTCGCGCGCCAGTACGTCGCGCCAGTCGCTGCCCGCCGGCTGCAGCGCGCGACGCATGCGGGCCAGCGCCCAGGCCAGGTTCACGGCGGTGGGCCGCGACGCATTCAGACGCTGCAGCGCCGGCTCCAGCCTGGCCAATGCGTCGGCACCGTCATCGGCCTGCACCTCGCGGGCCGCCAGCACCACGCCCCACGCCGCAGCGATGCCGATGGCCGGCGCACCGCGCACGGTCAAGGCATGAATGGCGGCCGCCACCTCGTCGCTGGTACGGCATTCCACATGTTCCACCACGAACGGCAGCTTGCGCTGGTCGAGCAGCTGCAGGGAATCACCGGTCCACAGGATCGGCCGGATGTGGTCGTAGCGGGCGTAATCGATATCGGGGGATGCGTTCATGCCCCCATTGTAACGCCGGCTCAATTCACCAGAAACTCGGCGCGACAGCCATTGTCGACCCAGACCCCACGGGCGTCCCAGCCCCAGCTGCGCCCTTCTTCGCAAGGGCTGCCGGAGAGCTGTTTGCGCAACTGTGCGCCCTGGCTGATGCCGGCCCCGCAGAAGCGCCGTTGCCGCGAGCGCGACTCACACACCACCACGCGCGGCACGTTGACGAAGCCGCTGCCGTCTTCCGCGCCGACTTCGAAGTCGCCCTGGCAGCCGCGGGTCACCCATATCTCATTGCGCTTTGCGCCCCAGCTGTGGCCTTCCCGGCACGGCATGGACGACAGCTGGCGCAGCAGACGTACCGGCGCGCCCTGCAGCATGACCGGACAGTTCTGTGGGCGGCCGCTGGATTCGCAACGGACCACCCGGCGCACCTTGCGCTCGCCCAGCGAGGGCGCGCCTGCGGGCAGGCGTGCGCGGAACTCGGCGCGGCAGCCCAGCGTGACCCAGACGCCGGAACGGTCAGTGCCCCATTCAGAGCCGCGCACACAGCTGTTGTCGGACAGCTGACGGACCAGTTCGACACCGTGCTCGACCGGCATGTCGCAATGCACCCAGCCCATGTCCTTCGATTCGCAGCGCACCACCTGCCCGGCGTATCCGGTTTCAGCAGCGGCGACACGATCAGGCAATAGGCCGGCGCACAGCGCCAGTCCCAGCCATGACCAGGTCCACCGCAGCGATGACGACGGTACGGCAGCAACACCCAGCTTCATCAACTCCATCCCCGCCGCCACAGTCCTGGCACATCGCCACCTTCCAACATCGGGTGTGATCAGAGCATCATCGTGAAGACCGCGCAAGGTGCGACGTCGTGAACACCTCAGGCATGCGCGAAATCGAAGGCGAGCACGTCGGCAATCCGCCCGGTACGGTTCATCGCCATCAGCAGGCGGTCCACGCCCACAGCCACGCCGGCGCAGTCAGGCAACGCCGGCAAGGCGGCCAGCAGGTGTTCGTCCAGGGCTGGCAGCACCGCGTCACGGGCGGTGCGCACGGCATGGTCGCGCATGAAACGGGCGCGCTGTTCATCGGCGTCGCTCAGTTCGTGATAGCCGTTGGCCAGTTCCACCGCGCCCAGGTACAGCTCGAAGCGTTCGGCCAAAGGCGGAGTGCCCGGGCGGATCCGGGCCAGCGCGGCCTGGCTGGCCGGCCAGTCATGCACCACGGTCAGGGTGTCATCGCGGAAATACGGCTGGATGCAGTGGGTCATCAGCAGGTCCAGCCAGTCGTCGCGGGTCAGGCCATCGGCGTCGATGCGCACATCCGCCAGTGGCCCCTGCAGCTGCTCGAGGGTCGCCTCGAACGGATCCACGCCGACCTGCTGCCGGTACAGGCTGCGGTAGTCGATGACGGTCAGCGAGGCCTCGCGCCCCACCAGGGCGAGCGCGGCGCGGACCAGCGCAACCGTTTCCTCCACCAGCTGATGATGGTTCCAGCCGACCCGGTACCACTCGAGCATGGTGAACTCGGGATTGTGACGACCGCCGGCTTCGCCGTTGCGGAACACCCGGCCCAGCTCATAGCAGTCACCTACCCCCGCGGCCAGCAGCCGCTTGAGCGGATATTCCGGCGACGTGCGCAGCCAGCGCAGCGCGCTTCCGGCGCTGACGTGGCCACTGAAACGGGTCTGGAAGCTGTCGATGTTGGGCTCGGTGTTGCCGGCCACCGACAGGATCGGCGTCTCCACTTCCAGCACATCGCGTTCGGCGAAGAAGCTCCGGATCAGCGCATTCAATGCGGCGCGCTGGCGCAGCGAGGCGATCATCCGCGTGCGTCCCGCAGACGTTCGGCCAGCGGCAGCGACAGCAGCCCACGCGTTTCGTCCACGTAGCCGGTGGCCAGGTACAGCCGCCGCGCCAGTTCGTTGTGGTGGTTCACCTCCAGCCGCATCCGTTCCACGCCGCGCGCATTGGCCCGCTGCTCCAGGATCGCCAGCGCCTGCTTGCCACGCCCGCGACCGCGCGCGGCATGGCTGAGGTAGAGCTCATCCAGCAGTACGAAATGACCGCCCTGCTCCAGGCTGAAGCCCATCGCCAGCGCCGCATGCCCGACAACCTCGCCTGCTTCGTTCAACCACAGCAGGACCTCACCGTTGCGTGGATCGGTCAACAACGCATCCAGTGCGCGACGCACGCGCGCCTCATCGAAGTCCAGATGGTCTTCGGCATAGAAGTCGCGCATCAGCGCGACCACCTGTTCGGTGTCGGCAACGGTGGCAACGCGGAAGTCGAGCGGCGCAGTCTGCATGGTCATTCCCTGTAGAGCCGGGCTCTGCCCGGCTGCCGTGGCTGTCACTGTTGCGCGAGGAACGCGACCAGACGGTCCTCGTCCCACACCTCGATGCCCAGCTCGGTGGCCTTGGTCAATTTGGAGCCGGCCTCGGTACCGGCAACCACGAACGCGGTTTTCTTCGACACGCTGCCGGAGACCTTCGCGCCCAAGGCTTCCAGGCGTTCCTTGGCTTCGTCGCGGGTCATCTGCGCGAGCGTGCCGGTCAGCACCACGGTCTGGCCGTCCAGCGGACCGGCGACCAGGTCGGCCAGCTCAGGCGCCTTTTCCAGCAGCAGCCGGCGCTGGGCATCGGCCTGGACCAGCATCGCGCCCTGCCCGTTCGCTTCCAGCCACGCGTTCAGACCGAGCGCGACCTCGTTGGGCAGCCCGGCGGCGGTGAGCTGTACCGGCTCGGCGTCCAGCAGCGACTGCGCGTCGGGCAGCGCAGCGGTCAACTTCTCTGCGCGCAGGCGGGTGATGCCCGGGATTTCCGCCTCGACCAGCAGCTGCGCGAAATCCAGCCCGTCGCGCAGTTTGGCGCTGGGCGGATGGGTGTCGCTGATGCGCACCTTGCCAACGTTGATCAGCGCATCAATGGCTTCCTGGTTGCCTGGCTGCTCGAAGAAGTGCCCCAGGGAACGCGCCACTTCGCCGCCGATGTCCGGCACACGCTTGAACAGCGGCCACGGCAGGTGGCGGATCAGCTCCAGGTCACCAAACCACAGCGCCAGCGCCTTGGCCGTGCTTTCGCCCACATGCTCGATGCCCAGTGCGAACAGCAGGCGTTCCAGCGTGGTGGTGCGGCTGGTGTCGATGGCGGCGATCAGGTTGTCCGCCCACTTGGTGGCGATCTTTTTCGTGTTCCATTCGAACGCCGTGTCCATGGACAGCGCCTGTGCGCGCCAGCCCTGATTGGCAACATCCAGCGCCAGCACGCGGCGCAGATACTCGCCGCTGCCTTCCCGCGGCAGGTGCAGCGCGATCTGGTCGGCCAGCGCCTGCGGCGACTCGGCGTCCAGCACCAGCTTAAGGTGCAGCAGCTGGTCGCGGGTCAGGCGGTACAGGTCCGCCACGCTGCGCACGATGCCGGCGTCGACCAGGGTTTCGATGTATTTGCCACCCAGGCCATCGATGTCCATGGCGCGGCGCGAGGCGAAGTGCGCGATGGCTTCCTTGCGCTGCGCCGGGCAGCTCAGTTCGCCGGAGCAGCGCCAGACCGCAGCGCCTTCCTCCTGCACGATATCGGAGCCGCACACCGGGCAATGGGTGGGCATCTGCCAGGCATGGGTGCCTTCCGGACGACGATCGAGGATGACGCTGACCACTTCGGGAATCACGTCACCGGCACGGCGCACGATCACCGTGTCGCCCACCCGCACGTCCAGCCGCCTGATCTGCTCGGCGTTGTGCAGGGTGGCGTTGGCCACCATCACCCCGGCCACCGCCACCGGGTTCAATCGCGCCACCGGTGTCGCCGCACCGGTGCGGCCGATCTGGATTTCAATCGCCTCCACCGTGGTGGTCTGCTCCTGCGCGGGGAACTTGTGCGCGATGGCCCACCGCGGCGCGCGCGAGACGAAGCCCATCTGCTCCTGTCCGGCGCGATCGTCCAGCTTGTAGACGACGCCGTCGATGTCGAACGGCAGGCCGTCACGGCGTTCACCGATGTCGCGGTAATAGGCAAGCAGACCATCGCGACCTTCCACCACCTGACACAGGTCGCTGACCGGGAAGCCCCACGCCTGCAGCTGGGCCAGCGTGCCCGAATGCGTGGTCGGCAGTTCGCCGCCGCTGACCTCGCCCAGCCCGTAGGCATAGAAACTCAGCTTGCGCTGCGCGCTGATCTTCGGGTCCAACTGGCGTAGCGAACCGGCGGCACCGTTGCGCGGATTGGCCAGCACCTTGCCGCCATGCAGGCGTGCGTTGGCGTTGTAGGCCTCGAAATCGGCGCGGGCCATGTAGACCTCGCCGCGGACTTCCAGCACGGACGGCCAGCCTTCACCCTGCAGCTGCGCGGGGATCACCTTGATCTGGCGCAGGTTGGCGGTGACATCCTCACCGGTGCTGCCATCGCCGCGCGTGGCCCCCTGCACGAACCGTCCATCTTCATAGCGCAGGCTGATCGCCAGCCCGTCCATCTTGGGCTCTGCCGAGAACATCAGCGCATCACGGCGCAGTCGCTCGCGGATGCGGCGCACGAAATCGTCCACTTCCTCATCGCTGAAGGCGTTGCCCAGCGAGAGCATCGGAACGGCATGGCGCACTTCGGCAAACCGGGACGAGGCTTTCCCGCCGACGCGCTGGGTTGGCGAGTCGCTGACCGCCAGCTCGGGATGGGCCTGCTCCAGCGCCTCGAGTTCGCGGACCAGCGTGTCGTACTCCGCGTCGGGAATCAGCTGCTCGTCGCGCTCGTAATAGGCCTGGCCGGCCTCATCGATCTGGCGGCGCAGGTCCTGGGCACGTTCTGCGGGGCTGGGGCTCATGCGGAGGCCGTCGTGTAAGGGGTTTGAATTCTAGGCGGTGCGCCTGCCGCCGGCCACCCGCAGGCCGCATGGACCCGGCTGCTTGTCGACGCTTACGCGCAGTGCCAGCATGCGGGAATTGTCCTGCCTTCGGTGTTTGCCCCATGTCATCGACCGTGCATTCCCGCCGTTCCTTCCTGCAGCTGGCCGGCACCGGCCTGACCCTGTCCGGGCTGGGCCTGGTGCCTGCCGCGCAGGCGGCCAG
>NZ_RHPP01000319.1 GCF_003935715.1 Stenotrophomonas sp. 278 | reverse complement strand
GGGCGGTAGAATCGCTTCATGACACGATAGACCGAAGAAGTGGAAATATTTTTCTGACGAGCGATTTCCGTCATGGAAGTATTCTCTTTTAAGCGAGCAATGACAGACCAACGAACTTTTTGACTAATGAAACAGTGTTTTTCAGCAACAGAGGTATCCGCTACGAATGTTCTTTGGCAAGACTTACATTTAAATCGTTGTTTCTTCAGCTCCAGATAAGTGCGATACTCAGACACATCATTCAGTAACAACCGAACGGTTGTCGTCCCCCAACGAATGATCCTAGAGGGGACGACACAAAGACAATGGGAACACTCTTCTGGCTTGTACAGAAGAGTTCCTTTGTAAATCAAGCAAATTTGCCCTTTGTATTTTTCTTTAGTTAAACAATTTTCCTCGAAATAGATATTTAGGTCTAGAATATTTAGGGTATCTTTGATAAGCTGAGTATGAGACATCTTGAATCCTCCTATGAATTGGTAGCCAAATTAATTCTAAAGGATTTCAGGGTGTCTTTTCTATATTTTTTTTATACAAATAATTCACCAAAAAGGTGAGTAATGCCATTTTTGAAAATTGAGCTTGTTTTATGTCTACATCTGTATCCGTATATAATCCAAAGGATTATAA
>NZ_RHPP01000318.1 GCF_003935715.1 Stenotrophomonas sp. 278 | reverse complement strand
GATGTAGCCACATTAAGGGAAGCTGCTAAAGACTGGTTGAAAACAAACATAGATAAACAAAAACCACAAGTGAGTGGTTCGATTGAATTAGTACCATTGAGGCATCAAAGAGGCTATGAAAAATTTGTTGATCTAGAAAAAGTTTCGATGGGTGACGGAGTAGATGTGTATCATCCACAGTTAAAAGTGAATATGTCAGCGAGAATTGTGGAATATACGTTTAATGTTCTAACCAATTCATACGATAAATTAGTTGTAGGAAACGTCAAAACAAACTTCTTAGAAAACACAGAGAATAATGTCAGCAATTTGATTAATGATGCCATTGATCAATTGAAAAACGGTGGCGAAATCAGTGATTTACTCAATGATATTGTAGATCATCAAACTGATATGATTACTGGTCAAAATGGTGGTTATGTTTTATTAGATCCTAAAGAAGCGCCTAGTCGTATTTTGATTATGGACACACCAGATAAGAATACCGCAAGGAATGTTTTACAAATCAACAATGCTGGTATTGGTTTTTCTAAAACTGGCATTAATGGAACATATGAAACGGCATGGACGTTAGATGGCGGATTCAATGCCTCGTTTATTACGGCTGGTGAAATAGTAGGAATTACTATTAGAGGTACTACATTAATT
>NZ_RHPP01000317.1 GCF_003935715.1 Stenotrophomonas sp. 278 | reverse complement strand
TGGCCCAGCTGGGCGATCTGACGCGCGCGCGGGTGTTGCTGCGGCAGGCGCACGCCGCATTCGGCCGCAACGAAGCGGTGGCGCGGGCCCGCTGCGTGGTAGCCGACGCCGAGATCGGGCTGGCACTGCGGGAGCTGGGTGCGACCTCGGTTGCGTTGCTGGCCGCGGCGCGCCGGCTGGAGCGCGCGCATGACACCGGCAACGCACTGCAGGCGTGGCTGATCGTGGCGCGCCGGGCCCTGCTGCTCGGGCGCGGCGCGGAGGCGTCAGATGCGCTGAGCCGTCTGCAGGCGCACACCCTGCCGCCGCCGCTGGAGGCCATGGCCGCGCTGACCCGGGCGACGCTGGCTGCGCGCGCGTTGCAGATCTCCGTTGCGTCTGAAGCCCTTGGTGACGCCACCCGCGCTGCCCAACAGTCGGGTATTCCTGCCCTGCAGGCGGAGGTGGCGCGGGCCTGCGCCGCTCTGCGCCAGCCTGCGGCCCGCCACGCCGGGCTTGCCCTGGACCTGCAGCAGGTACGCGCGCTGCTGGATGGGCCACATTGTGTGGTGGATGGCTGCCGTCGGGGGGTGTGGCGGGGCGGGCAATGGCGATCACTGGCACGGCGGCCCTTGTTGTTCGCGCTGCTGCGCGCGCTCGGCGCGGCGTGGC
>NZ_RHPP01000316.1 GCF_003935715.1 Stenotrophomonas sp. 278 | reverse complement strand
AACCTACGACCGGACGGTTATGAGCCGTCTGCTCTGACCAACTGAGCTAAGGGTACTGGTTGTTGCCACATAAAGCCATAAACAATCAACCAGTAGAATGTGTGGCAACAAACCTGTTATCGCATAGCTTGGAGTGTGACTATTTATGGGTGATAGTGAAGATATGCGATAACATCACTATTTTATCGAATAATTTTTATAGTTGTCAATATAGTTATGTACTGCTCCTCAACGAGGAGCTATTTTTATCGTTTAGGAATATTTAAATACCAACGTTTGTCATGGAAATCTTGCGCACCGCCTTTAGTGTTTCCCTCTGGATCATTCGTTGCCCGCATCATTACATAGACTTTCTTACTAGGAAAATTACGCATATTGAAAGATACATGATAACCAACATTTCCAGAAGTATTATAAGCTTGGTTTACATCTGGTCTATAAATTCCATCAGCTCTTACTCGAGCTAATTCTTTCCCAGTATTGTAGTCCATAATGAAAATATACTCGTATTTATAGTTAGCAATGTGCCATCCAGCCACATGCAAGTTTGCGTTTTCGATTTCCCCAAACTGATCAATGTGGGCGTGATTTGTTCCATCTGTCAGCGTAGGATTAGCTGCACCAGCTCGTGTTGGATCAATGACAGGCTTGTTTTCAGAAG
>NZ_RHPP01000315.1 GCF_003935715.1 Stenotrophomonas sp. 278 | reverse complement strand
ATAATACTTTGTACATTATTGCCTATCATTTTTTGTTGAGCTACAATTAAACGTTTATTAGTTAATGCGTATGCATAATTATTGTCATGCTTAGTTGATGAGATATAATTATGCAATCCTACAAAGCAGAAGATTACGTATTCGTCACTGTTAAGTTGATCTGATATTAAGTTAAAATGATGAGTTGTCCATTTTTTAGTCATTCCTTTACCGTAGCCGTATTTAAGACAAAATTCTACCATCTCTTCAGTGGTTCTCATTCTATCATTACCTATATCATGATTGTTTTGTGCAGTATGATCAGATATGTTTAATTTTCTTTTTTCTGATGGATCCTTATCTAAATCTTCTAAATTCAAAGATCTTATTATTTTATAAGGAGTAGTCATACCGTAACCAGCTTTTTTCATACAATTGCCGCAAACAATTTGTTTATCTTTGATTTTATATGAAGTTAAGCCAATTTTACCTCCGCACTTTGCACATTGTTTACTCACATTAGTTCCTCCTAGATATCAGCTTTCTACTACTATTAACATTCTATCAATAGTGACCATACTTTGACCATACTTTTTAGAAAGAATAGAAAATTCCAAGATATTTAATAATAGAAGAAAAGCACTAACATCATGGGTTCAGAAGAATTGAGAGCTTATCAGGAA
>NZ_RHPP01000314.1 GCF_003935715.1 Stenotrophomonas sp. 278 | reverse complement strand
ACCCCAGATGCCGGGGTGTGGGGTGGGGGCTGTCATGTTATTAACACACCGCCCACGCGGCCATGCCGCGGGGCGGGCGGGCGTGGGGCCGGCCCAGGCGATACCGAGGGCCGGCCAACGGCCGGCGCTACCGAATGACATCCCGTGAACACGCACTTATCGGGCAGAGTCAGAATCCCCCTATGTGCGCCACACCCATTTTCACGTAGCATCAACGGAACAAGGGCCCGCCGGAGCGCGGACCCAGGGACGCCGCAGGGGGAGACCGCGGCACCGATGCAAGGAAGTCGTGAAATGGCGGAATTTCTCAATGTCGCGCTGACATTCCCCACGCTGCCGTACAGCATCGTGCTGGCGTTTGCCGTGGTGTATTGGCTGCTGGCCGCGTGCGGCGTGGTCGACGACGGCTTTGCCACCGACGGCATCGACCTGGGCGGCGGCGAAGAAGGCCTTCACGGCATCTCCGGCATGTTCTCGCGCCTGGGCCTGGGCGGCGCACCGGTAATGCTGGTGATCGCCCTGCTGGCCTTCTTTGGCTGGACCGGCACCTATCTGACCCATCTGTTCCTGCTGCAGCCGCTGCCGGTGCCCCTGCGCTGGGCCGCTGGCGGTGCCGTGGCGCTGCTGGCGCTGGTGCCGGCCGTTCCGCTCACCGCGATCATCCTGCGTCCGGTCAGTCGAC
>NZ_RHPP01000313.1 GCF_003935715.1 Stenotrophomonas sp. 278 | reverse complement strand
CTGCTGACCGGCGATGACCCGGTCAAGATGCTGGATGGGCGCACATCGTCTTTCCCGACGACCTACAAGCGTCTCTACATCAGCACCCCCGGTATCACCGGGTTGAGCCGCATCTCCAAGTTGTACGAGAAATCCGACCAGCGCCGTTACCACGTGCCGTGCCCGCACTGTGGCCACTTCCAGCATCTGCAATGGAGCGGGCTGCACTGGTCCCCTGACGCCAAGCACGCCTGGTACGGCTGCAGCGAGTGCGGGGCGTGCATCGAAGAGCACCACAAGGCCGACATGATCGCGGCCGGCCGCTGGGTGCCCGCCAATCCGGACTCGCCCATTCGCGGTTACCACATCAATTGCCTTTACTACCAGTTTGGCTTGGGGCCGCGCTGGATCGACCTGGTGCGAGAGTGGCTGGATGCGCAGAACGATCCGGCCTCGCTGAAGACCTTCGTCAACGACCGTCTGGCCGAGACGTGGGAAGACCCGAAGATGCGGGCGGTCAAGCACAACGTGATCGCCGACCGCGCCGAAGGCTACCGGCTGCGGTACGCGCCGCGCGGCGTGCTGGCCATCACCGTGGGCGTGGACACCCAGGACAACCGCTTGGCGGTTCACGTGGTGGGCTGGGGTCGGGGAATGACCGCTTGGACGCTGGACTATGTGGAGCTGGCTGGCGACCCGGCCGAGGAAGACGT
>NZ_RHPP01000312.1 GCF_003935715.1 Stenotrophomonas sp. 278 | reverse complement strand
GGGCCGGACAGATCCTGCCGCGCAGGCGCAGGCCGATGCGGCGCAGCGCGAGCGCATGCAACAGGCACTGCAGCGCCAGACCGACACCTCCCAACCCCCGACCGGGCAGCCCTCGCAGCAGGCCGAATCGGCGGAGCGGCAGGAACAGCGACAAGCCGTCGAGGCCTGGATGCGGCGCGTACCGGATGATCCGGGCAGTCTGCTACGCGCCAAGTTCCAGCGCGAAAACGAACGCAGGAGACAGGAAGGACGATGAGTGCCGCCCGCTTTACCCGCCGCCTGACCGCGACGCTGATCGGAGTGTGGCTGCTGCTGTGCGGTGTCGCGCAGGCCCAGCAGACCGCGTCGCCGCCGGCCAACGCCACCGCCTTCCTGGAAATGGAGGTGGACGATGACGCCCCTTACGTGCAGCAGAGCGTGGGAATCGTCGTGCGCCTGTATTACGCCTCGCAGCTGCTGTCCGGCGAACTCGGCCTGGACGCACCAGACGGTGCCTCGCTGCAGCGGGTCGGGCAGGACCGCAGCCTGGTGCGCGAGGTCAACGGTCGCCGCTTCAATCTGGTGGAGCGGCGCTACCTGCTCATTCCCGAGCGCAGCGGGCCGCTGCTGCTCCCGGGTCCGCGCTTCGAGGGCCGCGCGGCCGGCGGTTTCTTCGACGAGATGTTCGGCGGCGGCAATGGACGCCTGCGCGCCACGGCCCCGGATCGCACGCTGCAGGTGC
>NZ_RHPP01000311.1 GCF_003935715.1 Stenotrophomonas sp. 278 | reverse complement strand
TCCGGAGCCCTTACTGAGAAGCCGGGCTGTCAAAAGACAGCCCACGTCGCCCGAACACAAAAATACGGACACTCTCCTGCAGCTCCCCAACCACAGACGCCACCGCACCCGATCAGGCCGCGACGCGCTCCTTGCGCGCGGGCTGCGCGTCGGCCAGGCGGAATTGCCCGACCGATTGCTGCAGCTCGGACGACTGCGCGTTGAGAGCACGCGCAGCGGCCGAAGCCTCCTCGACGAGGGCAGCGTTCTGCTGGGTCACACCATCCATCTGCACGATGCTCTGGTTGACCTGCTCGATCCCTGCCGCCTGTTCCTGGCTGGCGTTGGCGATCTCTTCGATCAGCCCACCCAGCTCGCTTACCGATGCCACCACGCGCTGCAGGGTCTGCCCCGCCTGGCTGGCCAGTTCACTACCGTCGGCCACCTGGGCCACCGAAGCCTCGATCAGCCCCTTGATTTCCTTGGCTGCGCTGGCCGAACGCTGCGCCAGCGCGCGCACTTCCGAGGCCACCACCGCAAAACCACGACCTTCTTCGCCGGCACGCGCCGCTTCCACCGCCGCGTTCAACGCCAGGATGTTGGTCTGGAAGGCGATGCCGTCGATCACCGCAGTGATGTCGGCGATGCGGTGCGAGGACGCCTCGATGCCGGCCATGGTCTGCACCACCTGCGCCACCGCAGCACCGCCCTGGGCGGCCACGTCGGAGGCCTCGGCGGCCAGA
>NZ_RHPP01000310.1 GCF_003935715.1 Stenotrophomonas sp. 278 | reverse complement strand
TAGAGACGCTTGTAGGTCGTCGGGAAAGACGATGTGCGCCCATCCAGCATCTTGACCGGGTCATCGCCGGTCAGCAGGACCTGCGGGGCTTCATCGATTTCATCGACCACCAGGTTCTTGACCGTGGTGGATTTGAGGCGCTGCGGACTGCCCATGTGCTCCACGTAGAGCTGGCCACCGGCGAAGTCCTTGAAGGTTCGCTGGTTGGAGCTGTCGCGGCTGGCGGTGCTGCTCAGGGCTTTGCGCACTGCCTTGCACACCTCGATCATCGGGTTGAGCTTCTGGTTCACCCACTTGTTCATGGACGCCTCGCCAGGAAGCGCGTACATGATTGGGGCCGGGGCGTAGTCCATCCAGTAGGCGATGGAATTGGTGGCGATCTGGCTCTTGCCGAACTGGATCGGGAACATGCAGGCCTGGTCGTGCACCGGGCTGCGCGCGGACATGTTGTCCATCGGCTCGCGCAGCGGCGGGTTGCGGTCGGTCACCCAGCGACCGGCCTTGCTGCTGCCCTTCGTGGACAGGCGCATGTGCTCATCGCACCACTGCGAGACGGTCAGAGGCCGGCGCGGTTGCAGCGAGCGTGCGAGCACGGTGTGGATGCGGGCTTGGGCGGTCATTCGGCCACCGCCGATGCTGCCACGCGGAAGCCGCGGCTCATCTCTTCCAGGGCGTGGCTGACCTCGTTCCAGATCAGCTCACGGCAACGGGCCTCATCAGCGGTGGCCGCCAGCTGCGGTGCCAGGGTGTCGGCCATGCGCTCCAGTTCCACGCGAATCGCCGTGGCTGCCTCGGCCA
>NZ_RHPP01000030.1 GCF_003935715.1 Stenotrophomonas sp. 278 | reverse complement strand
GCCGCCCGGGGCTGGCCGTGGTGCTGGTGGGCGGCGACCCGGCCTCGACCGTGTACGTGCGCAACAAGCGCCGTGCGGCGGAAAAGGTGGGTATCGAGGCCTTTGACTACGACCTGCCGGCCGGCACCACCGAAGCGCAGCTGCTGACCCTGATCGACCAGCTCAATACCGACCCCAAGATCCACGGCATTCTGGTCCAGCTGCCGCTGCCGGGCATTCCCGACGCCAGCCGCCTGATCCACCGCATTGACCCGCGCAAGGACGTCGACGGCTTCCACCCGGAAAACGTCGGCCATCTCGCCCTGCGTGAATTCGGCCTGCGCCCGTGCACTCCGCGTGGCATCACCACGCTGCTGGGCCACACCGACCAGCCCGTGCGCGGCCGCAACGCCACCATCGTCGGCGTCAGCAACCATGTGGGCCGCCCCATGGGCCTGGAGCTGCTGATCGCCGGCTGCACCGTGACCAGCTGCCACAAGTTCACCCCCAAGGACGTGCTGGAACAGGCCGTGCGCAACGCCGACATCCTGGTGGTGGCGGTTGGCCGCCCGGGCATCGTGCCGGGTGAATGGGTGAAGCCGGGCGCGGTGGTGATCGACGTCGGCATCAATCGCCTGGACGACGGCCGTCTGGTCGGCGACGTTGGTTTCGAGGCCGCCGCCGAGCGCGCCAGCTGGATCACCCCGGTCCCGGGCGGGGTAGGGCCGATGACCGTGGCCACCCTGATGCAGAACACCATCGAGGCCGCCGAAGCGGCCGCCTGAATGGTGTGGGCGGACGCGACACAGCGTCGCATCCGCCCCCTGCCCATCGGGGGCAAATCAGGGTAAAATGTCGCGCTTCCCCACATCTCGGGTATGCCGATGCTGCGCATCCAGGCTGAAGCACTCACTTACGACGACGTCTCGCTCGTCCCCGCTCATTCCACGATCCTGCCCAAGGACGTCAGCCTGGAAACGCGCCTGACGCGCGACCTGAAGCTGAAACTGCCGATCCTCTCGGCCGCCATGGACACCGTCACCGAAGCACGCCTGGCCATCGCCATGGCCCAGCTCGGCGGCATGGGCATCATCCATAAGAACCTCACGCTTGAACAGCAGGCCGCCGAAGTGGCCAAGGTCAAGAAGTTCGAGGCCGGTGTCATCCGGGAACCGGTCACGGTCGGCCCGGAAACCACCATCCGTGACGTGCTGGCACTGACCCGCGCGCACAACATCTCCGGCGTGCCGGTGGTGGGCAGCGACGGCCTGCTGGCCGGCATCGTCACCCACCGCGACATGCGCTTTGAAACCGAACTGGACGATCCGGTCCGCCACATCATGACCAAGAAGGACCGCCTGGTCACGGTCAAGGAAGGCGCTGCCTCGGACGAAGTGCTGCAGCTGCTGCACCGCAACCGCATCGAAAAGGTGCTGGTGGTCAACGATGCCTTCGAACTGCGTGGCCTGATCACGGTCAAGGACATCCAGAAGAACACCGACTACCCGAACGCCGCCAAGGATATCGCCACCCGCCTGCTGGTCGGCGCGGCCGTTGGCGTCGGTGGTGACACCGACCGCCGCGTCGAAGCGCTGGTGGCGGCGGGCGTGGACGTGATTGTGGTCGACACCGCGCACGGCCACTCGCAGGGCGTGCTGGACCGCGTCAGCTGGGTCAAGAAGAACTTCCCGCAGGTGCAGGTCATCGGTGGCAACATCTGCACCGGCGAAGCCGCGCTGGCGTTGCTGGACAGCGGCGCAGACGCAGTCAAGGTCGGCATTGGCCCCGGTTCGATCTGCACCACCCGCGTCGTCGCCGGCGTCGGCGTGCCGCAGGTCACCGCCATCGACCTCGTCGCTGAAGCCCTGCAGGACCGCATCCCGCTCATCGCCGACGGTGGCATCCGCTACTCCGGCGACATCGGCAAGGCGCTGGCCGCCGGTGCCTCGACCATCATGGTCGGTGGCCTGCTGGCCGGTACCGAGGAATCGCCGGGTGAGACCGAACTGTTCCAGGGTCGCTCGTACAAGAGCTACCGTGGCATGGGTTCGCTGGCCGCGATGGAAAAGGGGTCCAAGGACCGTTACTTCCAGGATTCGTCCAGCGCCGACAAGCTGGTGCCGGAGGGCATCGAAGGTCGCGTGCCGTACCGTGGTCCGGTCGGCGGAATCATCCACCAGCTGATGGGCGGCCTGCGCGCCACCATGGGCTATGTGGGTTGTGCCACCGTCGACGAAATGCGCACCCAGCCCAAGTTCGTCAAGATCAGCGGGGCAGGGCAGCGTGAGAGCCACGTCCACGACGTGCAGATCACCAAAGAACCGCCGAACTACCGCGCCTGATGCGCCGGTGAGCAAAGAGGAACGAGGAAGCCACTTCCCGTTCCTCTTTCTCTATCCGCCATCTGTTGCACACATCGCTTTTCGTATTCACCACTGCATTGCCGGGCGTCATGACCAACATCCATAACGACAAGATCCTCATCCTCGATTTCGGCGCGCAGTACACCCAGCTGATCGCCCGCCGCATCCGCGAGATCGGCGTGTACTGCGAAATCTGGGCATGGGACCACGACCCGGCTGAAATCGCCGCTTTCGGTGCCAAGGGCATCATCCTCTCCGGTGGCCCGGAATCGACCACCCTGCCTGGCGCGCCTGCCGCGCCGCAGGAAGTGTTCGACAGCGGTCTGCCGATCTTCGGCATCTGCTACGGCATGCAGACTCTGGCCGCACAGCTGGGTGGTGCGACCGAAGCTGCTGACCAGCGCGAATTCGGTCATGCCGAAGTCAACGTGATCAATCCGGATGCGCTGTTCTCCGGCCTGAGCGACCACGGCGGCGAGCCGCGTCTTAACGTGTGGATGAGCCACGGCGACCACGTCTCCCAGGCTCCCCCGGGCTTCACCATCACCGCCACCACCGACCGTATTCCCGTTGCCGCCATGGCCAACGAGGAAAAGCGCTGGTACGGCGTGCAGTTCCACCCGGAAGTGACCCATACCCTGCAGGGCCAGACCCTGCTGCGTCGCTTCGTGGTTGACGTGTGCGGCTGCCAGACCCTGTGGACCGCCGCCAACATCATCGAAGACCAGATCGCCCGCGTGCGCGAGCAGGTCGGCGATGACGAAGTGATCCTCGGCCTGTCCGGTGGCGTCGACTCGTCGGTCGTCGCGGCGCTGCTGCACAAGGCGATTGGTGACAAGCTCACCTGCGTGTTCGTCGACACTGGCCTGCTGCGCTGGCAGGAAGGCGACCAGGTGATGGCGATGTTCGCCGAGCACATGGGCGTCAAGGTGATCCGCGTCAACGCGGCTGATCGTTATTTCGCCAAGCTGGAAGGGGTCAGCGATCCGGAAGCCAAGCGCAAGATCATCGGCAACCTGTTCGTCGACATCTTCGACGAAGAGTCCAACAAGCTCAGCAACGCGAAGTGGCTGGCGCAGGGCACCATCTACCCGGACGTGATCGAGTCGGCCGGCAGCAAGACCGGCAAGGCCCATGTCATCAAGAGCCACCACAACGTGGGCGGCCTGCCGGAACACATGAAGCTGGGCCTGGTGGAACCGCTGCGCGAGCTGTTCAAGGACGAAGTGCGTCGCCTCGGCGTCGAACTCGGCCTGCCGCGCAGCATGGTCTATCGCCACCCGTTCCCGGGCCCGGGCCTGGGCGTGCGCATCCTTGGCGAAGTGAAGCGTGAGTACGCCGAGCTGCTGGCCAAGGCCGATGCCATCTTCATCGACGAACTGCGCAAGGCCGACCTGTACGACAAGACCAGCCAGGCCTTCGCCGTGTTCCTGCCAGTGAAGTCGGTCGGCGTGGTCGGCGACGCACGCGCCTACGAGTGGGTGATCGCACTGCGCGCGGTGGAAACCATCGACTTCATGACCGCGCATTGGGCGCACCTGCCGTACGACTTCCTTGGCACCGTGAGCAACCGCATCATCAACGAACTGCGCGGCGTTTCCCGCGTTGTCTACGACATCTCCGGCAAGCCGCCAGCGACGATCGAGTGGGAATAATCCTGCTGTTGAATGACAAGGGCACCGAAAGGTGCCCTTGTTGTTTCGGAGGGGTAGGGTCGGTCGACAGACGACCGCCGTGAACCTCTCAACGTTCTGTAACGCATGACCTGAAACGAAACGGTGCCGACGGTCAGCGGCCAACCCAATGACCGGCAACGTCGAACGACAGCTTTTTATGATGACGAATGGAAAGAAGCTGCACCTCACCATCCATACAGGCATACAGCATCACGTAGTCAGCCATCAGGTACTCGCGCACTGAGCCGTGTTCCAATACCGGGGTCGCGCGTCCTCTCAATCGAGACGCTGCCTGTATTGCCTCTACCGAGCGGGCTGGGACATCCAGCAAGGTGCGTCCCATGGCGGGGAAAAGCCGAAGATTCGGTATGACAGTAGCGATGAGTTCTTCAAGCAATGCGTCGAACCCAGCCAACGCTTCATTCGCGTCAAGAAAGTCCTCGATGCCACGAAGATTTCGCTTGAAGTTGGCGGTGATCCTGACGATGCATCCATCTTTCGCAACGTTCAACGCCGGTCACCTCTTGGATTCAGCGCGCCGCCGCTTGATGGCCTCAAGGGCGGGGAGGGCATCTTCCACGTTGCCTGCCGCCACATCGTCCAGACCTCTGCTTGCGTCTTCGAGGAGCAGGAGATGGATGCGTTCCCGCTCCAATTGGTGGTAATAGTCCAGGCGCTGCGCATCGATGATGGCCACGTAGCTTTCTCCATTCTTGGTCACAATTTTTTCTGCGCCGGCTTTCACTTGTTCAGCCAGCTCCGAGAGGTTCGCCCGGGCCTGGGATAACGAGACGACATCACGTGCTGAGATGGCCATACCGCTCACCGAATGGAATGTGTGCGGAATTGTGTACGCAATAAGCGCGTTGTGTCGAGTCGGAGTGTCGGTATTGACCCACAGACTACCTACTAGTAGAATGAGTGCCATGCAGTCCGAACTCTCCCCCAAAGCGACCGAAATCGTCAGCCACGCTCGTGCTCTGCTTGCGGCCGGTGGCTACAACGGCTTCAGCTATGCGGACATCGCCGAGCGGGTCGCCATCAGCAAGGCCAGCATCCACCACCACTTCCCCAGCAAGGCCGAACTGGTACGCACGGTCGTGGTGCTGTATCGCGCCGAAGCGCGTGATGGCCTGGCCCTGCTTGATCGCCAGCTGGCTGATCCCCTGCGCGAACTGCAGGCGTACGTCGACTACTGGTCAGCTTGCATAGCTGGCGGCACGTCCTCGTTCTGCATCTGCGCGATGCTGGCTGCAGAACTTCCGCTGATTCCACCGGAGATCGCCACCGAGGTGCGTGGGCATTTCGAGGACCTGACCGGGTGGCTGGCGCTGACCTTGGAGAAGGGTGCGGCGCAGGGCCAACTGCTGCTGCAGGGGAGCCCGGAAGACGAGGCCAAGGCGTTCATGTCCGCTGTCCATGGTGCCATGCTGGCGGCACGTGGCTTTGGCGACGCCAACACCTTTGCAGCGCTGGCAAAGCTCCAGATCGCGCGTTTGACCCCAGCAAACTGAAGCCACGACGGGCCTGCCATTGGCGGGCCTTTTCTACAAATGACGGACCTACCTACTAGTAGGTTTATTGCAGGCAACTGGAGATTCCGATGACTCACCCACTTTCTGCCCTCGGCGTACTGCACACCGCGCTCAGCCTGATCCCCCTGGTCGCCGGCGCGTACGGATTCGTCCGCCATCGCGCGATCGATCCAGCTACACGCTCTGGCAAGGTATATCTCAGCGGCTTGGTGCTTTCGGTGCTGTCGTCCCTCACTGTTTCGAGTACCGGCGGACTCAATCTAGGGCACGCGTTCGGCGTGATCGTCCTGCTGATCGCATTCGGCGGTGTACTTGCGACACGGTTGCGCTGGCTGGGTAAACTCGCGCCGTACCTGTCCACGTTCGCGCTGTCTTTCAGTTTCCTGTTGTCACTGGTGCCCGGCACCAATGAAACTCTGACACGCTTGCCCATCTCGCATCCCATCGCCGCTGCCCCGATGGCACCCGTGGTACTGCACGCGTTGCTGGGGTGCTTCGTGGTTTTCCTGGTGGGTTTTGCCGCGCAGTGCTGGCGTATCCGTGCCGGCAATGCCAAATAGCACCCTTGCAGGCAAGGATCTCCGGGTATAAGGTGACCAATATATTGGACACCAACGGGGTTTGTGCTGCTTATGAACCTTATCGACATAGGAAATGCCGTCCGGACCCGGCGTTCCGAGTTGGGTCTGTCCCAGGTGAAGCTCGCGCATCTGAGCGGGTTGTCGCGACAGACCTTGGTTGGGTTGGAGAATGGCACCCTGAGCGACCTGGGGGTAAACCGGGTTGGGCAGATAGCGGCCGTGCTGGGCCTGGACAGCCCCAAGCTGGATACGCAGGCGCGCCGTAAGAAGCGCGGCCTCTGGATGGCGGCCAAGACGGCCAGTGTCAGCTACGCAAGTGAACTGAGGCCTGAGGCGCTGGAGGAGGCATTGGTAAGTGGCGAAGTGCCCGCTCCATTTGCTCCCCATGTGACATATCTGCTCGACGAGGCACCCGTGCCAGTTGTCGTAATGGCTGTGGAAGAGGCGGCCTCGCATGCGCAGCTGCCACCCAGAAAGATCTGGCGAAACGTGGCGAAGCTGGCCCGTTCCTTGTCCGTGCATCGCCGAGTGCTGTGGGCATGAAGCCCGGAGTCCTGCCCGATGGCCCTTGGGAGAAGCTGTTCCCAAGGGCACTGCAGTTGATTGACGAGATCAGCACATATGGCGGCATTGCGGATCCGTTCTGGACACTGGGCGGAGGAACCGTGTTGATGTTTCGCTACAACCATCGGTTGAGCAAGGACATCGACATCTTCGTGCCCGACCCCCAGTATCTCGGCTTTGTCACGCCTCGTTTGAGTGATGCGGCAGCAGACCTGACTCAGGACTACACAGAGCAACCAGGCTCTTTTGTCAAACTTCAATTCGAGGAGGGCGAGGTAGACTTCGTTGCCGCCCCCAATCTGCTCGATGACGCTTGGGACACGTGGGAGATCTGCGGTCGATCGGTGAAGGTGGAGACTGCGCCCGAAATCATCGCCAAGAAGATGTACCACCGTGGTGACAGGCTGACGGCGCGCGATCTCTTCGACTTCGCACTTGTGATCGAGCGTGAGCCTCAACAGCTTCTTGCTGCGACGCCGTTTCTCCTGCGCCATCGCGAGGCGTTCCTGTCGCAGATGCACGCGCCACATGCCAGCGTGCGCGCGGCGTTTGATGCCATCGCGGTTCTGGATTACGCGCCAAGTTTCGAGCATTGCGTTGCCCAGGTCGACGCGTTCCTGGGTGATCTTTAGCTTGCCTGCGTGCCGCCCATAACAGGATGGTCGGCGCGCGCTTCGTAGAGCACGACGAAGGAGTAGGGTCGGTCGATAGACGACCGCCGTGAACCCCTCAACGTTCTTTAACGCCTGACCTAAACCGAAACGGCAACGCCGGCCAACGGCCGGCGCTACCCGTTCCTCACATCGACATCGCCGCAGACTTGCTGGCCGACCGCTGCTGCTCCTCACTCTGCTGCCGCTGCTGATCCAACGACTGCTGCTGGTTCTGCGTCTGCAGTTGCTCCACACCGCGCTGCAACTCAGGCTGCGGACGGTCGTCTGTCGAGCGACCCTACCGGTTGGTCGGCGCGTCGGGGTCGTCGAACGTGCCGGGTTTTCGACGCGCGTGGCGCGTCGCTACGGGTGGTTGGGGCAGAGGGACCAGGCGGCGGCGCACTTGGTCAATCCGAACTCGCGGATGGCTTCGGCGGAGATGGGGTCCAGGTGCAGTTCCACGTACATCTCCATCAGGTCGCGCCACACGTAGGCCACGGTGTGTCCTTCGGCCAGCACGGCGTCCTGGAATTCTTCCAGTAGATCCAGTTGGGTCATCGTTCCAATCCTCGCCCGGGCGCAACGCGTGCGCCCGGGATTACATGGGGTCAGGTGATTCTCGAGCGAGGCGCATCGATACGCCTCGCTGATCAGCGCGTGGTTTCCATCTCGCTGTCGGCGAAGCAGATTTCCGTCTGCAATCCTCTGGCCGAGATCGTGCTCAAACGCTCGAGCGCGCCCTCTACCGTGATCAACACGGACGTCGCTGACGCCTCGACAGTCAGTCGTGCGGCGCTGCTTCTGAGTAACGGAGGGGGCGTGTCGCGATCAACGGAACGTGACGCGCTCTCATCGCAATGCGGGCAAAGCGGAGTAGGGAAGTGCTGCAGATTGGGCACAAAGGCCCAGAGCTTCGGCATGGAAAGGCCTCCATCGGGGAAATCCCCTCGCCGGAAAGGCGAGGGGGTCGGGAGGTTCGAAGCCACGGTGGCAGTGGTGGGCGTATTTCCCCCGTTTGAGGGTGTTGTATTAGCCACCCTCCCGACCAGGGACGTACAACAGTATTTCCACCTTTGAGCTTCGACACTCGCGGCGAACAATGCGCAGGTTCGCGTTGAAAGAAAAGCCCCTTGTTTTCTGACAATTCCTAAGTTGCGTTGACATTGCTGAGCGAACGTCGCAAACGGCGCGGAATTCTTGTGATTGCGGTTCCATAAATGGGCGAAACGCTGAAGAAGCGACACTGTGACGTCGAAAATGGACGTGCGGAGATTCAAGCGTTTTGCAATTTGTTGCAGTGCTTGTTCTTCCCTCAGTGTCCGAAAACGTCACAGTGACCGATGCAGCCGCATTGCGCGACCTCCGCGGAGTTCCGGGCGCAGGTGGTGTCCGCTGTATGCAAGAAATGCGAGAGATGCGCGTGACGCGACGGCTGCGCGAGATGCGTGAGATGCGCGAGGCGCGGTAGGGTCGGTCGATAGACGACCGCAGTGAAGCTCACAGCGCCCGGTGACGAATGATCAGTGGCGAAAAGGCGATCTGCAACCAGTTGCAAAGGATTCAATCTGATACCGCGATCACATGTTCATTGAAGTGCGGTTTCGTTTTTTGTCATGCGTTACCGGTTGGTGCTGCGTTCACGGCGGTCGTCTTTCGACCGACCCTACCGGTCCCATATATCGCGATCGTGCGAGCGATCCGAGCGATCCGAGCCGCCCAAGGCGTTCAAGGCGTTCAAGGCATTCAGGCCACACAAGGCATTCAGGGCATCCCGAGCACAGTGAATCCCGCGAATGACATTGGGCCGACGCGACCCGCGCACCCCAACTTGACGCATCGTCAACCGCCCATCCCGCCAAGTTGACAGGCTACGGATTCAAGCCCAGCGCCCCGATCCCCACACTTTCCCCACCGCCGCAGCACACCGCCGCCGGCCTTGAATCCACCTGGGGAACCACATGATCAGCATTCCATTTTCAGCCGCCTCCCACACCCGCTTCGTCCGCGTTTCGCGCTGGGTCTGCATCGTTGGTTACCTCATCGCGGTCGCCGTCTTCGTCACCTCGGCGATCAGCGGCCACAACCAGGCCCAGGCGATCCTCAAGGATGCGGTGATGGTGCAGGCCCCGGTGAAGCTGGACAACATCGAGGAAAGCCGCCGCAAGGGCCGCACCACACTGAAGTACCACTTCAGCTACACCTTCGAAGCCAACGGCGTGCCGTACAAGGGGGGGTTCATGACCGCCGAAGACAGCGCGGACAAGTACCTGGAAGAAGACGCCCAGGTGCAGATCGCCTACGCCCGCAGCAACCCGGCCAACTTCGAACGCGCTGACCGCCTGCAGGGCATGCAGGGCCTGGGCGCGGTGCTGGGCCGGCTGTGCGTGGCGCTGGGCATGCTGGCGATCCTGGCCTTCGTGGTCCACCTGCTGCTGACCCGCAAGCTGATCGTGCCCAGGGAGCCGGCCCTGCCGGCCGCCTGATCCAGGCAGCACGAGGCCCGCGCGATGATGGTTGACACGGTTTCCGGCCACGGTAGGGTGGGCACACCTTCACCCTTCTGGTCTTTCTGCATGCCCGTTCCGGAGTTTTCGGACCTGTTGTCCCGCCACATGCGGCGGATCCGGGCCAGTGCAGGCGGTGTGGCCAGCGAAATCGGCATCAGCCGCGAGGCGGTCAACAACTGGCGCGCGGGCACCTCGCGCCCCAGCCGCCGCCACCGTGACCGGGTGCTGGCCTGCGCGAACTACCTGCGCCTGACCGAAGCCGAGTGCAACGCACTGCTGCAGTCGGCCGGATTCGAGCCGGAGTACCCGGCGGAAGGTGCGGACGAACCCGCGCAGTCGCCGCCGCCGCTCACAGTACCGGCGGCGGTCACCGCGTTGTTCGACCGCCTGCAACAGCTGCGCCCGTACCCCGTGGCGCTGCTGCTCACCCAGGCGCATTGGGGCCAGCCGCCGGAACGTGCGGCCATGCTGGCCGAGGCGGCGCGCCGATACGGCCAGGACCGTGTTCTGCACCTGCAGCCGCCGTTCCGTGCTGGTGAGGGCGACGAGGATTACTTTGCACTGCTGGCCGCGCAGTGCGGGCTGGAAGGCGTGAGCTCCGATGCCGGCTTTGAAGTCGCACTGGCGCGCAGGCTGCAGCAGCCGGGTCCGTCGTTCTGTCTGGTCAGCCGCTTTGAACAGGGCGCAGCCGGTCCGCGCGACGTGCTGGCCGGCATTCTGCGCAGCCTGAGCGAAATGCATAGCGGCAAGCTGCACCTGCTGATCTGTGGCGGTGCGGCGCTGGCCGATCTGAAGTACCAGGGCGGCGATCTTTCGCTGCTCAACATTGCGGCTACCGAGAGCTGGCCCGAGCTGTGTGTGAACGATCTGCAGCGGCACGCAACGGGCCTTTCGGACCCGATTCTGCAACGCGCACTGCACGTATCCGGTGGGCACCCGCTGCTGGCCCAGGCCGCATTGAACCTGTTGGCCGGGCAGGGGAGTGATGGCCTGGACGATGCCGCGCTCGACCAGACCCTTTCGACGCATCCGCGTCTGTGGGAAGCGTTGCTGCCGATTCTGCGCGAGCCCGGTGCCCGCGCGACGGTCAATGGCTGGCTGCCGCGCGAACGCATCGCCCCCGCACGCCCGTATCTGATGGATCCGCTGCTGCGGCAGCTGTACTGGGAAAACCTGTTGGCCGCACGCAGCCACGCCGACGGAGCCTGGTTGGAATGGCGCTGCGAAGCGATCCGTTTGGCCGTGCAGCAGGTCAACGAAGGGCTGGAGGCCCAACCGGCATGATCGCTATTGAGGGATGGAGCGCCTGGCGCTGGGTGCGCCTGGCGCTGGTCATCGCGTTCGTCGGCTTCTTCGGCACGCTGTTCGTTGCCCCGTGGATCAACCCGTGGGTGCTGTGGAATGTGAAGCACGACGGCGAAAGCATGATGCTGATGCAGTCCGCGCGCATCGACACCACGCTTCTGCGCGAAGAGGCGCACGGCCGATGGCTGATGGACGGGCAATGGCCGCAACAGGTGAAGGTGCCCGGCGTGCACGACCCGGCCGAAGCCACGCTGGAGGCAGAGCTGCCCGCGCCGTTCGTGCTGCGCCTGCGTTTCAGCAACCGTTTCCCGGAGAACAGCGGACTGCGCGGCACGGTGCTGGAACACACGCTCGATCCGCGCACCGAGCGCTGGACCTGCCAACCGGGCGAGCCCTCGCCGCCCCAACGCTGGCTGGCCATGGACTGCCGCAGCAACAAGCCGTGGACGGCGGGACAGTGGCTGACGCTGATTCTGGTGCTGAGTGTCCTGGCTCTGGTCGGCCTCGGCGTGGTCTGGTGGCGACTGCGTCCGGAAGTGGCAGACGTCGCGCGCGAGCCGCGGACGCTGCTCGACCATCCGCTGCAGCGCCTGCCCACCTTCGACCGCCAGCTGGGCTGGCTGCGCCTGCGCGACCAGGTGCTGCAGCGGGCGGGAATCGCCAGCACGCGTTGGCGCGATGCCCTGCGCCATGTACAGGCCACGCCCAGCACGCGTGCCATACAGCTGGCGGCACGTATTGGTGCGGTGGACGCGGCGACGCGCGACTGGCCGTTGAACGGCATCGTGCGCGAGTGGACGCTGCCGGACACGCTGCCGATCGCGCTGGAGAAGCTGTGGCTGTACCTGCCCGACCCCGAACTGAGCGGCGAGTCGATCGTGCAGCAGCTGCGCAATCTGCCCAACGGACAGGACGTGGTGCTGGTGGTCAGCCCGTCAACGTCGGTCGAACCGGCGCTGATGCAGTACGCCGACGACCCGGCCAACCTGTGCGTGTGCCTGGACCAGGTCACCCAGACCCGCTGGCTGCTGCAGCCGGGCGCGCAGGAGACGTTGGTTGCGCTGCTGGCGCGGCAGCTCAAGGTGACCCGCATCTCACCGTATCAGACCCACGGCGGCATCACCCGGCCGACGGCGTTCTTCGGCCGCGAGTCACTGCTGGCGCGTGTGCTCAATCGCGAGCCAGGCAACTACCTGCTGGTCGGCGGGAGACAGTTGGGCAAGACCAGCTTGATGAAGGCGATTGAGCGTCGTTTCGACGGCCACCCACGCGTGCACTGCCAGTACGTCGCGCTGCGCGATCACCGCCTGACCCCGCGCCTGGCGCTGGAACTGGGCTTGGCCGAAGACAGCGGCATCGACGCCTGTGTGGCTGCGATGTCCGAACGCGCGCAGGGCCGCAGCGTGCTGCTGCTGATCGACGAGACCGATCTGTTCCTGCGCGCCGAGGCGGGTAATGATTACCCGCAGCTGGCCGCGCTGCGCGCACTCAGCGAGGAAGGCCGCTGCCACTTCATGCTGGCTGGGTTCTGGGATCTGTATGAAGCGGTGACGCTGGACTTCGCCTCACCGCTGCGCAACTTCGGTGAGGTGATCCACATTGGCGGACTGGAAGAGGCCGCCTGCCGGGCACTGGCTACGGAACCGATGGGGCGGCTGGGCGTGCACTTCGCCAACCCTGACCTGCCGCAGCGATTGGTCGCTGCCTGTGGTCGCCGCGCCAACCTGGTCGCGATTGTCTGCCAGTACCTGCTTGGCCAGCTGGCGCGCGGACAGCGCGTCATCGAGCCGGCGCAGCTCCATGCCGCGCTCACCGCGGAGCCGGTATTTGATGCACTGGCCGGCTGGGCACGGTTGAGTCCGGACCCGGTAGCCTGCCGGATCGATCGCATCGTGGTGTACCGTATCGCCAGCGCCCAGCTTGGGCCGGGCGGGGCGCAGGGGGTTACGCTGCTGCAACTGCTGGCGGGTTTTGATGCCGCCGGCGTGAAGGTGGACCCGGAGCAGCTGCGGCATTCACTGGCCCGGTTGCAGCTGGCCTACGTGATCCGGCGTGAGAACGAAGGCGTGCAGTACGTGTTTGCGGTGCCGTTGTTTGCCACGCAGTTCCAGCGGGAGGAAGTGGAGGCCTTGCTGCAGCGTGAGTTAGAGGCGTGGGCAACCCCCTGAACGCGTTGGAATGATCACGCTCCGCGTAGCCTCGGTGCAATGATCCCCGTAGAGCCACGCCCTGCGTGGCTGGGGCGTGTCCAGCACCGCGTAGCCACGCAGGGCGTGGCTCTACGTCGACCTAATCGTGACGGACTTCCAACTCAGCGCTGTCCCTTTCTGAGATAGTCCTTCCAAGCACGTCTCAATTGGAAACACATGCGTCACCCCCAGGAGTTATCGGTCGCACAGATCACTGCCGTGCTGGCCCAGGCCTACGACGTGCACGCCGAGCAGGTGGTGCAACGCCCCGCTGGTGCCGACGCCGGTGCCACCGTGTACCAGGTCGTTGCGCGCGATGGGGCACGCTGGTGGCTGAAGTGCCGTCGCTACGCCGTGGGGGACGCGGTATGGAAGGTCCTCCAATATCTGCGCACCGAGCTGCAGCTGAGCGAGGTGGCCGCCCCGCTGACCACCCGCAACGGTGCACCGGCGGTTCTGGCCGATGGCCTGCAGTGGACTCTGTTTCCCTACATTGAAGGTCAATCCGGCTTCGAAGCCGCGCTCTCACGCGAGCAATGGCATCGACTTGGCCAGGTGCTGCGCAGCGTGCATGAAGCTTCCGTGCCCGCCGCGCTCCTGGCTCCGCTGGCGCAGCCGCAACTGGAAGACGAACCGGCCGTGGAGCGGGTAGGGGCGTGGCTGCAGGGCGGTGACGCCCAGTGGCAGATTTCCGACGAACTGGCCGAACGCTACCGCCAGACCTGGCGGCTTTACCGACCGTTGATTGCCGACGTATGGCAGCGCTGCGTGCAGCTGCGTGCGCGCCTCGCCGGTCAAACCGCCGCCGTCGTGCTCTGCCACGGCGACGTGCACGCGGGCAATGTGCTGCTGCGGCCTGACGGCGGTCTGTGCCTGATCGACTGGGACGGCATGCTGCGCGCCCCGCGCGAGTGCGACCTGATGTTCATCGGAGCCGGCGTCGGCGGCCGCTGGGGCCGCGATGACCCGCCGGGCTTTGCCGAAGGCTACGGTCCGGTCACGCTCGACCCCGTCCGTCTGGCCTGCTACCGTCACTGGCGCATCCTGCACGACATCCAGGAGTTCCACGACCTGCTGCTGGAACCCGGCGCGGCGGCCCGTCCGCCCAGCCAGCGGCTGCAGGCATTACGTTACATGCAGGACCAGTTCGCCCCCAACAACGTAGTAGACGCCGCCGCCCGCAGCTGGGCCGCGGCCGGCGCAGCCCCGTAGTGACGCGCCATGCGCGTCTTCGCGGCCCAAGATGACATCACAGACCAAGGAGGGTAGTGCATGAAGGTCGCAGCCATTCTGTTCACGGCGTTCCTCCTCATCAGCGCCCCGTCATCCAGCGCCGAAGCGCGCCCGGAACCCACCCCGCAACAGATATTCGACCACTGGCTGTCCGCCTACAACAGCGGTGAACTCCAGCGCCTGCAGACAGTAATCGCCAGCTACAAAATGGAACACAGCGCGCAGCGCGACATCGATCTGCGCAGCTCGATGGGGCCATGGCGGCTGCTGGAAATGAGGTCGAGCACGCCCAGCATTGCCGAAGCCATCGTCAGTGTTGAAGCCAGCGAGCGTTCGTTGCTGGTGACGGTGAAGGTGGATGAAAGCGATCCCGGCGACGTGAACTTCTTCCAGATCGAGGGTGTAGAGACCCCAGCCGCATATCTTCCGAAACGCCTTTCACTTCGCGAGCTGAGGGCCGAAGCGAACCAGCGCCTGGATGCACTGGTGGTTTCCGATGCGTTGTCGGGTGCGCTGCTTGTCTCGGAGCGCGGCAGGGTCCTCTACCAGTGGTGGGGAGGGTTCGCAGATCGTCAGTCGACGCTGGCCATCACGCCGGAGACGCGATTCCGCATTGCGTCTTTGAACAAGATGTTTACTGCCGTGGCCGTGCTTCAGCTGGTGCGGGAAGGCAAGCTTTCATTGAACGATAGCATCCGTCGCCATCTTCCCGACTACCCGGACCCAGCCATCGCCGAGTCGATCACGATCCGCCAGCTGCTGAACCACACCAGCGGGCTGGGCGACATCTTCGGCGATGACTTCAGCAGCTACTCGCAGAGGCTGAAGACCCACTCGGATTACATCGCGCATTTTGGAAAGCGGGCACCCGAGCATGCACCCGGAGCCCAGGACGGGTATTCGAATTATGGTTACGTGGTCCTGGGTGCCATCATCGAGGCGGTGAGCGGGGAGTCCTATTACGACTATATCCAGAAGCACATCTACGCCCCGGCGGGCATGACCTCGACCGGGTCGGAGCCCGAGTCCAGCCCTGTGGCTGGACGGGTTGTACCCTACACGAAGGTGGATGGCCGTTGGCAGGTCGAGTCGGCGTCGTTGCCCTGGCGTGGCACAGCGGCGGGTGGCGGCTACAGCACGATCGGCGACCTGCAGCAGTTTGGTGACGCGCTGTTGCGTGGTGAACTGGTCTCAACCGCGCTGCTGGATCAGGCCACTTCGGCGCAGAATCACAAGCAGTGGTACGGATACGGGTTCATGGTCAGCGGTAATGGTGCCGCACGTCAGTTCGGACACGAAGGCGGCGCGTCGGGTGCCAATGCCGCATTCGTGGTGATCCCGAGCAGGCAGTATGTGGTCATTGGACTCAGCAACAACGATCCTGACGCGATGGAGAATGCAGTCAATTTCCTCACACGGCGGCTGCCGCTGGAGTAGGTGGTGTCCGCGATGAAGCCGCTCTGGCGTATGCTGCTGGTTAAGGACTGGCGTTGCTGGCATTCCTGCTGGGAACAGGCAACGTCCGGTAGTGACGCGCCATGCGCGTCATCGCACCGCGATCAATGCGACGAAACAAATCCAAACCCACCCGGCGTAGCCGTCACAGAAAATGCCTCGCGCATGCGCTTCACCTCCCGCCCAGGCGTCAATCCGAACAAGCGCTTGAACTCCCGGTTGAACTGCGAATTGCTCTCATACCCTGCCGCGTGACAGGCAGCCGCAGCGGTCATGCCCTCGCGCACCATCAGCAGACGTGCCTGATGCAAACGCGTGGACTTCAGGTACTGCATGGGCGAAGCGCACGTTACAGCTTTGAAATGGCTGTAAAAGGAAGGCGCACTCATGCCGGCCTCATCTGCAAGCTGCGCCACAGTCAACGGCTGCGCATATGCCGCGTGCAGGTACTGCAATGCCTTGCCGATGCGGCCGAAGTGGCCCTGCTGCGCATCTCTTGTTGGGCAGCGATGCGCTGCAGTTGGTGCGTGCAAAACTGCGTACGTTGGGAGAGGAGCTGGATCCGCATGGGAACTGACAGACGCGTCCAGCGCGTCCGCGCAGCGGGGCGCTACTCAATAAGATGGCCCCGCGGGGAAGGAACCAGCCAACAACGCAATCCAGGTCGAGTAGTGCGAGCTGGATGTGGCTGTTGCTATGAAAGCCTGAGCCGGGTGAAAGCTCTGCACCTTGCCGAAATGCACCGCGTACGACTTGGAACTCTTTCGGTCGATTGGCGTGGATCATGTTTATGACAGCGCGGTCCAGCCCGCGGAGAAGAACATCGATATCTCCTTCAAACGCAGGTTTGTTTACGGGCATCTTTGCACCGGTTGTGCGTGCTGCAAGTTCCAGCTGCCGATGGGCGACCGTATACTCCGCGCGGCCCTTGCGGGTCGTCATGTCGAGGCAAGAATGTGCTGCGAAGACGCAGCCAACTACGGCCGGCGTCACAATGGGGCGTGCGGTGAATCTGTATTCCGGGTTCTCGGCGGCGGTCTGCGCGAAGGCCAATGCGCGTTCCGGGTCACTCTCGAACAAGTAGAAGCCGGGACCCAGCCAGTCATAGGGGTTGGCACTGATCTTCGGTTGCTGCCGCCCCGTAACAAGGGCATCCCGCGTTGTGATGTCGCACCCATGATAAGCAACGACCAATGGGCCATTACTCACCTATAGGTACCGCTCAGGCGTCCCGTTGGCGTCAGGATGCCTGCTTTCTTTGCAGCCTCCACGGCGTGCTTCTTGGACATGCTGTAGAACTTCTGAATCTGGCTCTCAAAGTCATCCAGTATCAGAACGTCCGAGCCCATTGCTACAGACGGCGTGGCGCGAGTAGTCGTTCGGCTGGCCTTGGCTACCGGCTTCTTCGTAGCCTTCTTGGAGGTAGGCTTCTTCATGCACATGTTGGAATGCTACACCGGGATGCGCCGTGCCGATCGCAGTACCATCTTCTGAACCTGTCGCGGTGTTGCAAGTGTTTGATCCTGAAGACGTTATTTGGCCTTGATCAACCGTTTCGCGTGATTCCGCTCAGATCAACGGTGACGCGAACGACATTACATGTTGCTGGGGTGGTTGCTGGAGAGGGGGCACCAGCGCGTCTGTACCGCGAAGCCACGCAGGGCGTGGCTCTACGGGGGTGCCCAGCATCGCGCGGGTAAGCAGGGTGCCCCGCTATTCCGGATGGGCGGCCTGGGTGGCGGCGTTGGAGGCCGCGCGGCGCGCCAGCACCGCTTCGCGGTGGGCGATGTAGGCGTTGGCACCGAGGATGATGCTGGCCCCGATCACGGTGTAGCGGTCGATGGTTTCGTTGAACAGCAACCAGCCCAGCAGGGTGACCAGCGGCAGCTGCATGAAGCTGATCGGAGTCAGTGCGGAGACTTCGCCCAGGCGCAATGCCCGTGTCCACAGCAGCTGGCCCACGGTGCCCAGCACGCCGGTCGCTGCCAACCACACCCAGGCGATGCCGGTCGGCCACACCCAGGTGAACAGCGCTGGCACCAGTGACAGCGGCACCCAGAACACATAGGTGTACAGCACCACCGTGTCGGCACCGTCCACGCGGGTGAGCTGCTTGATCTGGATCGCCACCAGCGAACTCAACAGGGCGGCCAGCACGGCCACCAGTACGCCGGGCGTGAACGAATCCGCGCCCGGTCGCACGATGATCAGCACGCCGATGAAGCCGCATACCACTGCGGCCCAGCGCCGTACGCGTACCACTTCGCCCAGGAGAAGCACGGCGGCGATGGTCACGAACAACGGCGTGGCATACGAAAGCGAGATCGCCTGCGAGATTGGCAGATGGCCAATCGCCCAGAACGCACACAGCATGGAGGCCAGCCCGATCACGCTGCGCAGCAGGTAGCGCGGCAGCTGTTGAGTGCGGAACACCGAAGACCCGGAACGCAGCAGCATCGGCAGCAGGGCCACCAATCCAAACGCATTGCGGAAGAACGCCACTTCCTGGGTCGGCACGTGCGCGGTGGCATAGCGGATGGCGATGGCCATCAGGCCAAACGCCATCGTGCTGCCCAGCATCAACAGCGCCGCCCGCATGGGGGTGGGGGCGGGCAGGACCGGCGGAGAGGGGCTCACCACTGTGCGCCGATCAGGCGCGGCTCGGGTTCAATGGGCACGCCGAACTTTTCCAGCACCGAAGCGGAAATGCGCCGGGCCAGATCCAGCAGCTGGCCGCCGCTGGCATTGCCGTGATTCACCAGCACCAGCGCGTGGGTTGGAGCCACGCCCGCATCGCCGTCGCGATAGCCCTTCCAGCCGCAGGCCTCGATCATCCACGCCGCCGACACCTTGCGGTGGGTGTCCTGCGCGGCCGGGTACACCGGAATGTCCGGGTACTGCTGCAGCAGCACGTTCACCTGGTCCAGCGGCAGCACCGGGTTCTTGAAGAAGCTGCCGGCGTTGCCCAGCACGTCCGGGTCGGGCAGCTTGCGGCGGCGAATTGCGATCACCGCGTTGGCCACGTCGGCGGCCACCGGCAGTTCCACGCCCATCGCCTGCATCTCCTCGGCAATGCCGGCATAGCCCAGGCGCAGGTCGTGCAGCAGCGGCAGGCGCAGTTCAATGGCGGTGATCAGGTAGCGGTCTGGTTCGTGCTTGAACAGGCTGTCGCGGTAGCCGAACTGGCAGGCGTCGGCCTCCAGTCGCACCCATGCCTGCTCGGCACGGTCCCACGCTTCCACGGCGTTGATGAATTCATCCACCTGCACGCCGTACGCGCCGATGTTCTGGATCGGCGCGGCACCGGCAGTGCCGGGAATCAGGGCCAGATTCTCCAGCCCGGAAAGCCCGTTCTGCAGCGACCACATCACCAGGCCGTGCCAGTCCACCCCGGCACCGGCCCGCACCACGGTGTGGTCGGCGCGATGCTCCAGCGCAGTGATCTCGCGGTTGGCAAACACCAGCACGGTGCCTGCCACGTCATCGGCAATCAATACGTTGCTGCCGGCACCCAGCACCAGCAGCGGCTTGCCGGCCACCTGGGGCAGGGCCAGCACTTCCGGCAGCAGGGTGACGTCGTGCAGTTCCAGCAGGCGCTCGGCGCGGGCTTCAACGTGGAAGGTGTTCAACGCCTTCAGCGAGGCGTTTTCGGTCAGCGACCAGGCGGTCATTGCAGGCATTGCTTCACTCATAGGGGGGCCACCGCGCCACGGCTGGGGGCTTCACGGCGGCGGCGGATGGCTTCCACGCACTCGTGGACCAGCGCAGGTCCGCGGAAAATCAGACCGCTGTAGCACTGCACCAATGCGGCACCGGCGGCCATCTTGGCCACCGCGTCTGCACCGGACAGAATGCCGCCCACGCCGATCAGCGGAACCGATTCAGGCAGGCGCGCGCGCAGGCGGCGCAGTACCAGGGTGCTCTGGCTCAGCAGCGGTGCGCCGGAAAGGCCGCCCGCTTCCGAGGCCAGCTTGTTGCCGGCGATCAGGCTGCGGTCGATGGTGGTGTTGGTGGCAATGACGCCGTCCACGTTCAATTCGCCCAGCACCCGCGCCGCAGCGTCGATGTCGCGGTCACTCAGGTCCGGTGCCACTTTCACCAGCATCGGCACGCGACGACCGTGCTGCGCCGCCAGCGCTTCCTGGCTGTCGCGCAGCTGCGAGATCAGCTGGCGCAGCGCGGTTTCTTCCTGCAGCTCGCGCAGGCCGGCGGTGTTCGGTGAGGAAATGTTGACCGTGATGTAGTCGGCCAGCGGATACACCTTCTGCAGGCAGTGCTGGTAATCATCGAACGCGTTTTCGTTCGGCGTGTCTTTGTTCTTGCCGATGTTGATGCCCAGCAGCCCGGTGCGGCGGCGGCTGCGTTCCACATTGCGCACCAGCGCGTCCACGCCCGCATTGTTGAAGCCCATGCGGTTGATGATGGCCTGCTGCTCCGGCAGCCGGAACAACCGCGGCTTCGGGTTGCCTTCCTGCGGGCGCGGGGTGATCGTGCCGATCTCCACGAAGCCAAAGCCGAGCGCGAACAGTGCGTCGATGTGGTCGCCGTTCTTGTCCAGCCCGGCGGCCAGGCCCACCGGATTGGGGAAGCGCAGCCCGAACACGTTGGTCGGCAGCGGGGCGGAGCGGGCGGCCAGCAACGGCGTGGTGCCGGTGCGGTAAGCCGTGTCCAGCGCGCTCAGGGTCAGGCCGTGGGCGCGTTCGGCATCAAGCGAGAACAGCAGGGGACGGGCAAGCGAATACATAGGGTCCAGTCAGTCCAGCGTGCCGATGAAGGCACGGGTTTGATACTCGAAGGCAATGCGACCGTCGACCGCATGCGCGTCGAACAGCTGTTGCAATGCCGCCAGCATCGGCGCGTGGCGCGGATGCTCCGGCGGCGGTGCGTACGAGGAAGAAAGCAGCCGGCCACGCAGGCCGTCGGCATCCATGTGCTGCACGTTGGGGAAACTGGCCATGGCATGGAAACCCTTTCCGAACCAGGCTTTCATGGTGGCATCGTCCTGGTAGCGTTCGGCCACTTCGGTGTAATCGGTGCCGAACTCCAGCAGCAGCTGCTCGTAGCCGATCAGGAACGGCGAGGAATCCAGCAGGCGCGAATTCCAGAACACCAGTGCCTGCCCACCCGGATGCAGGATGCGCCGCCATTCGGCGCGCACCGCGTCCATGTCGAACCAGTGGAAGGCCTGTGCCGCGCTGACCAGTCCCACGCTGTCGTTGGCCAGGGTGGTGGCTTCGGCGGTGCCGTCGACCAGTTTCAGGCGCAGGTAGTCCGGGCTGAGCCAGGTATCAGCGGCATTGCGCATGGCCGCATTCGGTTCCACCGCGATCACCGGGTGGCCGGCGGCCAGGAACAGACGGGTGGAGATGCCGGTACCCGCCCCGATGTCGGCCACCAGGGTTTCAGGGGACACGCCCATCTGGTGGTGCAGCCAGTCCAGCAGCGCCGGCGGGTAGTCCGGCCGATAGCGAACATAGTCCGCCACGCGGTTGCTGAAACGTTCTGTGGCGTCGGAAGCCGTCATGCACCCCTCCTCAATGATTGGGGACCATCCACAACAGTCCGCCAATAAACAGGACGAACAGCAGAATACCCAGCAGGCACAGTCCCACCATCAGGTAGCCCAGGATCAGGCCGGCCAGGGCCATGCCGTCGCCTTCCTGGGTTTCCGGGCTGCGGCGGATCTCGCCGCGGGCCATGTGCCCGGTGACGATCGCCACGATGCTGCCGAGCCCGGGCAGGGCGGTCCAGCCCAGGATGCCGGTGATCAGGCTGATGACGGCCATGGTGTTGGTTTGACGTACGGGCAGGTTCATCCGGGTCCTCCATGGCAGGGCCTACATGATAGAGCCTGGCTGGGGTTTAGCCCATCAATACGTCGGAATTCCGGCGCTAGCTGGACTTCAGCAGCAGCGCGTTCAACAGGATCCGCCCCAGTTCCTGCAGGTGCGGAATCGCCACGAAGTACACCCACGCCACAAAGGCTGTCCAGGCGATCAGGCCTCCCCACGCCAGCAGCAGGCCGCCTCGCGCCATGTTGTCGCACTGCAGGGGATAGGGCCGCCGGCGGATGTTCGCCCGGGCCATGTACCCGGTGATCAACGCCGCCAGATGCCCGATGAAGGGAAGGAAGAACAATGCCACCAGGCTGAGGAGCAGGCTGGCCAGCGCGAGGTTGTTGCGCGGTTGTGGAGGGGCGGTTCTCATGGTCGTCCTTGAGGTAAAGCGGGGTGGGGCAGCCTCAGCCCATCAATACCTGGCCGCCGTCCACCACCAGCGTCTGGCCGGTGACCCAGCGGGCCAGCGGGGAACACAGGAACAGGGCGGCGTCGGCAATCTCCTCCGGTGCGCCGAAGCGGCCGAACGGAATTCTGGCCAGCGTGCCGTGGTACAGGGCAGGGTCTTCCGTACGCCGGCGGTCCCACAGGCCGTCGGCGAACTCGATCGAGCCGGGCGCGATGGCATTGACCCGGATGCGGTCCGGTGCCAGGCCCAGCGCCTGCGAGGTGGTGTAGTGCATCAATGCTGCCTTGGCGGCAGCGTAGGGCGCAGCGCCCGGGCGTGGCTGCATGCCGGCAATCGAGCCCAGGTTGAGGATGCAGGCACCGGTGGCCCGCCGCAGCCAGGGCAGGGCGAGCCGCGAGGTTCGCACCGCGGCCATCAGGTCGACGTTGAGGCTGGCTTCCCAGCCGGCGTCATCTTCGGCCATGCCGTAGCCGGTGGCGTTGTTCACCAGGACATCAATGCCGCCCAGCGCATCGGCCGCGGCTTCCAGCCAGCGCTGGATGTCCTCGGGCTGGCCGAGGTCGGCGGGCAGGGTGTGGATGTCCACACCGGCCTGCGCCGCATCGGCCCGCAGCGCGGCCAAGCCGGCCTCGCCACGTGCGCACACGGAAACGTGGGCCCCCGCCGCAGCAAAGGCCAGTGCCATGCACCGGCCAATGCCCTTGCTGCCCCCGGCCACCAGAACGCGGCGGCCGGTGAAATCCAGCGGACCACCCGCCCCCGGTAGGTACCGACCGCTGGTCGGTACGCCGTCGGCCGATGCATTGCCCGCCACGTTCGCCATCACAGATCGAACTTGATGCCCTGTGCCAGCGGCAGCGAATCCGAGTAATTGATGGTGTTGGTCTGGCGGCGCATGTAGACCTTCCACGCATCCGAACCCGACTCACGACCACCGCCGGTGTCCTTCTCGCCACCGAACGCGCCACCGATTTCCGCACCCGAGGTGCCGATGTTGACGTTGGCGATGCCGCAGTCCGAACCGGCCGCCGACAGGAAGCGCTCGGCCGCCTTCAGGTTCTGGGTGAAGATCGACGACGACAGGCCCTGCGGCACGCCGTTCTGCATGTCGATGGCTTCGTCCAGCGTGCTGTACTTCATCACGTACAGAATCGGCGCGAAGGTTTCGTGCTGCACCACTTCGTCGCTGTTCTTCAGGCCGGTGACAATCGCCGGCAGCACGAAGTTGCCCGGGCGATCAATGCGGGTGCCGCCGGTTTCCACCGTGCCGCCGCTGGCCTTGGCCTTTTCAATCGAGGCCAGGAACTGCTGCACCGCGCTGTCGCTGTTCAGCGGGCCCATCAGGTTGGCGGCATCGGTCGGGTCGCCGATCTTGCCTTCCACCTGCTTGTACGCCTTCTTCAGGGTGGCCAGCACGTTGTCGTAGATCGATTCGTGGACGATCAGGCGGCGCGTGGTGGTGCAGCGCTGGCCGGCGGTACCGACCGCGCCAAACACGATGCCCGGCACGGCCAGTTTCAGGTCGGCGGTTTCGTCCAGGATGATGGCGTTGTTGCCGCCCAGTTCCAGCAGGCAGCGACCCAGGCGACGGGCGACCTTTTCGTTCACCGTGCGGCCCACCTGGGTGGAGCCGGTGAAGCTGATCAGCGGAATGCGGCAGTCTTCCACCAGCTTTTCCGACAGCGCCGTGCCGGCGTCGTTGATCAGGAAGAAGATGTCCGGGAAGCCGGCGTCGCGCAGCGCTTCATTGCAGATGCGCATCGAGGCAATCGCGGTCAGCGGGGTCTTGTTGGACGGCTTCCAGATGCAGATATCACCGCAGATGGCGGCCAGGAACGAGTTCCACGCCCACACCGCAACCGGGAAGTTGAACGCACTGATGATGCCCACCAGGCCCAGCGGCTGGTACTGCTCATACATGCGGTGGCCCGGACGCTCGGAGTGCATGGTGTAGCCATACAGCATGCGGCTCTGGCCCACGGCGAAGTCGGCGATGTCGATCATCTCCTGCACTTCACCGTCGCCTTCCGGCTTGCTCTTGCCCATTTCCAGCGCGACCAGCGAGCCCAGCGCGTCCTTGTTGGCGCGCAGCGCTTCGCCGCACAGGCGCACGGCTTCGCCACGGCGCGGGGCCGGGGTGGTGCGCCACACCTTGAAGGCTTCCTGGGCGCGGGCGACCACGGTTTCGTAGTCGGCCTCGGTGGTGGCATGCACCTGGGCGATGGCTTCCCCCGTGGTCGGGTTCACCGGCGTGATCACCCCGGCGCTTGCCGTGGACCATTCGCCATTGCCAAGGTAGGTGCCAGCGTTGGTTGCATCCAGGCCAAGGGCCTTGAGCAGGGCAGAGGACATGCAAACTCCTGTTGCGTATCGAAAAGGGTGCAGACCGACCATTCTATCAGTCCGCCCAGGACCGCCATGCGGCAGTGCCGCACCGGCTACAATCGGGCCATTGTCCGCACCCTTGGAACCTGAATGAACGTCACCGTCGCCGAAGGCGTAACCGTTGGTAACCGTCTCCCGTTCGTCCTCTTCGGCGGCCTGAACGTCCTGGAAGACCTCGATTCCACCCTGCACGCGGCCGAACACTTCACCACGGTCACCCGCAAGCTCGGCATCCCCTACGTCTTCAAAGCCTCGTTCGACAAGGCCAACCGTTCTTCGATCAAGTCCTTCCGTGGCGTCGGCCTGGAAGAGGGCCTGCGCATCTTCGAAGAAGTGAAGCGCCAGTTCGGCATCCCGGTCATCACCGACGTGCACGAAGTGGCCCAGGCCGCCCCGGTGGCCGAGGTGGTGGACGTGCTGCAGATTCCCGCCTTCCTCGCCCGCCAGACCGACCTGGTGGTCGCCATCGCGGAAACGGGCAGGGCGGTGAACATCAAGAAGCCGCAGTTCCTCAGCCCCACCCAGATCAAGCACATCGTCAGCAAGATCCGCGAGGCCGGGAACGAGAACATCATCCTGTGCGAGCGCGGTTCCCAGTTCGGTTACGACAACTTGGTGGTGGACATGCTCGGCTTCCGCGAGATGATCGAGTCCACCGGCGGCCTGCCGGCCATCTTCGACGTCACCCACAGCCTGCAGCGCCGCGACGCCGGCAGCGAAGCCAGCGGGGGCCGCCGCCGTCAGGTGGCCGAACTGGCCCGTTCCGGCATGGCGCTGGGCCTGGCCGGCCTGTTCCTGGAAGCCCACCGCGACCCGGACCACGCCCGCTGCGACGGCCCCAGCGCACTGCCGCTGGCCGCGCTGGAGTCGTTCCTGACCCAGATCAAGGCGGTGGACGAGCTGGTCAAGGGCTTCCCGGAGCTGGATATCCGCTGATTCCGGTGGATTTGCGCGGTGATCAGTCTTGGTCACCTCGCTGAATGCAGGTATCCTTATACGCGGGGCCGGTGCAATGCCGGCCCGTCACGCATCGGCGGTATGCTTCCGCCCGCATGGCCCCGTAGCTCAGCTGGATAGAGCGTCCCCCTCCTAAGGGGAAGGTCGCCCGTTCGAATCGGGCCGGGGTCACCAAAATCAAGTACTTACAGGCGCTCTTGACCTTGATGAGTGCCATATTTTGGCTCATTTAGGCTTTTAATTGGCACAGTTGGCACAGCCGAAGAGCGGGTTTTAAGATGATGCTCGCCGCTCGCCGGCCTGGTTCCACCTATAGCGAGCACTGATTAGGGGCGCGCGATCTGGTGGCGTGTCAGGAGTAATATGCTCGCTCCGACCAACTAAGGATGGTGATGTCTCCTCAGGAACCAGACGCCGACGAGTCGGGCTGTCGCCCAAGTGTGCTTGGACGATTTGACTTTGTTTGTGAGCAGGTGCAACTCTATGATGGCCAGGTCGAGCTTCGACTTGAGCCGGATCCTCGTCGATACACTCGAATTGAGGTAAAGGGCGAAGCCTGCTACCTAGATCGCTTCACAAAGGTTGCGATACCTGTTGCCTCGGTAGAGCAAGCCATCCGAAGCGTGCCGCTGTATGACTTGCGGCCGCGAATTTCGTCCACGAGTGAGTACGGTATCGAGCGCGCTTCGGCCGTGTCTGAAGAGCTTCATGGGGAGCCATTTAAGCATCCCGTAATACAGCCGGCGCATCACAAAGAGCCAGTTGGCGAGTCCAGCTCGGTTAGCACTCCGTTTCTGTCGCTCGACATTTGCGGATCGACGGAGCTGCGGAGACGGGACGCTGTCGCGTTTGATAAAGCAACTGAAGTGCTGCTCCGAGAATTGCAGATACTAGTTGGCCAGTTCGAAGCCGCAGTGCTTAAGGATACTGGAGACGGATTCATAGTCCACCTTCCGCATCCTTCGTTTACTCGCCAGTGCGATCTGATAGTTGACCTTGGAACTTCCATGATCAAGCTGGTAAAGGAATCGCTTTCCCCTGTCCTGGAATCTGCAGGGCTGCCTCGACTGAGTGTACGAGTGGGTGCAGATTACGGCCCTGCGCTGATTGAGACAAAGACAAACGCGATCACCGGTTTCAGTTGGCCGTCCGTAAGAAGTGATGCATTGAACCTCGCGGTGAAAATTGAGCAGACCTGCGCTCCTAATACTATGCGCATCGGCAATGAGCTATACAATTTGCTACACGTTCAGTGGCTTCTGCGTGCTCGTCGTGTTCCCGCTGATAGCCTTCCCCGGCTCTTGGTCTCCTATCCGGTCTACGAGGTGACATGATGCAAAGTTTTCGCACGCTTGTGTCACCCGCTTACCGTGCATCGCAAAGTGCCCGAATTCTCGCGACTGCCGAATCTATAGATCGCCGGTCAGGCCTCGGCGTCGGGAGGGTGATTCCCGACGCAGACGATATGGCGATCCATGAGGGTCGGTCTTTGCACGCTGCAGTGCTGTTTCTTGATATATCCGGGTTCACTTCGCGACCGCAGGAGACGATGGAGCAGCAGGAGCTTATGCTTCGAGGCCTATCGTTGTTCTTCACCGAAGCTATTCGTGTCGTGGAGGACTTCGGTGGCACTGTCGAGAAGAATACCGGCGACGGATTGATGGCGTACTTTGTTGCGGAGCCGAATGAGGGGGCGACGAAGGAGCAACGAGCAGTTGCTGCTGCACTTACGCTATTTCATGTTGTAAACGACGCACTGAACAGTACTCTCAATAATGCGCTCATAGCGCGCGGTATACCTCCATTCTTGTTCCGAATATGCATTGATAGTGGCCCTTTGACCATTGCAAAAATGGGGGCGGCGCTGAGATTCAACGGAATCGTTGCAATAGGTACCACGGCAAATCTTGCATGCAAGATGCTTAATGTGGCGAAGGCGGGCGAGCTGATGATAGGGAACAACGTTCGCGAAGGCCTGCCCTCGGAATGGAAGGGGCTTTCAACGGTCTCAGATCACGATACCGGCTACTCGTACAGCCTAACGGGAGCGCCGTATCAATATTGGTACTACTATGGAAGATGGACTTCATGAGCGAGCAGAACCTTGGCGCAATTTCGGAGCCCAGGGGCTCAGAGCCCGCCTCACTGGAAGCTCGTTATCAATTTTCTGACGCGCAACAAAGCTATGTTACTGCCTATATTCAGTTTGCTGACACCAAGTGTGCTTGGTCGTTTGCTGCTTCGGCGGCGTTGGTGGCCTATCTTCTAACCAGTTCGACATCATCACCGCTGTTGAGGCAAGACCCGGGCTTGATTCCATTCGTTTTTGGAGTGGGATCGTTGTTGCTGCTTATCTCCTCGGCGGGTTTTGCGTTCTTGGGCATGGCACCGAGGTTAGTCGCGACACGCTCTACGGACCCATTTTTCTTCGGTACCGTGGCTCGGCATCAGTCCTCATCTGACTTCGAACGACAGATCGCAGGCCTTGATCTTGCTAGCTTGGTGTCAGTTCGGCTTCGCCATAATTTTGATATCTCTCGCATCTGTGTTCGTAAGTACACTTATGTGAAGCGATCTTTTTGGGCCGGAATTCTAGGGGTTTCGTGTCTTGGCTTGGCATTATTGGTCAGCAACGGCGAACAGGTGCCTACAAGATCGGATGTGGGCGTGTGTTCTGCTGAGCGTCTCGTCCAGTGAGATGGTTTGTCGTGGTGGCCTCTGGTCCTTCTAGAACTTCAATGATTTCACCACTGACTCATCCCCTTCTGGAGCGAGGTGAGCATAGTATTTTTCGGTCGTGGCGTAATCAGCGTGACCGGCGAGTAGTTGGACGCGCCTCAATGGCACGCCTGCTGCAACAAGGTGAGCACAGAACGTGTGACGCAGCCGGTGGAGATGGCCCCCAATCTCCGCCCGGGCCGCATCCTTAGCAAACCAGTCGGAGACGGTGTCCTTGTGAACCGCGACTATTGGATCTGGCAGGCGACGCAACGCCCACAGGGCGTATCGGTTTAGCGGTACCTCTCTCCATTTTCCCGACTTGGTTCGGCCGGCCCCTGTCTCGTCAGGCTCGCTCTCAATCTGTAATCGCCCAGCTACAACTGAGCTGTGCCGTAGACCAATGAGCTCGCCGCGACGTACGCCTGTGTGAGCCATGAACATCCATAGCGGCGCGCGAGCAGGATTAGCTCGATACAGCCTGCGCATAGCAGCACGGTCATAGAACTTCACCGCCACGCTTCGCACTCCACGAGGTGCCTTTACTGAGGCTAGCGGATTGACGTCCAGCTCCTTCCATTCAACTCCACGATTGAGAGCCGCTTTTAGACGCCGAATCTCCTTCCCAACAGTCTCCTTCGCCGCTCTGTCGTCCACCAGGCGTGAGCGCTTGTACTGTTCGACTTCCAACGCCCGAATCGTATCGATCGGACGGTGGCCGAAGTGCTCGAGGAAGCGCTTCATTTCGCTGCGGGCCTTCGTGATTGTGGTGGGGTGCTCGGCTGCATACCAGTCGAGATACCACTCCAGGTAGTCGCGAACCTTCGGCAGCCGAGCCAGGATGCGGACACCGTGTGTCAGCTCGGCTTCTTTCGCGGCACGAATTCTCTCCGCCTCACGGGCGTCAGGTTGCCCAATGGACCTGCGAAAGCGCTCCCCGTTCTCTGCCCAGTCGAGGTAGGCCTTGTTGCCGCGCCAGTAGAGTCGAACCTTTGCCATTCTTCAGCACCTTGGATCGCGGCATAGAGTGCCGCCTTCTCGTACAACTGCTTTCCCATGAAGCGACGGGGGGTGAGCCCGTAGTCCAAGGCGTTCTTACGGAACTGGCTGTTGGAGACGCCGCAGTAGTGGGCGGATTCCTCGACGGTCAGCCAGTCCTTGCCGGACAGGTCCAGTTTTTCAGCGGCACCCATGAGCACCTCGATCTGTGCTTTGGGGCGGTGTCTTACGCGCACCAGCAGTTAGGTCACCGATCTGGCGGCGAGACAGGTTCGGGCGAATCGGGCTTGCCCCAAGCACCTCAACGCATCCGCCTTGTGCGCAGAAGCGCTGGATCTTCGCGGCCAGCTCCAGGCGCTCCGCTTCCTTGTGCTGGATGGTCGTGGAGTGCGTGCTGATTGATTGGCTCGGCTGCATGACCTTCTCCACGGCGGTGCGCGTGGGTGGGTTGATCAGCTCGGGCGTGAGCATCAGACGGCGCATGGTGTCGCTGAGCACCCAGAGGATCCTGCCGGCGCGCTTGATTTCGCACACCTGGCCGGAGGCCGTCATCGCCTTCAGCGAGTCGTGGAGCTGTCGCTTCGTGCAATCGAAGCCGCCGGCCATCAGAAGCTCATCGGTCGGTGCGCCGTCCGGTCGGTCGAGTAGAAGGCCGCGCAATCTCGCGGTGCGCCCAAAGGAGTGAATCTTGTCTGCCATGATGTTTCTCAGGTCGGTGATTTGGGTGAGGGGGCTTTGCGCACGACGACGCCATTTCGATCCAGCCAGCGGCGCACGGACTGGAGACTGGAAGGAGAGAGCGCGTAGCTCGTTCCGCCGACGATCAGCCGCCGCGCGCCAGCGGTAGCGGTGAGGGTGGGTGCCGCAGACACTTCGACCGGCGTTGTGCTGTAGGGGCCTGCGTAGAGGCCGGCCCATAGCCAGCCGGCGCACACGATCAGCACCAGCGTTGTGCCGTGGCTGCCGGTAGGGAACTCACGCTCCAGGGGAAGGCGCGAGGCGCTCATGCGAGGCCCGCCCTTTCGACGCTGCGTTCCACCAGGGCGTCGGCTTCGGCAACGCCCCGTGCGGTCAGCGTTGCAGCCGCTGGACAATCAGGATCATCGAAGTCCAGCAGGGCGCGCTCATAGAGCCAGTTCATGACCCTGCGCGTGAATACGCGCGCGGGCTGTTTCGTGGAACAGAATCCTCCGCGTGTGCGGCGGAGGGTGTTATCGGCATCTCCGCGCGCGACGATAAGCGCAGCGCGTTCCATGGGCTTGAGGGCTGCTGCCATGATGATCTCCAGCTCAGGCGGCTTTCGTCGTCAGGTGCGCGAGTACGTCGGCACGAGCGCGCGTGAGGTGCGATATGGGAATCAAGAGCTGGGACATGCTCGGATCCGTCCAGCGCAGCTCGGCGATGGCGAGCGAGGTGCTGGGTACGGTCGCCTTCTGGCACATGTGGCACTCGATGTGGACAAGCGGCGGGCAGGGGTGACCAAGCCGGTGACCGGTGGGCGCGCCAAGCGTTGTCACGATTTGCGGTCGGTGCCCGTGGCAGCACAGTGGGATATCTGCGGGGCAGGGGCGCGAGGACTGCTGCATGTGTTCACCTCTCGGCGGTTGTAGTTGCTGCTGCCGGGGTGGCCGGCTGCACGTGAGTGGCGTGAGCCGCTGCGATTTCCGCGACGCGCAGCGGCACAACGACTGCTGCGATTGCGGCTACCAGTGCCCAGGCGAAGCGGAGGCGGTTGCTCATGCGTCAGTCCTCGGGCGAGCCTTTGCAGACAGGGCGAAAGCCTCGCGCGAGTAGTCGCTCGCCAGGCTGTCGCAGCAGAAGGCAGCGCCGTGTAGACGCCTTGCACGGCAATCGGCGGCGCTTGCGAGGTTCAGCTCACAGAGGTGAGCGAGACGCTGGGCGCGCTCCAGATCGGTACGGTCTTGAGCGAGGCGGATCACGCTGCAGGCTCCTTTAAGGCGGCCTGCCACTGGAGGCGACTGAGGTGGTTCAACCAATCGTCCACCTGCTTATGGGAGGCAGCACCCAGTTCAAACGAGGTATCACCCAGGCCGAAGACTGGACCGTCGGCGACCCACCTGCGCGGAAGCTGGTCCGGCTTGCCGATGAGGGTGCAGGCGATGCGAAAGCTACGTCCGCGCGCTACTTGAGAAGGTGTTGGACGTTGAACCAAGCATGCGGTGAATGTCCGCGTGGCCTGGTCGTAGTTGATGCACAGCGTCAACCCACTGGGGGGCTTCACCTCGATACGCTGGGTTCGTTCACCGACAAAGGCACAAGTCATGCCCGCACCTCGGCCGCCATGTCGCGCGACTCGGCCTCAACGAGGCGGCTGGCGACACCCATTCGCCGGGAGCGGCGCAGCTGGTTGCGGCCGTGCTCGCCCGCGCTCCGGACGCGCAGGGCGTTCGCGCGTGTGTGGTCGCGGGCGGCCTGCGCCAGCAGGCAGTGCGCTGCCCGTGGGGGCAGTGGGGCGGTTGCGGTCGAATCAGCGGCGATGCAGACGAACATGGCGCTCTCCGTATTAAGGGAGGGCACCGGCGGGTCTACGGCCTAGGGGAGTCGCCGCTTCGGCTCAGCCGGGGAGGCTGGGCCGCGATGGCGACCCGCCGGTCGCCCGCCGGCAAGCTGCCGGCAGGCGTATAAAAGCACACTTATATTTTCCGTGCAAGCGTACTTACATCAACGCCATTTCCCGCGTCGCTTTGGTTGAGCACTAGGTCCCACGATGAGAAGTAGCCAACCTATCGGCCCAAGCAAAAGGCCCAGCAGGAAGCCGCCTACTGCTCTGCCCTTGGTTGCGCCTATCGCGGAGCCGATGAAGGCGAACAGGATCACAAACACCAGGGCGAATTCCATGCGGTTCTCTCCTTAGAACTTCTTCAAGGTTAGCCAAGCCAGAACTCGGCCGGCGATGTGGAGCTGGTCAATCTCACCCACGGCAATCTCCTCGGGCGGATAAGCGGCGCTGTTCGCCGAAAGAATCTGCATGTTCCCAGTGCGCAGGTTAGGGGCTAGACGCTTGATCAACGCGCGGCCTTGCCAGTTGAACACGTATATGCCTTCGCCGTCGTAGTAAGGCGCGGACTGATCGACAAACACGATGTCGCCGTGGTTGATCACACCAGCCATGCTGTCTCCGCGCGCGGTGATTACTCGGACACGGTCAATGTCGTGGGGAAGATTCTGTCGCGCCCACCATTCGGCCACGTCCAAGAACTGAACGACTTCAATAGGCTCGTCGTTCACCGCACCAAATCCCATCTCGCCCTCCATGCTAAGCAGTGGGAGGCGAACGTAACCGGGTGGTGTTTCACCCGTTGAGACTTGGACGCTGCTGGTGCTATCGGGCACGTGCATCGGCCCGTCGCCAGCGATCAGCCACTCAATTCGGAAACGAGGATAAACCTTCGCTAGCTGCACTGCAGTTTCGCCGTGGAGGCTCTTTGTCTTGCCGTTCTCTAGCTGGTAGATCGCAGACGCAGTGATGCCGGCGCGGTCCGCGGCTGGCTTTGCCTCAGCGAACCCCGACTCTTTGCGGGCATGGATGAGGCGTTCGGCGAGGGTCATAGGCATGTTAGCGAGCTTATACGCATCAAATAAAAGCGTGCTTGCACGCCAGATGTAAGTATGCTTTTATGTGCGCCATGACCCAGACCATCTCGAAGAAGCAAGCCGTTGAGGCCTACGGTTCCGTTGGCGGCCTGGCTGATGCGCTCGGCATTACCCGGTCGGCCATTTACCAATGGCCCGAGGGGCCAATTGCGGATGTGCACGCGCTGCGAATTCTGTTTGTGCTGCGGCCGCCAGGTCTGGAGAAGGCGCTTGAGGGCGGTGGGAAGCCATGCAGGTCTTGATTGAGATGTGTCCGTCCTTGGAGTCCGGCGAACTCGGGGGCGTAGTTGGTATCGCTGTCTTCGAACATGGCGACGAAATGCCGTACCCACTTACCTCGGACCAGTGGTTGCAAGTCCGTGTCCAACGACAAAGCGCAGGGCGACCGCTTCATTGGTGGGAGGTGCCGACACATGTTTAGCCTTGTGCCCAACTGGAGTGAAGAAGACCGCCGCGACGCCGCCTATACCACCCGTGGCCGAGTAGGAGTGCAGGGCGGTGAATCGCATCCTGCCTTGGAATTGGATCAGTTCGCTCATGGCCGCCATCGTGTGGCACGGCATGGCGTGGGGGGAACGATGAAACGTCCAGCCTTTCAGGGAGCCGCTGCATGACCTGTGCCCGGTCTGACATCTACTGGCGCGACGCAGCCTACAACGCGGTGTCGCGGATGCCAGGAAGCGTCAATGCGGCTGCGGCCTACCTGACAAAGCGACGCGGCGTCAGCATCAAGGGGGAATCGCTGCGCAAGAAGCTCCGTGGGTTGGAAGGTGAGTCGCTCTCCATGGAGATGATGGAGATGCTTACCGACTGGATGATGGAGCAGGCGGCGGGTACGTCCATGGCCACGGAATGGATCCTCTCGCTTGCTGCGCAGTTCAACCTGACCATCGACCATGTGCCTGCAGCTCCGGATGCCGTGGCCGATGAAATCGCGGCGATCCGCACGAAGCTGCTGCATGTCTCCAAGTTCTGCGGGCAGCTGTCCGCTGTTGCTTTGGACGTGCTCGAAGACGACAAGGTCACACTGGATGAGGCTGACCGCATGCTGGACGCGCTGCAGGAGCTGCGTTCGATGTGTCACCGCATCGAGCGCAACCTTCGGCGTGCCCTGAAGAAGAGTAGGGCGAGGGCATGACATGGTCACCTACTGCGCACCACGTGCACACGGCAAGCGGATCGTCAGTGCTGTGGCACGTCGTGAGATTGAACGGATCGAGCGGCTGCTGTCCGGTGCCGAGCAAGGCCCGGTCGGTGACGCCGCGCTGGCCGAACGAGAGCGAACGTGGGCGGAGCTCGATGCAGTGGAACAAAGGCAATGCTCCCTGCGGTTGGAGGTTTCTCCTGATGGCAAGCCCTGATCGCGCCCCTTCCCCCCGGGGAGCAATGGGAAGGCTCCTGTCTCGATTCAGTTCGGTCGCGCCTTCGAGGGTAAACATCGAACCTGAACGAGCGCCGGTCGATGGGTCCTCCCCGGATCAGCCTGTCGCGGGTAATCAAGCGCGCACTAGCCGCGTACACAGCAGCTCTGGAACTTACTGAATGTCTGCCAATTATGATGATGT
>NZ_RHPP01000309.1 GCF_003935715.1 Stenotrophomonas sp. 278 | reverse complement strand
GATTTCCCTGATAGAATGAAATGTGCAGGATGGTTCAGCAGAACCTCATTCGTATAGCTTTTTGCTTTTTCTAAAGCGATTTTTGTTTCTTGATCCACTACGTGATAATTTTCCATTTTGCATTTAAACAAAGTTTTATCTGTTAATACCGAACCATTTTGAAAAAAACTCAACGCTCGTGCTTTTAAGCTATCGTTATATATCCGTTCGGTCTGTATATCCTCTTTCACACGTAACGCTTTATAACCACAACTCATGCATGTTGGTTTACAACGTTCTGAACCATCCTTATTTTTAGCTCGCCAACTATACAAAGGTTCGCTACATTCTGGACATTTTCCGCTTTGCACTAATACTCTTCTTATTAGTTTCTCCATAGCATTTGCTAGGCTTTCCATGTGATGCATCTCCTTTTTAAATTGGCAAGTCGTCATATTCACTAGGATTGCTGTACTGTAGTTTTTGACTTTGCTTTTTATGATTCTTCTTGTCTGCTTTGATTTCGAATTTGAGCTTCTCAAATTTTTCTCTCAATTTCTTAGCACTTCTAATATTTCCAAACCAAAATTCATTTGTAGGTAGCCAATTGATCACATACTCAATCGCTTCTATAGATGCTTTATCTCTTTCTTCCATCAACCTGATTGTGTCTGCCCATTTTTCGATATCTACTTTGTTCATTTCTTTTGGAAAATCTTCAGTTAAATTACTTTGCAACTTTTTAGCAAGGCGTAAGTGTTCGTCAGAATACTTACCTTTCTTTTCTTCTTTATCTATATCTTTATCTTCTTCTATATCTTTATCTGTACCGTCACGTGACGTCACGCT
>NZ_RHPP01000308.1 GCF_003935715.1 Stenotrophomonas sp. 278 | reverse complement strand
CCGGCGGCGTGGTCGGCTGGTTCAAGCGCATCTTCGGCGGTGAGCCGGCTCCGGCCGCTGCACCGGCTGCACCGGCACGTCCGGTTCAGGACGGCAACCGCAACGGTCGCAACAAGGACCGCAACGGCAAGGACCGTCGCCGCGACGAACGCGGTGGCAACGGTCAGGCCCAGGGCCAGGGTCGCAACAAGGACCGTCGCGACGACCGCAATGACCGCAATGGCAAGGGCGAGCGCCGTGAGGACCGCCGCCAGGAGCAGGCCGCCAATGCGAACGCCGGCCAGGCCCAGCAGGGTCAGGGCAAGCCGCGCAATGAGCAGCAGCCCAAGCCGCGCAACGAACAGCAGCCGAAGCTTAAGCAGAAGCAGGGTCAGAACCCGAACGGCCAGAAGCCGCAGCAGAACGACGCCGACAAGCCGGCCCGTCAGCCGCAGGCGGAAGCGCCGAAGCCGGCCAACATCGGCGCCCCCGTGGCCGATGCGGCCGTGGTGACCGCCGCAGTGGCTGCAACTGCCGCAGCCACCACCCCGATGCCCACCGCACCTGCGCCGACCGCCCCCGCTCCCGTGCCGACCCCGGCCGCGGGAGACACTGCGATCACCGTGGTTGAAGGTGCTGTGCAGGGCGATGCTCCGGCTTCCACCGAGGAAGGCACCGGTGAAGGCGCATCGCGTCGTCGCCGTGGCCGTCGCGGTGGCCGCCGCCGTCGCCGTGGCAACGGTGAGCAGGCTGCCGGTGCCGAGGGCCAGCTGGACGACAACGGTCTGGACGACGGTGACGACGACCAGGATGGTGATCAGGACAGCACGCAGGACGCGGCTCCGGCCGCCGCCCGCTCCAACGGCAACGGTCAGTCGCAGCCTGAGTTCGACTTCGACGACGAACCGGGCAGTGCGCCGGCTCCGTCGGCTGCTCCGGCTCCGGCTCAAGCTCCGGCCACTC
>NZ_RHPP01000307.1 GCF_003935715.1 Stenotrophomonas sp. 278 | reverse complement strand
ACGACGATCCAGCGTCTGTCGTCGGGTCTGCGCATCAACAGCGCCAAGGACGACGCCGCCGGCCTGGCGATCTCCGAACGCTTCAGCACCCAGATCCGTGGCCTGGACGTTGCCGTGCGCAACGCCAACGACGGCATCTCGCTGGCCCAGACCGCCGAAGGCGCGATGGTCGAAATCGGCAACAACCTGCAGCGTATCCGTGAGCTGTCGGTGCAGTCGGCCAACGCCACCAACTCCGACAGCGACCGCGAAGCGCTGAACTCGGAAGTGAAGCAGCTGGTCTCGGAAATCGACCGCGTCAGCCGCCAGACCAACTTCAACGGCACCAAGCTGCTGGACGGTTCGTTCTCCGGCGCGTTGTTCCAGGTCGGTGCCGATTCGGGCCAGACCATCGGCATCAACAGCATCGTCAATGCCAGTGCCAGCGCGCTGGGCGGCGTCAAGTTCGACAAGAGCACGCTCGACATCGGCGCACCGGCGACCAATGGCGACGTGACCATCAAGGGGATGACGGTCAAGGGTGCCGACGGCACCGCCTACACCCTTTCGGACATCACCGTGAAGGCCGGCGTCGACGCAGCGGCGACCCAGAAGGCAACCGTGGCTGCCGTCGCCACCGCCATCAACGAGAAGATGGACCAGGCCGGCGTCTATGCCACGGTCAGCACCACCACGGGCCGCCTGGACCTGACCTCGGTCAAGAACAACGTGAGCGACACCGGCACGTTCAACGCCATCACCGTCACGGCGGGCACCTGGACCGGCATCACCGCGCCGACCCCGGCCACCCCGACCACCGCTGCCGCTGGTGCCGCACTGGCCAGCAAGTTCGCCAGCGACCTGGACATCTCCTCGGTCGCCGGTGCACAGCAGGCGCTGTCGATCGTCGACAAGGCCCTGACCTCGGTCAACAGCTCGCGCGCCGACATGGGTGCGATCCAGAACCGCTTCACCTCGACCATCGCCAACCTCAACACCACCTCGGA
>NZ_RHPP01000306.1 GCF_003935715.1 Stenotrophomonas sp. 278 | reverse complement strand
GGGGCCCGGTTCTTTTTTTAAAAACACACCGCTCAACCCCCAAATCTCCCCCCCCTCCAAAAGCCCCCCCAAACCCCGGTTGCACCGGCCGTTGGCCGGCCCACGCATCGATGAGGGCCGGCCAACGGCCGGCGCTACCGAAATGCGGCGTCACCGGCCCAGTTACGGGGCGACGATCACCTCGGCCGAACGCGCCTTGGTCGCGGCGGCCTTCTTGCCGCTGACCTGGAACCGGCTGGCGCTGACCCCGGCGGCGACCAGGGCGTCACGCAGGGCCTCCGCGCGCTTCTGGCCGACGCCCGCGGCGGCGTCATAGGCCTCGATCCGCACCCGGCCCTTCTTGCCGATGTTCAGGTACTCGGCCAGCGCCTTGGTCTGGCTCTTGGCACCGCCGGACAGCCCAGCCTGGCCACTGGCAAAGGCGTCACCGGCAAAGGTGAAGACCTCGCCACGGCTATCGAACTTCGACCCGGGCAGCTTGGCCCCGGAGACCAGCTCGGCCTCTTCGCGCGCCAGCTTGGCGGCGTTGGCCTGGGCGGCACTCAGACGCGCGGTCTGTTTGCCGGCCACGCTGGTCAGCGCGGTTTCGGCGTCCTGGCGGGCCAGCGCCTCGCTTTCGGCGGCCAGGCGCAGGCGCTCGGCTTCCTCGGCCTGGATCTGGGCCTGCACGCGCAGGCGCTCGTTTTCCTGGCGGATGCGCTGCGATTCACGGCGGGTGGCCTCGATCAGCAGGTCACTGCGGGTGCGCTCCAGTTCGCGCGACTGCCGCTGGGCCAGCGCGGTGCGCACGCTGGTCTCGGCAATCTCGACCCGTCGCTCGGCCAGGTAACGGGCCTGGTCGAGGTCGCGGCGCTTGGCCTTGGCCAGCTCGGCCACGGCCTGCTGGGCCTGCAGGCGCTCATACGGGGCCAGCTCGGCAGTGGTGGCGTTGGCCTGGATGGCCAGCAGGCGCTGGTTGAGCTGGGCGACGGCCGGGTCTTCGGCGGCGCTGGCCAGCAGCGGCAGGGCCAGGC
>NZ_RHPP01000305.1 GCF_003935715.1 Stenotrophomonas sp. 278 | reverse complement strand
TAGAGACGCTTGTAGGTCGTCGGGAAAGACGATGTGCGCCCATCCAGCATCTTGACCGGGTCATCGCCGGTCAGCAGCACCTGCGGGGCTTCATCGATCTCATCAACGACTAGGTTCTTGACCGTGGTGGATTTAAGGCGCTGCGGGCTGCCCATGTGCTCCACGTACAGCTGGCCACCGGCAAAGTCCTTGAACGTGCGCTGGTTGGAACTGTCGCGGCTGGCGGTGCTGCTCAGGGCTTTGCGTACTGCCTTGCAGACCTCGATCATCGGGTTGAGCTTCTGGTTCACCCATTTGTTCATGGATGCCTCGCCCGGCAGCGCGTACATGATCGGGGCCGGGGCGTAGTCCATCCAGTAGGCGATGGAATTCGTGGCAATCTGGCTCTTGCCGAACTGGATCGGGAACATGCAGGCCTGGTCGTGTACCGGGCTGCGCGCGGACATGTTGTCCATCGGCTCGCGCAGCGGCGGGTTGCGATCGGTCACCCAGCGACCGGCCTTGCTGCTGCCCTTGGTGGACAGGCGCATGTGCTCATCACACCACTGCGAGACAGTCAGCGGGCGGCGCGGCTGCAGGGCGCGGGCGAGCACGGTGTGGATGCGAGCCTGGGCAGTCATGCGGTCACCATCTTCGCTTGCGGCGCTTCGTCAATCTCGTCACGCAGGAGGGCTTCTGCCGTGGCCGAATTACGCCGCGGCAAACGGTCCACGTGTTGCACGTAGATCACGCCGCCAACGAAGTGCCTCAGGGTGCCGGCACCAGCGGCAGCACCATCCGTGGTGGGGTGCTGCGAGTGCACGACCAAGGCGAGGAGCTTGGGGCGAGTGATCATTCTGCCACCGCCGTGGATGCGCTGCGGAAGCCGCGGCTCATCTCTTCCAAGGCGTGACTGACCTCGTTCCAGATCAGCTCCCGGCACCGGGCCTCCTCGCTGGTGGCCGCCAGCTGCGGTGCCAGGGTGTCGGCCATGCGCTCCAGTTCCACGCGAATCGCCGTGGCTGCCTCGGCCA
>NZ_RHPP01000304.1 GCF_003935715.1 Stenotrophomonas sp. 278 | reverse complement strand
GGGCCTGCGGTTCACCCGGAACACCACCACCCAGTGCGAAGTGACGTGGACCGTCTCCGCCGGAGCCAGCTATTACCAGATTCGTAGCGGCAGCGGGTTGATTGATACCACCTCCGGGTCAGTCTACAGCTACGACGAGCGCTGCCGTCGGCCGTATACCGTGCGAGCGTGCAACGCGCAGGCGTGCTCGGCCTGGTCTACGGGACTGTGATGGCCATGGACAAGGACCTGAATCCGATGACGAGTTCGGCCGACACGCGAGGGATGGGCATGAAAGCAATCCTGGGAGCGCAGTTGCGCAGGGCCGCACTGGTGGTGGTTGGGCTGGTTGCCAGCCTGACCGTCAGTGCCGCTGAGACGTTTGAGTACATCCACACCGATGCACTGGGCTCGCCAGTAGCAGTGACCGACGCCAATGGCGTGGTGATCGAGCGGATGGTGTATGAGCCGTATGGGGCTTTGGTGGGCGGGCCGGTGAAGGATGGGCCGGGATACACGGGGCATGTGTCTGACTCGGCTACTGGTCTAAGCTACATGCAGCAGAGGTACATGGATCCGGAGATCGGGGCGTTCCTCAGTGCTGACCCCGTAACCGCCCACGCGCAGCCTGCGTCTCAGTTCAGCAGATATCGTTACGCAAACAGCAGCCCATACCGAAACATTGATCCGGATGGGAGGCGTGCATGCGGCACGGACACCGGCTGTCAGCTCGAACAGGGGGCATATGGTGGTGTAATGATGGTAAATTCCTCCGGACAAGAGCGGGGAGAGCGGCAGGCGGCGGCGATTGCGACAAGGGCGACGAATGCGGCCAATCAGGCGTTGAGTTCACTGGCAGGTGCGCAATACAAGTCCACTGGCGCAGCAGGGCGAGCCTGGACGAATAAAATTAGGCGAATAGGGGTTCTACCCCGATATCACGGACGGTTCTAAAAGAGCTGCAACCTTCTGATCCTGCTTGGCGACCCTTCTGCGCATCCTAGGGTTGTGGCGTCGCTCGATGTAGTCAAACACATCCGCTCGTGCCGC
>NZ_RHPP01000303.1 GCF_003935715.1 Stenotrophomonas sp. 278 | reverse complement strand
GGCCGAACGCGCGGCGGCGTTGCCCAGGCTGGCGCGCGACACGGCCGAGGTCACCGTGGCCAGCTTGGCCGACGTGGTGGTGGCCGCACCGGTGCGGTATTTGACGATGATGCGCTCGGAACCCTGTTGGGCGGCGGCCTGGCGCGCGGGCTCCTTGACCGGTAAACCGGCGGCATAAGCGCTGGTCGCGCCGACGGACAGCGAGAGCACGGCGGCTGCCAGCACGTTGATGCGAAGGTTCTGCTTCTTGGTCACGTTGAAATCCTCTTCAAGGTCATGGATCAAACGACGGTTCAGGCCAAACACTCCCTGCGAAAACCCCGGCCGGCCCTGGCCAGGGTTCCGGTGACCCGCCCCCTCAGGCCCTGCATTGCGCGCAGCGGGGCACGCAGCCCCGCTGCTGTCTTTCCGTGGTGTTACCAGCCGAAGCCGGCACCCACGCCCACCGAACTGTCATCACTGCTGAACGCACCACCGAAGGTGACGGTGGCGCGCTCGCTGAGGGCGCGCTGATACCCCAGCGACAGTGCCGATTCGCCGCTCTGGAAGCCGACGCCTACACCCACGCGGTTCTGCGTGCGCACACCGGCGGCGCTGGTGGCCATGTTGAGCATGGCCGCGTTCATCGCACCCTGGCGGTCGATGCGGCGATCCTGGTGGCGCAGGCGCTCATCGATTTCGCCCTTGTAGATGTCGAAGTTGTCGGCCATGGCACTGAAACGCTGGTCGGTATAGCTGTTGGCGGTGGCCAGGCCACTGTCCAGCTGGCCCTTGTTGACCGCATCGGTCGCGGCATAGCCGGCGGCCACGTTGGTGACCTGACGCTCGTTGCCGGCACTGCCCACCGACACCGCGTTGGCGCGGTCGGCGACCGAGCCCTGGCCGAGTGCAACCGAGTTGGCAGCGGTCGCCGAGGCACCCTGCCCGATCGCCGTGGCCGATGCGCCACTTGCCACCGCGCCTTCGCCCATCGCCACCGCGTTGACGGCGGCAGGTGCTGCGACCACAGCCGGCTGCGCGGTGCCGACGCTGGCCA
>NZ_RHPP01000302.1 GCF_003935715.1 Stenotrophomonas sp. 278 | reverse complement strand
GGCGGCAACGCCGCCTTCGCCCAGGCCGCCGTCAGACCAGCCCAGCGCCAGCATGCTGCCTTCCGGCAGCAACGCGCACAACGCATGCGCCAGCGCGGTGGAGACCACCGCACCACGTTCGAGATGCCCTGCGGACGCGACTACCTGGCTGGACAGCATCTTGTTCTCTTTCTGACACCGGAGTCCCGGTGCCTCCCCTGCCCCTGAGCATAACGCGACTGCAGGGGGGCAGTGGAGGCCCATCAACCCCAAAACGCCTTTCCATACGTTGTTCCGTGTGTCTCCACCGTGACAGCACCCGATGTCTGCCGTCCTTTCCCCACCTGCCGGCTATGCGCGCGCCCATTCAGCGCTTACCCTGTGTGCCGTGGATGCCGCCGCCCTGCCCACCGATGAATCCCTGATGCAGGCCTGGGCCGCCGGCGACCTGCGTGCGTTTGAGACCCTGTACAGCCGCCATCGAAGCCGCCTGTACAGCTTCCTGCTGCGTCAGCTGCGCGACGGCGCGCTGGCCGACGAGCTGTTCCAGGACGTCTGGCAGCGGGTGATCGCCGCGCGCACAGGCTGGCAGCCGGAAGCGGCCTTCACCACCTGGCTGTTCCGCATTGCCCATAATCGACTCAACGACCACTGGCGCGCCGCCCGGCACCGCCCGGCCGCTCCCGGCGACGCCGAGGAACGGGTCAATGCCATGAGCGACAGCCATACCCCGGAAACCGAGCTGTCCGAGTTCGAGCAGCGCCGCCGCCTGCAGCTGGCGATGGAGCAGCTCCCCGATGACCAGCGCATGGTCCTGCAACTGCGGCTGGAACAGGAGCTGAGCCTGGAAGAGATCGCGCAGATCACCGGCGTCGGCCGGGAAACCGTCAAATCGCGCCTGCGCTACGCGATGGACAAGCTGCGCGGGGAGCTGAACCCATGAACCACCCTGAACCGCTGACCCCGGAAGAACGCGAACTGGCCCGCCTGCTGGGGCGACCCGGCAACAGCGCGCCGTCGGCACGCGTCGACGATGCGGTGCTGGCCGCTGCACGGACCGC
>NZ_RHPP01000301.1 GCF_003935715.1 Stenotrophomonas sp. 278 | reverse complement strand
CGGCGCTGGTCCTTGAGATCATCCAGGGCAAAACCTCGGTGGCGGCAGCCAGCCGCCAGTTCGATCTGACGCCAGCTGAGATCGAAAGCTGGGTTGAGGACGGCAAACGCGGCATGGAGAACGCCCTGAGGGCCAAGCCCGAGGACGTGCGCGAGCAGTACGAGCGGCAGCTCAAAGACCTGCAGGAAGCCTACGGTGAGGCCATGCTGGAGATCCGCGCCCGAAAAAAGCTGGCATCCCTGCTGGGAAAGGACGAGAGCTGATGCTCTCGGTCCAGCAGGGCCTGAAGGACGAAGGCGTCACGGTGCCAATGACCAAGTTGTGCCAGTGGTTCGGCGTGGCGCGTCGGACGACGTACTACAAGCCGACCAAGGCGCCGGCCAAGGTCAATGCCGAGCTGGCGCAGCCGATCAAAGAAATGATTGAAGCTGAGCCATCGTTCGGCTACCGGACCGTGGCTGCATTGCTGGGCATGAACAAGAACACCGTGCAGCGGATCTTCCAGCTCAAGGGCTGGCAGGTTCGCAAACGCCCCATCGGCCAGCGCCCGCGGATTGAAGCGAAGATTTCGCGTGCGGAAGGGCCAGATCAGCGTTGGGCGACCGACCTGTGCCGGGTCTGGGGCGGCAAGGATGGATGGCTGAGTCTGGCGCTGGTGATCGACTGCGGCACACGGCAGTTGCTCGGCTGGCACCTGTCGCGAACCGGCAAGGCGAGCACCGCATCAGCGGCGCTGGAACAGGCCTTGATCACCCGCTACGGCACGCTGGGGCGGGTGCCGGCGCCCTTCCTGCTGCGCTCGGACAACGGCTTGGTGTTCACCAGTCGCGACTACACGCGGCTGGTGCGTAGCTATGGCCTGCAGCAGGAGTTCATCACGCCACACTGCCCGCAGCAGAATGGAATGGTGGAGCGAGTGATCCGGACGTTGAAGGAGCAATGCGTGCACCGGCATCGTTTTGAGAGCCAGGTCCACGCCACGCGCGTGATCGCCGACTGGATTGCCTTTTACAACCAGCAGCGCCCTCACCAGGCGCTGAAGATGATGACCCCGGACGCGGCTTATGCCGCTACATTAACTGCATGACCTGAGCAGGAACCGGTGGG
>NZ_RHPP01000300.1 GCF_003935715.1 Stenotrophomonas sp. 278 | reverse complement strand
GGCTGCATGGCATATTCGCAGATAGGTGGCTCGGCTGCGGCGGGTCCGCAGGGTCAGCCGCCGGGTGCTGTGCCGGAAGAGAAGAAGAATCCCAATGCCAATGATGGTGCGGGTCAGCGCACCCCTCAGGAAACGATGATGAGAAATGTGGATCAGGGGGTCAGGAATGACGCTGGTAGGTTCACGGAGGGGACCATGGGTAGGCACTCCGATCGATAGGTGAAAGATATGAAGAGGACTGTTTCGAGGTCGAATATGAGATTGTTCTTGCTGGCTATTCTGGGTCTTGCATCGTTCAACAGTCTCGCCGAAGGGCGGTGTCCACCTGGGCAGTATCCCGTGGGCGACCAGAATGTCGGCGGTTGCGCTCCCATTCCAGGTGCTAGTCAATCGTCCTCACCCAAGCCCGTTGGTGAGTGGGAGACTCGCTGGGGTGCAATCGTGGAGGATTCTTCGAACCTAGCCACCGGCGCCTCAGTTTCAATGGAAAGTAAGAGAGAGGCTATCGCAGAAGCTACGGAGCGGTGCAAGCGGAGTGGCGGGGTTAAATGCAAACTCAGAATCGCCTACTACAACCAATGCGTTGCGATCGCCGATCCAACGCCAGAGGTGATGGGGCGGGGAGGGGCAGAGTCAATGGCATCTAGTGCTGAAACGCTTGAGCAAGCAAAAGCGCGAGCGATGAGTAGATGTCAGCAAGCGGTTGGTGGTCAGGAGTGCTTGATTTCCTACTCCGCCTGCAGCAGGTCGGAGTTCCGTAGATTCTAGTTGCGAACGGTAAGCCTGGCCGTCGGTGCGCACTTGCTTGGTGGATAGCTTCGGTCTGTTGGTGGCCGGGCTGCACAAGACGGTGATCGTGAGCGCAGCCACCAGCATGGCCATGTTCGGCATCACCATCCAGGACTTCCTGACCAACGACGTCAAGAGCGTGATCACCGCCGTGGTCACCGGCACGGATGATCCGCCGGAGAAGCAGATCGACGAGGCCCTGGGGTGAATGCAGGTGGCGATGTCGAGCATTGACGCCATCCAGGTGATTGATGACCCCAGCTTGAGCAATGAAAAGGTCCAGGCGCAGCTGTTCGTCGGCATGGGCACCGGCGGCCCGGCCGTGGT
>NZ_RHPP01000002.1 GCF_003935715.1 Stenotrophomonas sp. 278 | reverse complement strand
GCGCTGGCAGGCCCGCCGAGGCCGGCGGTCCGCCGCCCACGCGCACCCATGGCACGCTGGCCGCCGCAAGCGGTTTCTCCACCGCCGCCATCACCTGCGCGGCATCGGAAGGACGCGGGGTATCCAGGATCACCAGATCCACGCCCGCCGGCCAGGTATCGGGTAACGATTGTCCGCTCCCGACCACCCGGTGCTGCAGCTCCACCCCGGACGACGCCATCTGCTGCTGTATCGCATAGACTTTGGACGGCAGGATGAAGTCGGTGGACACCACCTCCACCCGCAGCTCTCCTGCCCAACTGCCGAGGGGCACCAACAGCAGGGTCAGCAGCAGCAACGTCAGGCGCACAATCAGAACGCCAGGTCGAAGCCAGCGTGCACGTAGCGACCGGTTTCCGGGTACGCGTACAACGCGCCGGTCTCATCCAGGCGCTTGTCGGCAATGTTGTCGATACCCACCACCATGCTCAGCCGCGGCGTGATCGACCAGCGCGTGTCCAGCGAAACCAGTGCATAGTCGGGCAGCGTCACCTGAGTGGTGCCGGACGCCTGCTTCTGCGGTCCGATGTACTCTCCGCGCAGGGTCGCCTGCAGCACTCCGTGCTCCCACACCAGGCTGGCCGCGCCGCTGCGTTCCGGACGCTCGTTGAGTTCCAACCCGGTTTCCTTGTCTTCGGTGTCGATCCAGCTGTAGTTCGCGTCCAGGCGCAGGCCGTCCACCAGCGGGATGGTGCCGGCCAGTTCGATGCCGCGAATGCGCGCTTCAGCCACGTTGGTGTAATTGCGAAGCTCGCGGCCGCGCACGCCGCAGGCACGGACACATACGGTCTGGATCAGATCCTCCAGGTCGTTCTGGAAGACCGTGGTCTGCACCGACCATCCATTGCGCTGCCATGCCCCGGACAACTCGTAGCTGGTGTTCTGTTCCGGCTTCAGCGCCGGATTGCCCACGATGGTGAAGCGTCCCCCGCCGCCCACTGCCGAATACTCTGGAGACAGCTGCTTCAGACTGGGGGCTTTGAAGCCAGTGCCCACCCCACCTTTGAGGGTGAATGCATCGGTCATGTGCCATACGGCGTAGCCACGCGGACTGTGATGCCAGCCGAACTCGTCATGATGATCGGCGCGGTTGCCCACCACCACCGACAGGCCGTCGGTGATCTGCATTTCGTCCTGCAGGAACACCGCCGTCTGGATCGCTTCCACCTGGCCGGAAGCCGCGGCTGAAGTGTCGTCCAGGCGCTCGCGGCGCCATTCGCCACCCACGCTGATGCGGTGCGCGCTGCCCGCATTGACCGTCACCTGCCCGTCAACGATGTCGTCGCGCAGGTCCTGCGGCCGGGTCGCTTCGCCAATATCGCGGCGGTTCTCGCGCTCCAGCCTGCTCTGGTAGGCACTGATCCGGGTGTGGCCCCAGCTCCAGTCGCCGGTGTGCGACAGCGTGGTCTGCTGGCGGCGGATGTCGTCGATGGTTTCGTAGACATAAGGCACCGTACCCGCCTGCAGCGCGGCGCGCTTGCGGAACTCGCTGCCCTGCAGATGCGAAAGATCGATGCGCTGCTGTTCGTCCGGCGTCCATGTGAGCACCGCGCGCCCTGTGTTAACGCGGCGCTGTTCCTGCTCGTCCAGGCGTTCGTCGGTCGGGTCGCGGGTGGCGTCCTTCTGTCGGTGTTCCGCGAACAGACTCAGGCCGAGCGTGCCGGGCACCAGCGCGCCACCTGCGTAGAGGCCTGCCTGGACGGTGTTGCCGCCACGGTTGCCGCCGACCACGCCGCCGTTATAGACCACATTGCCCTGCCATTCGTCGGTGGCACGGCGGCTGATCACATTGACCACGCCGCCCAATGCCTCCGAGCCGTACAGCGACGACATCGGGCCACGCACCACTTCAATGCGTTCGATCGCGGCAGCTGGCATCCACCCAAGGTCGAAATCAGCATGGGCGATGGCGTCGCTGGCGGCATTTACTCGCTGTCCATCCAGCAGCACCAAGGTGTATTCCGGGTCCATGCCGCGGATGCGGATGCCACGGCGGCCAAACCCGACGCCGGCGACGGTGACACCCGTGGTGCCGCGCAGGGCGTCGCTCAGGTCGAGTACCGCCCGAGCCTGGATCTGTTCGCGGGTGATCACGCTGATCGAGGCCGGCGCATCGCTGGCCAGGCGGTCGGTGGCGGTGGCGGTCACCACCACCGGGTCAAGTTCGACTGCGGCATCGGCGGCGGCGGCTGACCAGCCGCAGGCCAGTGAGATGGCGGCGACCAAGGCGCGTTGGGGTGCATGGCGCAGAGACAGGGACATCATGGAGCAACAGCCTTCAATGAACGTTAGGTTATAACATCCCATATTCACGCAAATTTCACAACAGCCAAGTGGTGGCGTCGGAGGCCCGCTGGCCGGATCGGCTCGCCTGGGTCGGACAAAGCCACGCCGACCCGTTGGCTGAAAGTGCTGGGGGTCGGAACGACCGTGTTGCTGCCACTTCTGTTCCTTTCCCTGCTTTTGGTGCTGGCGTTTGATCGATGGATCAGGCCCCGTTCGCGCCTGTTCCGCTGGCTCGACTGATGAATTGCGGGGCTTGCCCCGCTGCAGGTGGTGCGCCCTGTCGTAGAGCGGGGCTCTGCCCCGCTGCTTTTCGCGCGCGGCATGGAGGGTCGGTGGTTCAGCGGGGCAAGCCCCGCTCTACGGGGTGGGTGAGTTGCAGCGTTGATAGTCAAAGCGGATAGCCCCTTCGCCGGGACCCGAAATGACGGCATGCAGCGCCTCCCCCTCGCTTCGGTACTCGATACGGTTGGGGAAATCGTGCGCCGGGTTCTCGAACACAACCCATCCCCTGCCCTGGCTGGAAATGGTGAACAATGTCGCTGGAACGCCGTTGGGCTGCACATGGAAGCCCGCGTCCTTGCCCGCTGGCACCAGCCGCATGAACTCGAACGACTCGAGGCTGTCCCCGGACAGGGTGCGGGACATCCCCAGCAGGGCACCGCCCCCCTGCGGCAGCCACACCTCCTCGATCTTCCGCTGTTCCGTGCCGCCGCACCAATGTCCGGCCAGCCAGTCGAAATCCGCGCCGGCAGCGTCGGCCACTCCGCTTCCCAGTGCCAGGGCCGCGCCCAGCAGGGTCGCCATCGTCTTGATCATGTTCGCGCTTCCGTGGTCAGGTGAGCGCAGGCTAGCGGGAACCGGCAGGACCCGCTTGTAAAAAAGCGCAGCCTGCGTTCCGATGGCACATGGACTACGCAGAGTACCCTGCCCCTCCCGATCTGCGCCGCCATGTGCGGTGCCTGTGGCGGTTGCGGGACGACGCCCCAGGTAACGAAATCCAGGTGATCTATCCGGACGGTTGTTGCGAACTGCTGGCCGAACTGGGGGTTCCGCTGCAGATGCATGCCGTGAATGGCGCGGTCCGCTCCGATCAGCCTTTCTGCTTTGCCGCGCAGCAGCGCGGGCCGGTACGCCTGCAGGCGGTCGGTCCTGTGCTCTGCATCGGCGTCCGCCTGCAGCCAGCGGCGAGCTCACTGGTAGCGGGACCACGACTCGCCAGCCTGCGTGACCACGCGCCGGATCTGCATACGCTCGATGATCCGTTCGCGAAGGTGTTTGCAGCTGCCGCCCGGGCCAGTACCGAGGCCGATGGTCCGGAGCCGCTGTGGCAGTTTCTGCGCCCGTACTGCAAAGGCTTCGCGCTGGATGCGAAGATCGAAAAGGCCGTGACCCTGCTGGACGCGGCGGAGGGCGACCTGCGGATCAGCGCATTGGCGAAGACGCTGGGCGTTTCGTTACGCACGCTGCAACCGAGATTTCTTGCCGCAGTGGGCATGACCCCAAAGGAGTACGCTCGGGTGCGACGACTGCAGGCCTTGTTGCAGTCGCTGGATGAAGAAGCGCCTGACATCGCCGCTGCTGCGGCACGGCATGGATACAGCGACCAGGCGCATGCCACGCATGACCTGATGCGCTGGACCGGCAGCACGCCTGCGGCACTGGTGCGGGCACTGCGCGGAGACCGCGGCAGCGAGGATGCACTGAAACTGGCGGCCGCGTTTGTACGCGGCACCAGTGCGGGCCGACTTCAAGGGGAGCGACGAATTCCAAGAGCGACGGCCTGGGTGTAGGAAATCCGCAACAGGTCACCGCGCTTCACATTGGGCAGTTTGGCGCGCAGATCCGGACGCTCGACCGCGATGATCTGCGTGTTGCCGCTCTGTCCCCGCAGCGCGATGGTGCCGCGCTCTGGATTCACAGCGGCCACTTCGGTGACCAGGCTGATGGTGTTGGAACGAGCTCCGCCCGGAATATCTCCCCGATTGGGAACTGTGCGTGCCTGTGTGGCAGTGGCACCCAAAGGCGCGCTGCCCGCAGGTTCCAGCTCCAGGGCAACGGCGGCGCGATAGTCGAGCGCGACCTGGTCGCCGACTTTCAGCTGGTTGAAGTTGCGGATGTCAGCCCCTGCGACGATCTCCACGCTGCTGCCGTCGCTGCCGGTGACGGTCACTTCGCGGGTGGACGTATTCAGTGCGGTGATCCGGCCCATCAAGGTGGCTCCGGTGGACGCAGCGGTGACCGACCCGGGAAGTTCACGCGGCGGTGGCGGTGGCGGCGGACCGGGGTCAGCCGAAGGAGTCGGAGTGCTCTGGCAGCCGCCGATGGCAAGCGCCACGATGAGTGGAGTGAGGGTGGACGTCAGCGCTGATGTTCGCACGGGTTTCTCCAGGTAAGGGCCGAATGGCCGATGCCTGCGTATTGCAGCAGCTGTACCGGGTCCGTGCCCCGGTAGTAGTACTGGTCTGTGTTCCGAAAAGATACCGCTCTGTGGCACGGTACAGGCGGTGTCTTCGCATGCGCTGCATGCTGCGTCCACTGCTGCTGCACGTCGCGCAGCGCATGGTTGACCCCTCTGCCCTAGCCGGAACCGCCATGAGCGAGACGTCACCGCCAGTACGGAGCCCTGCAGGCTGCCGCGACGTGTATTCCACAACGCTGAAAGTGAATGGGGTGACGCGTACGCTCCACGTGCCCTCCACCCTCACCCTCCTTGACCTGTTGCGGGAAGACCTGGGCCTGACCGGCACCAAGAAGGGGTGCGACCACGGACAGTGCGGCGCGTGCACCGTGCTGGTGGACGGACAACGCATCAACAGCTGCCTGACGTTGGCGGTCATGCAGGACGGTGCCGAGGTCACCACCATCGAGGGCCTCGCCCAGGGCAGCGCGCTGCACCCGCTGCAGCAGGCCTTCATCCAGTGCGACGCCCTGCAATGCGGCTACTGCACTCCCGGACAGATCTGCTCGGCGCAGGGGCTGATCAACGAAGGGCGTGCAGGAAACCGCGACCAGGTGCGGGAGCTGATGAGCGGCAACCTGTGCCGCTGCGGGGCGTATCCGCAGATCACCGACGCGGTCCTCTCGGTGCTGCAGACAGAGTCAGACAGCGCTGATAAGCAATCTGCGGCCGGCTGGGTGCCCGGGACGGTGCCGGCATGATCCCGGCGAGCTATCGGCGACCCGAGACCGTCGAACAGGCGCTGCACGCCTTGGCCGCGCATGGCTCTGGCGAAGTGCGGGCCATCGGCGGCGGAACCAATCTGCTCGACCTGATGAAGCTGCAACTGATGGCCCCCCAGGGCCTGGTGGACATCAACCGCCTGCCGCTTGACGCCATTGAACCTCGTGACGACGGCGGGCTACGCCTGGGTGCGACGGCGCGCAATGCACACACGGCGTGGCATCCGCTGGTCGAGCGCCAGTATCCGCTGCTGTCGGCCGCGATGCTGGCGGCGGCTTCGCCTCAGATCCGGAACATGGCCACCAACGGGGGCAACCTGCTGCAGCGCACCCGATGCAGCTATTTCTACGACCGGGCCACCCCCTGCAACAAGCGTGAGCCCGGCAGCGGCTGCTCGGCGATCGGCGGACTCACGAAATACCATGCCATTCTGGGTGCCAGCGAGCACTGCATCGCAACCCATCCCTCGGACATGTGCGTGGCCCTGGCGGCGCTGGACGCGACGGTGCACGTACGCAGCGTGCGGGGTGAACGGGTGATTCCGTTCGCCGAGTTCCACCGGCTTCCGGGTGACCGCCCGGAGGTGGATACCACCCTGGCCGCCGACGAGCTGATTGTGCGCATCGAACTGCCACCGCAGGACCGCTTTGCTGCCCACAGCGCCTACCTGAAGATCCGTGAGCGCCTGTCGTACGCCTTCGCGCTGGTCTCCGTGGCGGCGGCGCTGGACCTGGATGAGCACGGCATCATCCGCGAGGCGCGTATCGCCGTTGGCGGCGTGGCGCACAAACCATGGCGGCGGCTTTCTGCCGAAGCGATGCTGGTGGGCGCAGCGCCGGCCGGTGAGCGCCTGCACGAAGCCGCGGCGCACCTGCTGGAAGGTGCGGTTTCGCAGGGTGAGAACGCGTTCAAGATTTCCCTCGCCCAACGGGCCATCGTGCGTGCGCTGGAAACTGCTGCCAAGGGCACCGTCGACAACCAGGGCCACGGCCCGATGCCGGAGCGTGCTGCATGAATCACTTTGCCCCCCTGGTCCCGCCTACCGCGCCGGCCGGAACCGGTCACGTGCCCACCGGCACGGCAACGCCGCGCATCGATGCGCACGCCAAGGTCACCGGCCGGGCGCGTTACGCCGCAGAGTGGCCGACCGAGGACCTGGTCTACGGCGTGGTGGTCAACAGCACCATCGCCAAAGGCCGGATCCTCGACTTCGATCTGCGTGACGCGCAGGCGGTACCCGGCGTGGTCTCCATTCTCACCCATCTCAATCGTCCGCCGATGCGTGCCAACGGCTTGTTCTACAAGGACATGACGGCACCGGCGGGCAAGCCGTTCCGCCCGCTGCATGACGAGCACGTCATGTACAGCGGACAGCCGGTGGCACTCGTGCTGGCGGAAACCTTCGACGCGGCGCGCGAGGCCGCGGGCCGGGTGAAGGTTCACTACGCCGTGGATGAGCACGAGACCAACCTGCTCGCGGCGATGCAGCGGGCGCGTCCGCCGAGGAAGATGAAGGCCGGGTTTTCCGCGCCGCCGAAGGACAAGGGGAATCCCGAGGCCGCACTGGAGGCCTCAGCGTTTCGTGTCCGCTCGGATTTCTACCATGGCGTGGAACACCACAACCCGATGGAACTGTTCGCCAGCACCGTGATCCGCGGCGACGATGGCCATCTCACCATCTACGACAAAACCCAGGGGTCCCAGAACAGCCGGTGGTATGTCTCCCACGTGTTCGGGCTCCCCAAGCGCAGGGTGACAGTGCGCAACCCGTTCGTGGGCGGGGCGTTCGGTGCCGGACTGAGGCCGCAGTACCAGCTGGCGCTGGCGGTGATGGGGTCGCTGGCACTGGAACGTTCGGTGCGGGTGGTCATGACCCGCCAGCAGATGTTCACCTTCGGGCATCGGGCTGAAACCGTGCAGCGGGTACAGCTGGGCGCGGACGCCGACGGAACTCTGCGCACGATCTGGCATGAAGCCGTTGGCGAAACCTCGCGGATGGAGGACTACGTCGAGGTGGTCGTGAACTGGAGCGGGCAGCTGTATGCCTGCGACAACGTCCATCTGGGCTACAAGGTGGTGGACCTGGACCAGTACACGCCCATCGACATGCGCGCGCCCGGGGCGGCGCACGGCGTGCATGCGCTGGAGGTGGCCATGGACGAGATGGCCCACGCGCTGCAGATGGACCCGCTGGCCCTGCGCCTGAAAAACTACGCCGAGGTCAACCCGTCCGATGGCAAGCCCTTCTCGAGCAAGGCGCTGCGCGACTGCTACGCGCGAGGCGCGGAACAGTTCGGCTGGGCGCAGCGGGCCCCGCAACCGCGCGCGCGCCGCGAAGGCAACGAATGGGTGGGCTGGGGCATGGCCACCGGCCAGTGGGATGCGATGCAGATGTTTGCCCGCGCGCACGCCGAGTTCCATGCCGACGGGCGTCTGGTGGTCAGCAGTGCGGCCAGCGACATCGGGACCGGCACCTATACGGTGATGAGCATGATCGCGGCCGAGGCCCTTGGCCTGCCACTGGAACAGGTCAGCTTCCGCCTGGGCGACTCCACCCTGCCGGCGGCACCGATCGAAGGCGGCTCGTCGCATGTCAGCACGGTCGGCTCCGCGGTGGAGGGAGCGTGCCGCAAGCTGCGTCGGCGGCTGCTTGCCCTTTCCCGGCTGGTTCCGGGCTCCGCCTTCGCGCGGGCCAGGCTGGAAGACGTGGTGTTCGAGGGCGGCACCCTGGCATTGCGCGGGGACCCAGGCAGTGCGGTCCCGCTGGTCGACCTGCTGCAGCGCGCAGGCCGCGACCATGTGGAGGCAAGCTACCTGCTGCTGCCTGACATCCTGGAACAGCGCAGATACACCCGTGCCACCCACAGCGCTGTGTTTGTAGAAGTGCGCGTGGACGAGGAGCTGGGCACGGTGCGCGTGATGCGCGTGGTCAGCGCGGTGGCGGCCGGGCGGATCATCAATCCCACCACCGCGCGCAGCCAGATCATCGGCGGCGTGGTCTGGGGCATTGGCGCTGCCCTGCATGAGCACACCGAAACAGACCACCGCTTTGGCCGGTTCATGAACCACGACCTCGCCCAGTACCACGTGTCGGTGAATGCGGACATTCATGACATCGAGGTGTTGTTCGTGGAGGAAGACGACCGGGTGGTCAGCAGCCTGGGGGCCAAGGGCGTAGGCGAGATCGGTCTGGTGGGTGTGTCTGCCGCGATCAGCAACGCCATTTTCCACGCTACCGGAAACCGCATCCGCAGCACGCCGATCACCCCTGACAAGGTCATGCGCTGATGGTGCGCGCTGTCGGCGTAGCACCGTGAAATCGCAATCACGCCCGGATCGCCAGACTGTGGACTCTGGATTGCCACGAGGATCGGGTGGGACCGAGGTGCGGACAATGAAGGCGTTGATCAGCGCGGAGGAAGCGATGGCGATCATCGAGGCCGAAGTGACATCGACCGGCGGCGAGCAGATCCGGTTGGAAGATGCGGGCGGTCGGGTGCTGGCGCAGACCGTGTCTGCTGAAGGCCCGCAACCGCCCTTCGACCGCGTCATGATGGACGGCATCGCGCTGCATTGGCAGCCTCACCTGCCAGCGGTATTTCCGGTCGCAGGTGCCCAGATGGCCGGCGGCGCGCGTGTGCGCCTGGAGGACCCTGGTACCTGCATTGAAGTGGCCACCGGTGCCGAGCTGCCGGAAGGCTGTGACTGCATCATCCCGGTCGAGCACGTCCAGCGTACCGCACACGGCTATCAGCTGCTGCCGTCGGCCGAACCGACGCCCGGTCGATTCGTCCACGCCCGTGGCAGCGACTGCGCGGCAGGTACCCCGGTGCTTAAGCCCGGCGCGACCATCGGAGCGGCCCAGATGGAACTGCTGGCGGCCAACGGCGTGGCCTCGGTGAGGGTGGCACGGCTTCCCACGATCGCCATCGTCGCCACCGGTGACGAACTGGTGGACGTGGATTCCCCGCTGCCCGCCGGTCGCATCCGCCGGTCCAATGACTTCGCCCTGATGACAGCGCTGCAGACTGCCGGGTTGGGGCGCGCCTCCCGCCACCACCTGCGCGATGACCCGGAGCAGCTGCGACCGGCACTGGCCAGGCTGCTGGAGGACCATGACACCCTCGTGCTTTCCGGCGGCGTGTCCATGGGGCAACGCGACTACCTGCCTGAGGTGTTGCAGTCGCTGGGGGTGCAGTGTCGCTTTCATGGCATTGCGCAACGACCCGGCAAACCAATGTGGTTCGGCGTCGGTCCAGCCGGACAACTGGTGTTCGCCCTGCCCGGCAACCCCGTTTCCTCCCTCGTCTGTCTGGTCCGGTATGTGCGCCCCGCCCTGCAGTCACGCATGGGCGCGTTGTCCGAGCTGCCGCTGCAGATCAGACTTGCACGTGCATTGCCGGCATTTGCGCTGACCCAGTTCATACCGGTGACAGTGAAGCTGGATGCTGCAGGCGGAATGATGGCTGAGCCTGTGGGCTCCCGGAACTCCGGCGACTTCACGGCGCTGGCAGACACCGCGGGTGTGGTCGAGCTGGCCGCCGGAACGGCTGTCGAGGCCGGCCAGTCGCTGCGGCTGCATCGGTGGTGACATGAACACACCCACGCCCCTGCTGGATCGTCGAGGACGTCCATTGCGTGATCTGCGCATCTCGGTAATGGACCGCTGCAATTTCCGATGCACCTACTGCATGCCGGCATCGACCTACGGCGAGGACTACGCGTTCCTGGACAACGCGCAGCGCCTGGACTTCAACGAGATCGAGCGGGTCTGCCGGCAGGCCGCGCGGCTGGGGGTGAGCAAGCTGCGACTCACCGGCGGAGAACCGCTGCTGCGTCCCGGACTGCCAACGCTGGTCGCGCGGCTGCGGTCCATCGAGGGTATCGATGACATCGCCCTGACCACCAATGGCGTGCTGCTGGATCGCCAAGCCGACGCACTGGCCGCCGCAGGGCTCGACCGGATCACGGTGAGCCTGGATACCCTGGATCCGATCCTGTTCCGCCAGCTGAGCGGCGGGCGGGGGGACGTGCACAAGGTGCTGCAGGGGATCGAAGTGGCCCGGCACGCGGGCTTCCGTGACGGGGTGAAGATCAACGCTGTCGTGCAGCGCGGCCTCAATGACGCGGGCGCGCTGGCCTTGGTCGAGCACTTCCGCGGCACGGGCGTCGTGCTGCGTTTCATTGAATTCATGGACGTGGGAAACCGCAATGCCTGGTCAGCCGATGCGGTGGTGAGCTCAGAGGAACTGCGCGAGCGCATCCACACGCATTGGCCATTGCAGGCGCTGCCGCCGCGCCATCCTGGCGAAGTCGCCACGCGCTACCGTTTCGTGGACGGAGCCGGCGAGATCGGATTGATCTCGTCGATCTCCAAACCGTTCTGTGGCGACTGCACCCGGGCCCGGCTGTCGTCGGAAGGGCAGCTCTACACCTGTCTGTTTGCCGAGCACGGCACCGACCTGCGCGGCCTGTTGCGCGCCAGCGAGGATGACGCGGCTCTGCACGCAGTGCTCGCCGGGGTATGGAGCGCACGCACCGACCGCTACAGCGAACTGCGTGGCCGACCGGTGGCAGCCGCCGGCCGTCGAATTGAAATGCACTACATAGGTGGATGATGCAGACCGGTACCTTCCCGTTGTCACATCTGGATGCCGATGCGCGCCCGCGCATGGTCGACGTCGGCGGGAAAGCCGCCACACAGCGGACCGCGCATGCGCAGGCCCGGGTGCGCTTTCCGCCTGCAGTGGCGGCGCAGCTGCGTGATGCGCAGTTCGTGCTGCCCAAGGGGGCCGTGCTGACCGTGGCGCATATTGCCGGGGTGATGGGAGCGAAAGCCACGGCCCAGTTGATTCCGCTCTGCCACCCGCTTGCCCTGCAGCGCTGCGACATCGCGATCGACATGGAGGGCGACTGCGCCATCATCGACTGCACCGTGGCCTGTCATGGCACCACCGGCGTGGAGATGGAGGCGCTCACCGGGGCCAGCATTGCCGCCCTGACCCTGTATGACATGTGCAAGGCGCTGTCGCACGCGATCGTCATCGAGCAGGTGCGACTGATCTCGAAACAGGGCGGAAAATCCGACCTGGAGCCGTCGGCATGAGCGCTCCCCTGTTCGCACTGGTGCTGAGCGGCGGATCCAGCCGGCGCATGCGCACCGACAAAGCCCTGATTGAGTACGCCGGACGTCCGCAGCTGCTGCGCACCTGGGACATGCTGCAGAAGGTCAACGTCGCCAAGGTGGTGGTCAGCATCAACCCAGGGCAGCGCGGCGAGACCCTGCGCGCCGGCCTTCCTGTTCTGGTCGACAGCGTCGAAAGCGTGGGGCCAATGGCCGGTCTGCTCACCGCGCAGCAGGCCGAGCCGGACGCGGGCTGGCTGGTGGTCGCCTGTGATCTGCCGCTGCTGGACACCACCACGCTGGCCGCCCTCATCGAGGCGCGCGCACCGCACTGTGACGCCACGGCCTTCGACAGTCGTCATGACGGACTGCCCGAACCGCTCTGCGCCATCTGGGAGCCTTCATCCACGGCACTGCTGAGGCAACGCTACGAAGCAGGACTGTACTGCCCGCGCAGCGCGCTGCAGCAGCTGCGCACGCACCGCCTGCCCTCGCCCGGACGCGCGCTGGACAACGTGAACACGCCTGAGGAACTGCTGCAGGCGCAGCGCCAACTGGAGTTGAACTGATGCCACATCTGGAACTGCGTTACTACGCCCAGCTGCGGGAAGAAGCCCGTACCGGCACCGAGCTTCTGCAGACCGAGGCCGCTTCGCCTGCGTCGCTGTACGAACAGCTGCGCGCCCGGCACGGCTTCTCCCTGCCCGCGTCCGTGATGAAGGTGGCGGTCAATGCCCGCTTCTGCGACTGGGACCGCCCCCTGCATGATGGAGACACGGTCGTGTTCATTCCACCGGTCAACGGCGGATGAGCCGGCACGGGATCCCGGGGTTTTCGGTCAGCGCGATGCCACTGGACGTGGACGCGCTGCGGAGCGCAGTAGCCCATCCAGGCCATGGCGGCTTCTGCGCGTTCGAAGGCTGGGTGCGCGATCGCAATGACGGCCGTGAGGTCGAAGGCCTGGAGTACGAAGTCTATGCAGAACTGGCCCTGGCCGAGGGCGAAGCCATCCTGGCCGAGGCCCGCGCGCGTTTCGGCGACATCGAAGCGGTCGGTGTTCATCGCAGCGGCCGGCTGCGAGTGGGTGATCTCGCGGTGTGGGTCGGGGTTTCCTCGCCGCATCGGGACGCGGCGTTCCGGGCGTGCCGTTACATCATTGATGCATTCAAGCATCGGTTGCCGGTGTGGAAGAAGGAACTGTACCTGCAGGGCGATACCCAATGGGTCGTGTGTTCCCATGGCAGCGCTGACACATCAACCGACGCACACTTTGTGCCTGACTACTCACGCCAGTCCCGGCTGCGCGAGGTCGGCGAGCAGGGCCAGGCCCGGCTGGCGGCCGCACGGGTGCTGGTGATAGGGGCCGGCGGACTGGGCAGCCCTGCCCTTACCTACCTGGCGGCCACCGGAATCGGCACCCTGGGGATCGTCGATGGCGACCGCGTCGAGGCCAGCAACCTGCATCGGCAGACACTGTATACCGCTGCGGACATCGGGCAGCCCAAGGCTGTCGTGGCGGCCCAGCGCGTGCGTGCACAGAACCCCGCGCTGTCCGTAAAGGTCTTCACCCAGCCGCTGCAGGCCGGGGATGTCGTGGACACATTCCGGCAGTTCGACCTGGTGCTGGAATGTACGGACGACATGGGCAGCCGCTATCTGAGCAGCGATGCCGCGCAGGTCGCCGGGATCCCGCTCATTCTGGCCAGCGTCCACCAGTATGAGGGGCAGATGCAGGTGAGCGCGCCCGGCGGTCCGTGCCTGCGTTGTCTGTGGCCGGAGCCGCCCGATGCCGGCCTGCTCGGCAGCTGTGCGCAATCCGGCGTACTCGGGACGGTCCCGGGCGTGCTCGGCACGCTGCAGGCCAACGAAGCGCTGAAACTGCTGCTGGATCTGCCGCGCCGCCCTCCCGGCGAGCTGCTGCTGGTGGACCTGCTGGACACCATGACGCAGCGCCTGCCCATCGACCCGACAACTGGCTGTGCCAGTGCCGGAGGATGCGCCCAGGTGGCGTCACGCGCGCTTGTCGCGCGGGCCGCAGACGCTGACCTCGAACGAACGGCGGAATCGCTGGTCGCCGCCGCATCGGCGGGTTTCCAGCTGGTCGACCTGCGCGAGGCAGACGAGCGTGAAGCGATGCCCTGCGACGTCGACACCCAATGGATGCCCTATTCCCGTTGGCGTGCAGACCGGTTCACGGCGTCCGCCGGGGGCCCGATCCTGCTGTTCTGCGCCAGCGGAAAGCGCAGCCTTGCGGCCGCGCGATCGTTGCGGGCGCTCGGTCACCCCGAGGCGTTCTCACTGCAGGGTGGCCTGCGCCGGCTGCAGCAGATGCACGCCGCACGTGAAGAAGCGCTTCACCATCCGCCAACCGCCTGTTCCGCATCATCGTCCTGTCGGCACGCGTGATGCGTGCCGTGCCCAACCCCGTGAGCCAGGCTGCACCAGCCAACGAGGAGCCCCTGCATGAGTACCCCTCCCTATCTTTCCCTGTCACGTCGTGACGTGCTGAAGCTCGGTGCAGGGTCGGCCACCAGCATGGCGTTGCCTGCAGTGGTAGCCCACGCACAGGGCAACACGGATGCGCGCCCGCCGGTCACCGCGCGCGTCGCCTTCGAGGTGAACGGCAAGGCGCGCAGCCTGGAGGTGGACACCCGCGTCACCCTGCTGGACGCATTGCGCGAGAATCTGCAGCTGACCGGTACCAAGAAGGGCTGCGACCATGGCCAGTGCGGTGCCTGTACGGTGCTGGTGGACGGTCGCCGCATCAATGCCTGCCTCACCCTGGCGGTGATGCACGAAGGTGCGAAAATCACCACCATCGAGGGGCTCGGTTCGCCGGAAGATCTGCATCCCATGCAGGCGGCCTTCGTGAAACATGATGGTTACCAGTGCGGTTACTGCACGCCGGGCCAGATCTGCTCGGCGGTCGCGGTCCTGCAGGAACTGCGTGACGATATTCCCAGCCACGTCACCGGCGACCTCGAGCGGCGTGCGACCCTGTCCGGCGACGAGATCCGAGAACGCATGAGCGGCAACATCTGCCGCTGCGGTGCGTATTCGAACATTGTCGAGGCGATCGAAGAAGTCGGGGGCCGCCGCGCATGAAAGCCTTCACCTATGAACGGGTCAACACGCCTGCCGAGGCCGCCGCGGCCGCGGCGCGGACGCAAGGTGCGCGATTCATCGCTGGCGGCACCAATCTGCTGGACCTGATGAAGCTGGAGATTGAAACGCCGGCACACCTCATCGATGTCAATGGGTTGAAGCTGGACACCATCGAAGCTACCGCGGAAGGCGGCGTGAGAATCGGCGCGCTGGTGCGCAACACCGACCTGGCCGCCGACCGTCGTATCCGCCGCGACTATGCCTTGCTCACGCGTGCGCTGGTCGCCGGTGCTTCGGGTCAGCTGCGCAACAAGGCGACGACCGCTGGGAATCTATTGCAGCGCACCCGCTGCCCCTACTTCTACGACACCGCGCAGCCGTGCAACAAGCGCCTGCCAGGCAGTGGCTGCGGTGCCATTGGCGGTATCAGCCGGCAACTGGCGGTGGTGGGTACCAGTGCGTCCTGCATCGCCACCCACCCCAGCGACATGGCGGTGGCGATGATGGCGCTGGATGCGCAGGTTGAAACCCTGCGGCCCGACGGCAGCAGTCGCACCTTCGCGCTGGATGCGCTGTACCGCGCGCCCGGCAGCACACCGCATCTTGAAACGACACTTGAGAAGGGCGAGCTGATCGCCGCCGTCCATTTGCCCCGACCCCTGGGTGGCACCCACATCTACCGCAAGGTGCGTGACCGGGCCTCTTATGCCTTCGCGCTGGTATCGGTGGCCGCGGTGCTGCAGCGTGACGGCAGCGGTCGCGTCGCACTCGGCGGTGTGGCCTACAAGCCGTGGCGGAAACCCGAGGCGGACGCGCTGTTGCCGCAGGGCGCGGCGGCCGTGATGGCCAAGCTGCTAGAAGGCGCGTCACCATCATCACAGAATGCGTTCAAGGTGCAGCTGGCTGAGCGCACGCTGGCGTCGGTTCTGCTGGAAGCGAGGGGGTAAGCCATGAAGTTCGACACACCGGCAGGAACCAATCCGATCGACCAGCTCAAGGTGGTGGGTCAGCCGCTCAGCCGAATTGATGGCCCGCTGAAGACCACCGGCCACGCGCCTTATGCCTACGAGCACCATCAGGCGACGTCCGCGCCCGCTTATGGTTACGTGGTCACCGCCGGCATCGCCAAAGGGCGTGTCAGCGCGATGGAACTGGATGCAGCGAGGCGCGCGCCCGGCGTACTGGCCATTGTGACGGCCGAGAACGCAGGTCCGTTGCAGCAATCCCAGCGCAATGCCGCGCCGCTGCTGGGCGGGCCTGAGATCACCCATTACCACCAGGCGTTGGCGCTGGTGGTGGCCGAGACCTTCGAGCAGGCGCGTGCCGCTGCCGGGCTGGTCCGCGTCCGCTACGCCACGGAGAAGGGAAGCTATGACCTGGCGGCGGCCAAACAGGCCGGTGGCAAGCTGCAGAAGACCGATCCCGACGCCCGCGTCGGCAACTTCGAGAAGGCCTTTGGTGAGGCACCGGTCACGCTGGATGCGACCTACCACACCCCTGACCAGTCACACGCCATGATGGAGCCGCATGCCACGCTCGCTGCGTGGGAGGGCAACAAGCTGACGGTGTGGACGTCCAACCAGATGATCGACTGGGGCAAGACCGACCTGGCCAAGACCCTGGGGCTGCCCAAAGAGGACGTCCGCCTGATCTCGCCTTATATCGGCGGCGGATTTGGCGGCAAGCTGTTTGTCCGCTCCGATGTGGTGCTGGCCGCGCTGGGCGCGCGTGCCGCCAAACGGCCGGTGAAGGTCACACTGTCGCGCCCGCAGATCGCCAACAACACCACGCACCGTCCCGCCACCCTGCAGCGGATCCGCCTAGGGGCCACGGCCGAAGGCACGTTGACCGCCATCGGCCATGAATCGTGGTCGGGCAATCTGCCCGGCGGCTCGCCCGAGGAGGCCGTGCAGCAGACCAAACTGCTGTATGCCGGTGCCCACCGCCTGGCCGGTCTGCGCCTGACCCATCTGGACCTGCCCGAAGGCAATGCCATGCGTGCTCCGGGCGAAACCCCCGGCCTGATGGCGCTGGAAATCGCCATGGACGAAATGGCGGAAAAGCTCGGCCTGGACCCGATCGAATTCCGTATCCGCAACGACACGCAGGTGGACCCGGCCAATGCCGAGCGTCCTTTCTCGCAGCGGCAACTGGTGCAGTGCCTGCGCACCGGAGCCGAGCGGTTTGGCTGGGAAAAGCGCAATGCCCGCCCGGGCACGCAGCGCGATGGACGCTGGCTGGTGGGCATGGGCGTGGCGGCCGGTTTCCGCAACAATCTGGTGATGAAGTCCGGGGCGCGCATCCGCCTCGATGCAAAGGGTGGGGTCACGGTAGAGACCGACATGACCGATATCGGGACTGGCAGCTACACCATCATCGGCCAGACCGCGGCTGAGATGCTCGGCGTCCCCCTGGAACAGGTCACCGTCAAACTGGGGGATTCCAGTTTCCCCGCCTCCGCCGGCTCTGGCGGCCAATGGGGCGCGAACAGCTCCACCGCCGGTGTGTTCGCCGCCTGCACCCGGATGCGCGACCTGATCGCCGGCAAGCTGGGGCTGGACCCGGCCACCGCCTCCTTCGGCAACGGCAAAGTCAGCGCCGGCGGAAAGACCTTCGCGCTGGAGAAGGCCGCTGCCGACGGCGAGCTGGTCGCCGAAGACAGCATCGAGTTCGACAAGCTGGAGGAACGTTTCCAGCAGTCCACTTTTGCCGCCCATTTTGTTGAGGTCGGTGTGGACGTTGCCACCGGCGAAAGTCGCATCCGTCGCATGCTCGCCGTGTGTGCCGCAGGCCGCATCCTCAATCCCAAGACCGCTCGCAGCCAGGTGATCGGCGCGATGACCATGGGCGTGGGTGCGGCGTTGTCGGAAGAGCTGGCGGTGGACACCCGGCTGGGCTTCTTCGTCAACCACGACCTGGCCGGCTATGAAGTGCCCGTGCACGCCGACATTCCGCACCAGGAGGTCGTGTTCCTGGATGAAACCGACCCCGTTTCCTCGCCGATGAAGGCCAAGGGTGTGGGCGAGCTGGGGTTGTGTGGCGTCAGCGCGGCGGTGGCCAACGCCATCTACAACGCGACCGGCACCCGCGTGAGGGAGTATCCGATCACCCTGGACAAGCTGCTGGCCGGACTGCCTGCACTGGGATGAAGGCAAACGGACATCCGGTTCCACTGGACGTGGAGGAAGGCAATCCTGCCCGCGTGCTGCGCGCGGCGGTGGAGGCCATGCACGCCGGGCAGCGGGCCGCGCTGGCGGTGGTACTCGAGACCGAGGGTTCGACCTACACCCGTGCGGGCACGCTGGCGCTGTTCAGCGACGGTGCGCATGTCGGTTGGCTCAGCGGTGGATGCCTGGAGCCGGAGATCGAACGCCGCGCGATGCAGGCAGTCGACCAGAGTGCGCTGGAATGGATGGAAATCGATACGCGTGACGACGACGCGCTGTTCTCCGGCAATGCGGTCGGGTGCCGGGGCCGGCAGCGTGTTGTGCTGCTGCCGCTGCCCGCTCTCGCGCGGTTGGAACCCCTGTTCAAGGCCTGGCTGCACGGGGACGGCACCTTGGACATGTCGGTGCAGGCCGATGGTGCCATTATCTGCCAGTTTGGCGACGTGCGGATCCGCCATCATGTTCACAGCAGTCCGCCAGACTGGTCCGCGCGTCCAAAAGTCTGGGCACTTCGCTGGCGACGCCCCCCGCGCGTCCTGATCTACGGCGCGGGCCCCGAGGCTGTTCCGCTGCAGCCGCTGCTGCAGGGTCTTGGCTGGTCGGTGTCTGTCAGCGAGGGACGCGCGTCGTGGCGTGCACGGGTACCGGATGCCGCCTTTACCGACGCTCCGCTGACCCGGCTTCGGCCGGACGCAGCGCTGGTGATGCATCACAATTTCGAACGCGATCTCGAGGCGCTGCAGCTGCTGGCGGTGTCGACCGTTCCCTTCATCGGGCTGCTGGGGCCCGAGCGTCGAAGAGAAGATCTTTTCCAGGTTCTGCCCCACTCCCTGCGGGACCTGCTGCTGCCCCGGCTGCGCTCGCCCATCGGCTTGCCGCTGGGCGGAAGAGGTCCCGAAGCCATTGCATTGAGCATCGCCGCGCAGCTGCAGTCGTGGCGTCACGGCGTCAACGCCGGACCGCCATGAACCTCCCCGTATCCGACGCGCACGCGGCCGTGATCATGGCCGCCGGCATCAGCGAGCGTCTCGGCCAACCCAAGCAACTGCTCCGCCGCGACGGTGAAACGCTGCTGCACCGCATGGCCCGGCTGGCCGCCGCGACCGGGCCGGCGATCCTGGTGATCGCGCTGCCCGCACACGCCCACGGCATGGCTGACCTGCTGCGCGATATCCCCGGATTGAAGATCGTTCATCCCGAACCAAGCCGGGGAATGGGAGCGAGCCTGCAGGCAGCAGCGCCATGGGTCAAGGCATGCCACCGGGTGCTGGTACTGGGGTGTGACCAGCCCGCGCTGGAATCGCCGCATCTGCACGCGCTGCTGGACGGCGCGGCAGGATCGGCGTCTGGCTGTGCCGCCACCGTGCTTTCCGGAACAGTGGGTGTGCCTGCGGTCGTGCCCGGCAGCTGGTTTGACGCGCTCGACGCCGCCCCCGGCAATGCCGGATTCCGCGACCGGCTTCGTACCCTGCCCCGCCAGCAACTGGCCATGATCCACGCACCGGCGCTGGCGCTGGACATCGACACGCTTGAGGATCTTCGCCTGGCACGCGGCCAGGGTCTGATCGATCCGCCTTGAACCGGCGTTACACCGCATCCGGTTCCAGGTTGCGACCGTCACGCAGGTGAAGCACCTCACCACCAAAACGCTCAAGGTCTTCCCTGTCATGCGTGATCAGCACGACCGGGATGCCCAGCGTGTCCAGCAGGTGCTCCAGTCCTTCGCGGGTGGCCTGGCGGTTGGCCGGGTCCAGCGCTGCGAACGGCTCATCGAGCAGCAAGGCGCGTGGCTGTGCCACCAATGCGCGGGCCACGGCGGTGCGTTGTCGCTGGCCGCCGGAGATGTCACGCGGGTACTGGTTACCAACCGGCCCCAGATTCAAACGCTCCAGCCACTGCTCCACCAGCGCGGGGCGGCTGCGTCGGCCCGGATTGAACAGGCCGCCAGACAGTCCGAAGGCGATGTTCTGACGCACGGTCAGGTGGGGAAACAGCGCGTAATCCTGGAACACATAGCCCATCCGCCGTTTCTGTGGCGGCAGGTCGATGCGCTGCGCGCTCTCGAAGAGTGTTTCGCCGTTGATGCGGATCCAACCGGAATCGGGTCTCAGCAACCCGGCCATGGCCCTCAGGGTCAGGCTTTTTCCCGCCCCCGACTCGCCGAAAATCACCACCCGCCGGGCCGCGGTACGCAGTGAAACATCCAGCGCAAACTGCCGCCCCGGCGATACCAGCTGCATCTGGATGCGAGCGTCGATGCAGGTCATCGGCGCGGGCTCCCTTCGCGTGGCCCTGCCGCGAAGCGTCCGGCCATCAGCAAAGCCCCTATGCAGATGACCGAGGTCACCACCACCAGGAACAGGGCGCGGTCATCCTGGCCCGCCTGCACTGCCTCGTAAACCGCAATGGAGAGCGTCTGGGTCTTGCCGGGAATGCTGCCGGCCACCATCAGGGTCGCGCCGAACTCGCCCATTGACCGCGCGAAACCCAGCAGCAGGCCTGGCAGGATGCCGCGCCAGGCCAATGGCAAGGAGACGCGCAGGAACAGTCCTGCTTCACGGACACCCAGCACGCGCGCCGCCTGTTCAAGCTGGGTATCCACTGCTTCGAATGCGGCCCGTGCAGGCTTGAACACCAGAGGGAACGAAACGATGGCCGCCGCCAGCACCGCGCCCTGCCAGGTGAAGATCAGCTGGATGCCCAGCGTCGTGTCCAGCCAGTGTCCGATGGGGCCATTTCGCCCCACCAGCACCAGCAGGTAATAACCCAGCACGGTGGGCGGCATCACCATCGGCAGGGTCAGCAGGGTGTCCAGCGTTTCGCGGCCGGGAAACCGCCAGCGGGCGAACGCCGCCCCGGCGGCCACACCGAGCAGCAAATTGACCAGCGTTGCAGATCCAGCGACCTTCAACGACAGCAGTACGGCTGTCCAGTCCAGCTCCATCTAGCGCGCGTCGGGGGCAGTGAAACCGTAGCGGCGCAGAATGGCCTGCGCCTGCGCGGAGCGCACGAAGGCCACGAATTCCGCAGCCTGCGCGGCCTGCCGGCTGCGTGCGACCGGGGCGATGGGATAGTTGACCGGCTGCGCCAGCGGCACCGTGAAGGCCGTGCGGACCCTCTGCTTGAAGGTGCTGGCGTCGCTGCCGTAGACAAAGCCCGCATCGACTTCGTCGCGCGCTACATAATCCAGCGCCTGGCGCACGTTCTGTGTGGTGATCAGCTTCGGTGACAGCGGTTCCCATAGTGCGGCGGCTTCAAGTGCGGCTCGCGCGTAGCGACCAGCCGGCACCGACTGTGGATTGCCTACGGCGATCCGCTTCACCGCCGTTGCCGTCAGGTCCTGCAGGCGGGAGGGCGATGCCCCTGCTTTGATCGGCACCACGACCACCAGCGAATTGCGGGCGAACACGTGACGGCCGGATGGAACGATGAGCGAGGCCCGGGCGGCCTCGTCCATGGTGAATTCATCGGCCGAGGCAAACACATCCACCGGCGCGCCATTGCGGATCTGCTGCAGCAGCACACCGGAAGCGGCGACATTGAGATGCACCTTGCTACCCGGGTGCGACGTCTCGTACGCCGTGCCAATCTCCTTGAATGCATCCACCAGACTCGCCGCCGCCGACACGGTCAGCTCGGCGGCACGCGCCGTGCCCGCTGTCAGCAGAAGCGCCAATCCCAGGCCGAGGCCGATGCCACGCATGCGTTTCTCCGCAGTGTCCAGAAGGGAACCGTGGCGGCAGCTGCCGCCACCTGGACAATCATGAACACCCGGTCATCGACACGGCGTGATGCCTGACTGCGCTGGCATCAGCTTCGACGCAGCAGGATCATCTTTTCCTGGGACATGTCGCGCATCGTGTAAGGGATGCCGCCGGTACCGTAGCCGGACTCGCGGCGGCCGGCAAAGGGCATCCAGTCGGTGCGGAACGCGGTCGGGTCGTTGACCATCACCGCCGAGGCATCCAGACGGTTGGCCGCGCGCATCGCGACATCGATATCCTGGGCGAAAATGCTGGCCTGGAATGCGGTCGGCAGCGCGTTGGCACGGGCGATGGCGTCGTCGAGCTCGCTGTAGCGGTATACCGCCACCACCGGTCCAAACACTTCCTGCGTGGTGATGCGTGCATCAGCGGCGGGATTGAGCAGCACGGTCGGCTGCAGCGTGGTTTCGGAAAGACGCTTGCCGCCTGTGGCCAGTTGCGCCCCGCCCTTCACCGCCTCATCGATCCACTCGGCGACCCGGTCCGCTTCGCGGATCTGGATCAGCGGGCCGACCTCGGTGTCCTTCAACGTCGGGTCGCCCGTGCGCAGCTTCTCCACCCGGGCAATCAGCGCCTGGGTGAAGTCGTCGGCGAGGGTGTCATGCACGAAGATGCGCTGCGTGGACACGCACACCTGCCCCGCATGGTAGTAGCCACCCTTCACAATCGGCTCGATGATCTTGCCGAGGTCGGCGCTGCGATCGACGATGGCCGGGGCCACGCCACCATGCTCCAGTGCCGAGCGCGCGCCGTGTGCGAGCTTGGCGTGCAGCGACCAACCGACTTTGGCCGAGCCGATGAAACTCAGGAACGCGATGCGCTTGTCGGTCGCCAGCGCCTCGGCCAGTTCATTGCCATCTGGCAGGAAGGTCTGTGCCCACGGCTCCGGCAGGCCGGCTTCGTGGGCCATGGCGACAAACTCCAGGCACGACAACGGCGTGGCCGACGCCGGCTTGATGATCACCGGGCATCCGACCGCGATGGCCGGGGCCACCTGATGCACGATCAGATTGAGCGGATGGTTGAAGGCCGAGATCGCCGCCACGATGCCAATCGGCTCCTTGGTGGTGAACGCCCAGCGGTTGTCCGCTGCGGCCGAAAGACCCATCGGGATCTCGCGGCCGGCGAAGTTGCGTAGTTCATCGGCCGCGTTATGGACGCCATCTATCGCGCGGTTGGTTTCAACAATGGCATCAGGCAGCGGCTTGCCGCCTTCCCGCGCGATCTGCATCGCCAGGTGATCGCGCCGGGTCTCCATCAAGGCGGCCAGGCGGCGCAGGATCGCAATGCGCTGATGCGGCGGCAGCCAGCCGTCACGGTTCTTGAACGCTTTTTCCGCTGCACTGAGTTTGCGCTCCAGGGCGGCGGCATCGTCAAAGGGCAGTTCCGCGATCGGGGCGCGGTCGTAAGCCTGTACTACGGTAAGCATGTGGATTCCTTGGTATTACGCGCAGCCGACATCGGGGGTGCGGTTGCGCAGTTCGTTGACCAGTACGCGGGTGTTTTCGGAGTAGTCGATCGGCACGTCCAGCAGATGCACGCCGCCACCGGCAAAGGCGGCTTCGATGCTGGGCGCCAGATCCTCCACGGCGGTGACGCGGGTGCCCTTGGCCCCGTAGGCCTCGGCGTAGCGCACGAAGTCCGGATTGCCAAAGCGCATGCCGAAGTCCTCGAAACCATCCACCGCCTGCTTCCAGCGGATCATGCCGTAGGCACTGTCGTTGAGGACCAGCACCACCAGGTCCAGGCCCAGCCGCACGGCCGTTTCCATCTCCTGCGAGTTCATCATGAAGCCGCCGTCGCCGCACACGGCCAACACGCGGCGCTGCGGATACAGCAGCGCCGCCATCATGGCGGACGGCAGGCCCGCACCCATGGTGGCCAGGGCATTGTCGAGCAGCAGCGTGTTGGCGACATGCGTGCGGTAATTGCGCGCGAACCAGATCTTGTACATGCCGTTGTCGAGGCAGACGATGCCGTCCTCGGGCATCGCTTCACGCACATCGTGCACCAGGCGCTGCGGCGTGACCGGGAAGCGGTCTTCCTCGGCGCGGTCGTTGAGTCGCGCCAGGATCTTCTGGCGCAGCTCCATCATTCCGACATCTTCAGTGAGCCTGCCCTCCAGCCGATCCGCCAGCGCGGCCACGCTGGCACCGATGTCACCGAGTACTTCGATGTCCGGCTGATAGACCTGCTCGACCGTGGCGGACTGGAAGCTGACGTGGATGACCTTGGGTCCACCCCCGCTTTTCATAAGGAACGGCGGCTTCTCTACCGTATCGTGGCCGATGGCGATGATCAGGTCGGCCCGGGCGACCGCCTCATGGACGTAGTCCCCTTCGGACAACGCGGCGGTGCCCATGTAGAGGTTGGAACCGCCGGTCACCGCGCCCTTGCCCATCTGGGTGTTGAAGAACGGGAGCCGCGTGCGCGCCACGAAGGCCGACAACGTATCGGCGAGCCACGGGCGGCTGCCGGCCGCGCCGATCATCACCAGCGGGCGTTTGGCGGCGAGAATGGCGGCAGCGGCACGATCCAGCGCGGCGGCTAGCGCGACCGGCCGTTCCAATGGATGCACGGGGACGACGGGGACATCCTCGACTTCTTCGCCGGCAATGTCCTCCGGCAGTTCCAGATGCACCGGCCCGGGGCGCTCCTCCATGGCGACCCGGAACGCGTCACGCACGGTAGCGGGAATCGCCGCTGGATTGACGATCTGTCGGGTCATCTTGGTCAACGGCTTCATGGAGGCCACGATGTCCACGATCTGGAAACGGGCCTGCTTGGCGCTCATCACCGCCTTCTGGCCGGTGATCAGGATCAGTGGCCAGGCCCCCAGGTGAGCGTAGGCGGCACCGGTGGAAAAATTCAGCGCGCCAGGGCCCAGGGTGGCCAGGCACACGCCGGGCCGGCCGGTCAGCCGGCCATGCGTGGCCGCCATGAAGGCCGCCGCCTGTTCATGGCGGGTGAGGACCAGTTCGATGCGTGAGTTGCGGAGGGATTCGAGGAAATCGAGGTTTTCCTCGCCAGGAACGCCGAAGATGCGGTCTACGCCTTCGTTTTCCAGGGCGGCGACGAGAAGATCCGAGCCTTTGGGCATGGTGTCGATCCGTGTGAAGGATGCAGACGACTATACGCCCGGGGGTGTGGTCAGGAGGGCAACAGAGTGTTCCTGGCGGGCGGTGAGGCGCATTAGGTGCGCAGGATCATGGCGTTGACACGCATCGCTGCCCTACGTGCGCAGGATCATGGCGTTGACACGCATGGCGTGTCACTACGATCCTTGGTCGCGCGGGATGGGTGGTCGCGCGATCTTATTTGGTCGGGCGACCTGTAGGGACGCGCCATGCGCGTCCTTGGGGCACCGGATAACCCGTAGAGCCACGCCCTGCGTGGCTGCGCCTGGGTCGGACACCTCGAAGCCACGCAGGGCGTGGCTCTACGCCATTTGACAGGTCGCGTAGTGACGCGCCATGCGCGTCATCCGGATGGTGCTGGACACGCATGGCGTGTCCCTACGCGAAGCTCATCTCGAAGGTGAGGGACAGACGCTGGCCCGGCTCTAGCCTGTTCGGCTTCAAGTTGAACCCATCCGGAGGCCCGGTCTGCGGCTCCACGCACGTGGCATGCGCTGCCCCGTCATAAACCACCCAATGATCGGTGTCGGAACGCAGCCGAAGCCGTTGCCCACCCCGCTCCAGCACCACGTCCTCCCGGGAGACAAAGCAGTCATCCCACGGACCCGGCACGGGTGCCTGGGGCGGAAACACCGCAATGCCCTCCTCGTCCCGCGGATACATGGCTTCAGGCGCAAACACCAGCCGCTCGGGTTTGCGGAACCATGGGTGCCAGCCGAGCACCGCCGGCATGGGCCGGCTGCCCGCTTCCACCGCCAACCGCAGGCGCATGCTGCTGGAATGGAGCTGGATGACCTGCGTGGCAACGCCACCAAAGGGCCAGTACTCGTCTTCAGGAAGCGCCAGCGACAAGGTAGCCGCGTCCGACGCCAGCGCATCCAGCTGCCACGCCTGCGAGAACCCGACTCCGTGGATCGCATGATCCTCGAAGTTGATCGGCAGCACGTACGCCTTGCCATCAAAGCGGAAGCGCCCGTGCCGGATCCGACCCGCCCACGGCACCATCGGATAGCAGCCCCAGGCAATGGTCGCGGGCCAGCCGTCTTCCGGACCCACGAGCCAGTCCACGCCTGCGTAACGCAGCTGGGCGATCCGCCCGCCCGCCTCCGGGGCCAATGCCACCTCCAGTGCACCGGAACGCAGCCAGTGCAGTGGGCCGGCCGGCATCGGGGCCTGCGCATCGTCTACCGGGATCACCGGCTCAGGCTCCATACGGGTTGATTGTCCGGATGCTGCCATCCGGGTCGATCTGCAGTGGCGTGCACTTGACCGAGCGCAGGTGGGTCACACCGCCCGACAACAGCGCGTCGTGATAGAACAGCCACCACTGTCCCTCGAACTGGCAGATGGAGTGGTGGGTCGTCCAGCCGACCACAGGCGTGAGGATCACGCCCTTGTAGGTGAACGGCCCGTACGGACTGTCGCCCACCGCGTAGCACAGCAGATGCGTGTTGCCGGTGGAATACGACAGGTAGTACCTGCCGCCGACCTTGTGCAGCCATGGCCCTTCAAAGAAGCGGCGCGCGTGGTCGTCGGCGCGCAGCGGCTGCCCGTGTTCGTCCAGGATGACCACCTCGCGCGTCGGTTCGGCCAGCTGCGTCATGCCTGCGTCCAATCGCCCCACCCTCGGGCCCAGGGCCGGTGCATCGCCGGTGGGCTCCTCATGAGCCGCATCAAAACGATTGTCGCGGTATTTCTGCAGCTGACCGCCCCATATCCCGCCAAAGTAGAGGTAATGTTCCCGGTCTTCGTCCTCGAATACAGCCGGGTCGATCGAATACGTACCATTCATCGGCTCGAGCTCAGCCGTGAAAGGACCCTCCGGGCGGTCGGCCACCGCCACGCCGATGCGGAAAATTCCCTGCGGGTCCTTGGCAGGGAAATAAAGGTAGTAGCGTCCGTCACGATACGCCGCGTCAGGTGCCCACATCTGCTTCTCGGCCCACGGCACGTCACGTACGTGCAGGGCCACGCCACAGTCAACGGCCCCGGCCGTGGGCGTGTCCATGCGCAGCACGTGGTAGTCCTCCATGCCGAAGTGGCCGCCCTCATCGTCAAACGGCGCGCCGGCGTCGATATCGTGCGAGGGGTAGATATACAGCCGTCCCTCAAACACGTGTGCCGACGGATCGGCCGTGAACATGTGGGTCACCAGCGGTTGCGAAATGGCGTGCGTCGCCAGCTGCTGCAGGTCGCGCCGCTCACGGCGCTGCTGAAGCTCTTGCTCGATCTGGTTTTCCATGCGTTTGTCGATCTCGTAGAGAAACAGCAGCGCCACCGCCAGCAGGAACGGGATGGAGCAATAGATGCTGACGGTCAGCCGGATGCCATCAATCACGCCCTCCGGCTGCTGCGCCGCGCCGGCCTGATAGCCGTAGTGCGCGAGTATGCCGGCCACCAGGGCACCGCCCACGCTCAACCCGACCTTCAGCCCGCACAGCATCGCGGAGAAGATGATGGCGGTGGCGCGGCGATGGTTCTTCCACTCGGAGTAGTCGGCGACGTCCGCGATCATCGCCCATAGCAGCGGAATCGTGATGCCGTAGCAGAAACCATGCAGCATGAAAGACACGAATGCCACGGCTACGGCCGTGGGCGGGAACAGATAGAACACCAGCAGGAACACGGTGGAGGCCAACAAGGCAGCGCCGAAGACGTCGCGCTTGCCGAAGCGATCCGCCAGACGGCGCGAAACGCCGATACCGAGAATCATGCAGATGATGCCGCAGGCATTGAACAGGCTGAACGCGGAAGTCGCCGGATCTTCCGGCCAGGTGAAGCCCGACAGCCCTGCCCCTCTGATCCCCGCGTTCAATCCCTGGATGAGACCATTGAATCCCGTGCGTTCAAGGAAGCCGGCCAGCGCGGCCTCACTCATGTAGTACTGGAAATAATAGATGTAGGTGCCGCCCTTGAGGGCGAGATTCATGAACACCAGGATCGTCAACGCCAGCATCACCTGCCAGGGACGATTGCGCAGCAGGTCGGTCAGATCCTGCACTACGCCTCCCGTCTGCTCCTTGGCGGCAACAATGCGTTCGCGTGTGGTGGCGAAGGTGATCAGGAAGAACGCCGTACCCACCACCGCAAACACCATCATCACCCGCTCGAAGCCAAGCACGCGGTCGCCGTCGCCCAGAATCAGCACCAGCGGCAACAGCAGAACCTGGATGATGAACTGGGCGATCATCACCGCCACGAAGCGGTAGGCCGACAGGCTGTTGCGCTGGGCCATGCTGCCGGTCAGCACGCCGCTCAGCGCGGAGTACGGCAGGTTGTTGGCGGCATACACCAGCATCAACAGGCCATAGGTGGCCAAGGCGTACGCCACCTTGCCGCGCTCACTGAAGTCCGGCGTACTGAAGGCAAGCAACGACAGCACGCCGAACGGCACTGCTGTCCACAGGATCCACGGGCGGAACCTGCCCCAGCGCGAGGTGGTCCGGTCCGCGGCAATGCCGATCAACGGCGTGAACACGAACGCGCCGAGCAGGCCGATCACGAAAATGATGGTGGCCGCCGTGGCAGGCGGCAACCGGAACACATCGGTGTAGAAGAACGCCAGGTAGGTGACCAGCGTCTGGAAGATGAGATTTGCCGCCAGATCGCCCAGGCTGTAGCCCAGCTTTTCGCGGACCGACAGTATGTGTTCGGTGGCGGCGGTGGAGCTCGGGTCAGTCACGTGCGGCCTCCACCTCGAATCCGGACCGCACGCGGGCATCGGCACTGGAGCCGCCTATCCGGACCTCATAGCGTCCGGCGGGTACCTTGTAAGCGGAAGCAGCTTCGTCGTACTGCCGCAGCGCCTGTTGAACGTCCAGTTCGAATGCCACCGTCCGCTTCTCGCCGGGGGCCAGATGCACGCGCTGGAAGCCACGCAGGTTCTGCTGCGCCTCGCCCGTCCCGGCCTGCAGTCGCCGTACGTACAACTGCACTACTTCGTCGCCGGCGCGCTTGCCGGTGTTGGCAATGTCCACCGCGACGTTGAGGCGACCGTCCGGAGCGATGCGCGGCGTGTCCAACCGCAGCCTGTCGTAGTCGAACCGGGTATACGACAGCCCATGCCCGAACGGATACAGCGGTGTGCCCCGGAAGTAACGATAGGTCCGCCCTTCCATCGTGTAATCGTCAAACGCCGGCATCGCCTGGTCCGCCGTGTAGAAGGTCACCGGCAGGCGTCCTCCCGGATTGACCTCGCCGAACAGCGCCTGGCCCACGGCCGTGCCGCCGCGCTGGCCCGGGTACCAGCTCATCAGAATGGCCGACAGTTTCGAAGGCTCCACCGCCAGCGCCGAGCCGCCGGTGAGCACCATCACCACCGGTTTGCCCGTGGCCTGCAGTGCCTCCAGCAGCGTGCGCTGGGTGGCAGGCAGTCGCAGGTCGGTGCGGTCACCGCCGGCGAAGCCGGGATAGTTGACCTTCATCTCTTCACCCTCGACATCCCCGGTAAGGCCACCGACGAACACCACCACGTCCGCGCTGCGCGCGGCGTCCAGCGCCTCCTCGAACGGCGGCTTGGCACCGGGCATGCGCCAGCCCAGCCGCACGCCGGCATCGCGCTCGGCGTCGAAGTACTCCAGACGCAGGTCGTACGCCCGCCCGGCCTGCAGCTCCAGTTCCACGCCGTCGCCGCGCATGCGGTCACTCGGTGCCCAATGGTCCAGTACCTGCTTTCCATCCACGTACAGCCGGTAGCCGTCATCGGCGGCGGCCTCGACCCGATAGCGCCCCGACACAGGCGGCAGCAGCTGGCCGCTCCAGCGGATGCTGAAGCCATCGTTTGGAACGCCCTGCCCCGGCCCGGCCTCGCCCCGAGCCATCAGGTTGTCGGTGGGCGAGCCACGATCCCAGCGGAAACCAATCTGGGCGTCGGTGCGCACCAATGCCGGCGTACCGGAGAGATCGGCCGTGCGGAAGTACTCGCCGCGCAGACCGCGCTCGGGGGAATCGGCCGACGGCCGCAGGTAGGCGGCCTCGATCAGGGGCGTGGCACTGGGATCGTCGCGTCCCTCCACCAGGTCCACCCCGCGTGCGTAACGCACCTCAACGCCCTTGGCGGCATCGCGGATGCCCTGCAGCACGGTGACCGGTGCGGCCGGGGTGCCAAAGTAGTTCCCCAGCAACGCCATGGTGTCGTCGGCGGTCGGGCCCACCACGGCAATGCGCTTGACGGTGGGCGCAAGCGGCAGCACACCATCGTTCTTCAGCAGGACCAGCGATTCCTGGGCGGCCTTCAACGCAAGCGCGTCGTGCGCCGGTGCCTGGTTCACCGAAGCAGGAATGCGTGCCCAGCGCACCTTCTCGGCCGGGTCAAACATGCCCAATCGCATCCGCGCTGCGAACAGGCGTGTCACCGCATCATCAATCTCGGCTTCGCTGATCAAGCCCTGACGCACCGCCGCCGGCAGCGTGGCGTACTCCTGTCCGCATTCCAGCTCAGTGCCGTTCTTCACCGCCAGCGCCGCCGCCGCCTCGCGGGTGGGCTCGATTTTGTGATGCTTCCAGATGTCCACGATGGCCCAGCAGTCGGACACCACATAGCCCTTGAATCCCCAGTCGCGGCGCAGCACGTCGCGCAGCAGGAACTGGCTGGCGCTTGCGGATTCGCCGTATACCCGGTTGTACGCCCCCATCACCGCATCGACGTCGCCCTCCTTCACCAGCGCCTCGAACGCAGGGAAGTAGGTGTCATACAGGTCCCGCTTGCTGGGGCGGGCGTCGAAATGGTGGCGGTCGGCCTCGGGCCCGCTGTGCACCGCGAAATGCTTGGCGGTGGCGTCCAGCTTGCGGTACACCGGGTCGTCACCCTGCAGGCCGTGCACGAAGGCCACGCCCATGCGCGCGGTCAGGTAAGGGTCTTCGCCATAGGTTTCCTGGCCCCGGCCCCAGCGCGGGTCACGGAAGATATTGATGTTCGGCGACCAGAACGTCAGCCCCTGGTAGCGCCCGTGCTGGTTCTCGCGGACGAACTGATGGTGTTTGGCGCGCGCCTCGTCGCTGATGGTGGTGGCCACCTGCTGCATCAGGGGCACGTCAAAGGTGGCGGCCAGGCCGATGGCCTGCGGGAACACCGTCGCCTGCCCTGCCCGCGCCACGCCGTGCAGACCCTCGTTCCACCAGTCGTACGCCGGAACACCCAGCCGCTCGATGGCCGGGGCGGCGTTCTGCATCTGCGCCGCCTTTTCCTCCAGCGTCATCTGTGACACCAGCGCCGCAGCGCGGGTTTCAAACGAGGCGGACGTATCCAGCCACGGTTGCGGTTGCGCCGCATGAACAGCGGTAGCCATCGCGATGGCGGCGCTCAGGGCCAGCGTGCGATACAGCGAACAGGGGTTCCGCATCATCATCTGCTCCTCGATGCGCGCTCGTCGCGCGCGAATGGTCCCAGCAGGGTGCCGACAAAGCCCCCTGCACGATCCGTACTCAAAACGGTGCCGTCGACGTCGCCCTTCAGCGTCTGCCAACCGCATCCATCGTCGCTGTCGAACGCAAAGGCGTAGCGGCCTTCGTCGCCGCTGATCTTCAGGCGTAGAGACGAGGTTGCCTTCAGTTCGCGGCTGGCCAGGGGCTTCGTGACTCCGCCGCCGTCGCGTCCTTCAGCGAACACGGCCATGCGATTCCCGTCCAGCTGACGAACGCCAAAGAAGTACCAGTAGTCTTCGCTCTGGTAGGCCGCCAGTCCGGCCGCGACGCCCGACGACGGGAGCGTCATTTCGGTACTGGCTTCGAAGCGCAGATGCTGCTGGCGGCGGCCGAGGAACGACGGGTTGCGCCGGGTGTTGAGATCGTCTCGCAACGGATGCACGGCCAGACTGCCGGGACGGCTGCTCAAATCGATCCACATCCTGGAGGGAACCCGTACCTGTAGCCATCCATCACCCGGCTTCAAGCCGTTGAAATCATCGCGTTCCACGAAATTGCCGGTGCGCGGTGCCTGCGACAGTCCGCCCTGCATCCAGGACGGTGCCTTCGCTACATACGGGATGGTCTGCCCGGCGGGCAGGATGATCGGCCAGCCGTCCTGCCACTGCACCGGCAGCAGGTAGGTCTCGCGGCCGGTGTTGTAGTGGCGTTGCTGGTAGTTGCGGCTTGCCAGGAATACCGCCCACCAGGAGCCATCCGGTCCTTCCACCAGGTCGGCATGGCCAGCGTTGGTGATGGGCAGGGGCCTGTCTGCCGGGAGGTCGCGCTGGGTGAGGATCGGATTGCCCGCAAACGGCACATAGGGCCCCCAGACGCTGCGGCTGCGCAGCACTACCTGCGAATGCTGCGGACCCGTGCCGCCTTCCGCGGCGGACAGGTAATACCATCCTTCGCGTTTGTAGAGGTGGGGCCCTTCGATCCAGATCGGCTTGGTCGCCGGGTCCACGCCCCCGTCCACCAGCACCTTGCGTGGTCCGACCGGCTGCAGCGTGGTCCGGTCGATCTGCTGCATCCAGATGGCCCGGTGCCCCTCGTAACGCGGCTTCCCGTCTGGCGCGTCATTGTTCACAAGGTAGGCACGGCCGTCCTCATCGAAGTACAGCGACGGATCAATGCCGCCGATGCTGGGCAGCCAATGTGGCTCCGACCATGGACCGGCCGGATCGCGCGCGGTGACGATGAAGTTGCCGCCGCTGTCGACGGCGGTGGTGATCACGTAGAACAGGCCGTCGTGATGCGAAATGGCCGGCGCGAAGATGCCACGGGACACGCCCAGGCCGTCAAAATCCACCATGCCCGGGCGATCAATGACATTGCCGATCTGGTTCCAGTGCACCAGGTCGGTGCTTTCAAACACCGGAATGCCGGGAAAGTACGCAAAGCTGGAGTTGACCAGATAGAAGCGGCCGTTGGCGGCGACAACGCTCGGGTCGGCGTGAAATCCGGCGAGCACCGGGTTGCGGTAATGCCCGGCCGGTAGAGCATCGTCGAAGGCTACATCGTGGCCGCTGTATTCAAACCAGTCGAAATAGACCGGCAGTACCGGTTGCGGCGCACGCGCGAGCCCCATGGCGGCCAGGATCAGAACGAGCACCATGATGCGTAGCTTCATCACCGTATGGCGCCCTCGACGATGACCAGCTCGAACGGCCCCGCCGGCGCACCGCTGCGGTCGCGCAGCGTGCAGACCGGGCCGTCTGCCCAGCAGTAGCGCACGCGGGTCGAGGTCTGTGCGGCCGGGCCACGAAGAACAACATCGTGTCCGTGGAGCTCGGCTTCGGCGTAGGTGCACGGCGAGCCATCGGCGGTGCAAAGCTCGAATCCGATGGGTCGCCGCGCGCCAGTCGTGACCAGTGCGCCACTGACATCGTCAAAGTGCACGCTCACTCCGGACGAAGTACGTGTCGCACCGCGTGCGGTCGGGCCGGACGGAGACAATCCGGCTTCCCCGTGCGCCACGTGCCGGGCCAGCCGCGCCAGGCGCCGGCCAAGCTCCTGCTTGTTCGGCGGGTGAATGTCGTAGGCGTCGCCGATGTCGATGGCAACGGCAAGCCCGCTCTGCGGGTCTTCCGCAGCCACGCGACGCTGTGCGTCGCGCACCTCGGCCCAGCCGCTTTCCACCGGAGCCACCGTCGGCTGGCCGTAACCGGCCAGCTGCACGATCAGCAGCGGCGTGTGCGCGCCGAACTGCCTGCGCCAGTCGTCACGCAGGGTGCGTAATCGCGGTGCATAACCCCGGCCATCGCCGGTGTTGGATTCCCCCTGGTACCACGCCACACCGCGCAGTCCGATGTGACCGAGGGGGGAGATCATGCCGTTGTAAAGCGTCGACAGACCGGTGGCGGCATGCCAGGGTGCCAACGGAGGCGCATCCGGGCCGGGCGCGGCACGATACTGCCACCTTGCGTCCAGCGCGACGCGGGTGCCATCGCCGAAACGCATCGCGTACGCGGACGCCGGGCCGGCCAGTCCACCGTCGGCCCAGGTGTCCAGCACGTTGATCACGACGTGATTGGTGCCGGCTTTCAGCAAACCGGGCGGCAGTGGATACGAACGTGCCTGGCCGGGCGCGTACTGGCTGCCCACGCCGACCCCGTTCACCCAGGTCATGTCGGTTTCATCAACCGGACCGAGCTCAAGCGTGGCACCCTGCGCTGCCTGCGCGGCGGTCAGCGTGACCTGGCTGCGGTACCAGACCATGCCGTTGTAGTCCGCCAGCGCAGGCACGCCCCAGCGCTCCCATGCACCGAGCGTGGCCGGCACCGGGAGCCACGTGGCATCGCCTGGATTGGGCTGCCAAGGCGTGTCGCCGGCCGCGGTGTCTGGACGCGCGGTCCACCACTGCTGCCAGTGCTCACCCCAGCGACGGTTTGCTGCTGCCGGATCGCGGCCATGCAATGCGAGCATGTCCAGCGCCTGGCCCAGGCCGCCTTGTGCACGCAGGGCCTGGGCGCTGGTCCAGGCTTCGATGCGTGAGCCGCCCCAGGCCGCCTGGATCAACCCCATCGGCACGCTGACCGCCTTCTGCAGCTCGCGTCCGAAGTAGTAGCAGGCCGCAGAGAATTCACGCACCGTCTCTGGCGTCACCGGTGCCCAGGCAGCCGCGTCGTGGAAGTGCTCCTGCGGTGAGGTGGCCGCATGCTTCGGGACCATGAACATACGAATAGACGGATGTGCTGCAGCGGCGATCTCACCGTCTGCGTTGAGCGCGCGCCACACCGGCAGTTCCATGTTGGACTGCCCGGAGCACAGCCACACATCGCCCATCTGCAGGTCCTGCAGGGTCTGGGTACGCCGCCCTGCCCGCACGGTCATCTGATACGGTCCACCCGCAGCCAGCGGGCGCAGCGTCGCGCGCCAACGGCCGTCGGCGTCTGGCTGCGTGGTGACGTTCTGCGCGGCGAATGTCACCGTTACAGGCGTACCGGGTGCGGCATGCCCCCATACCGTGATCGGTTGGTCGCGTTGCAGGACGGCGTGATCCTGGAACAGCGGGTGCAGCAGAGGCGTCACGGAGTCCTGTGCGCTGCCGGGTGACGCCCAGCAGGCCGCGATGACGACGATCGTTCGCGTGAACCACGCGGCGTGGCGGTTCATCGTCCGTCTCCTGGTGCGGAGGGGAACTGGAGCGACTGGTAGTACGAAAGGGGGTAAGGGGGTGCGGCTTCGCCCGCCGGGAGTGGTCTGCCGCTGATGGATTGGAAGTACGACACGCTCGCGTCGCGCCACCATTGGGCTTCGCGGAGCTGGATATCCAGGAAGGCGGCGATGTTGGCGTGGCGTTCGGGGTCTATCGCGAAAGGCAGCCGGGTAAGACCCGGCTCTACGGGGTTGAGGGTGGCCCAGGTTTTCTGCATGGCCTGCACTTGGCGCACCCCCAGCGAGTAGCGCGAGACGAGTTCATCCCATAGCGGGCGGCCAGAGGCCATGCGGTGGTCCCACGGCACGTGGTGGAACCACAGCAGCAGCGATTCCGGTACCTGGGCAATGTCCCCAAAGCGCGCTGCCACCGTCGGCGCATACTGCGCCACTGCATTGCTGCCGCCCCGGGTACGGTCGAAGCCGATGCCGTCACGATCGGCGCGGTGGTAGTACACCGAAGTCCAGTCCGCGCGCGGGCCGCCATCCACCCACGGGCCGGGGCCGTAATGGTGCCCGCGTGCCATCAGGTGATGCAGGCCCAGCGGGGTCATGTAGTTCACCGCTGCCTCGCGCGAGTTCATCATCATGTCGACGATGGGCCGCACCACTGCCGGGTCGGGCGAGAAGGTCATCGCAGCCCAATCCACGGCGATATCGCGGGCGGATTGATGCGGATTCCACGCCAGGCGACCGAACACATACCAGTTGGCCTGGTCGAAATGCGAGCCGGTCCACGTTCTGTCGTTGCCGATATTGGCCACGCCGGCCATGCCGGTCAGCGCATGACCCTCCAGCGTGCCGTCGATCACCCGTGCCACGGTGGAGCCCTCACCGCGCGCGTGGGTGTCCGAGCGCAGTACCTCCTCGTACAAGGGCCCCAGATACACCAGGTGCGTGGCGAAACCGAGATACTCCTTGGTGATCTGGAACTCCATCATCAATGGCGTTCGCGGCATTGCACCGAACAGCGGATGGAACGGCTCCCGGGGCTGGAAATCCAGCGGTCCATTCTTCACCTGCACGATCACGTTGGAGCGGAACTTTCCGTCGAGACCTTTGAACTCGGTGTAGGCCTGGGTGGTACGGTCCGCAGGAACGTCATGCGCGTAGACGAACGCACGCCACATCACCACGCCACCATGCGCTGCCAGCGCGTCCGCCAGCAGGTTCGCCCCTTCTGCATGGGACCGACCGTAGTCCTGCGGTCCCGGTTGCCCTTCGGAGTTCGCCTTGACCAGAAATCCGCCGAAATCCGGTATGCGCGAATAGATCTCGTCCACCTTGCTGCGCCACCAGCGCTGCACTTCGGGATCAAGCGGGTCGGCGGTAGGAAGCCCACCCAGCTCGATCGGGGCGCTGAAGCGCGCGCTCAGGTACACGCGGATGCCGTAGGGCCGCAGCGTGTCCGCGATCGCGGCCGCCTTGAGCAGATAGTCCGGTGCCAGGCTCCAGGCGCTGGCGTTGACGTTGTTCAGCACGGCACCGTTGATGCCTATCGAGGCGTTGGCCCGCGCATAGTCGGTGTAGCGCGGGTCGCGCCACTCCGGCAGGCTCTGCCAGTCCCACAGCGAACGCCCGGCGTAGCCGCGTTCGACATGGCCATCCAGATTGTCCCAGTGATCGAGTACCCGCAGCGCCACCCGGGGCGATTCGCGCAGTTCCAGGTGTTCCAGCGCCGCACCCGTCTGCAGCAGACGCAGCAGATGGAACACGCCATACAGTACGCCGATGTCCTTCTGCGCGGCGACCAGGGTCACCTGATGCCCACCCTGTTGCGCGCGCCTGATCAGGTAGCCCTCGGTACCCAGCGAAGCCAGCTCGTCGCGCAACGGGGCGATCAGCGGCGACGATTCCGGCGTGCCGATGACCAGCGTCTGGTCACCGGCGACCGTGTCCCGCAGCGTGGGGGCATGCCCCAGCAGGCCGGTGAGGCCCCGCACCAGTTCCTCGCGCGCGACGCGCTGCGTGGGTGTGTGACCGGGTGCAACCATCTCCCGCAGCTGCGTGCCGCGATCTGCGGCCAGTGCGGGTGCCAGCGGAACGTACCGCATCCACAACGCATGACCGTCCTCCGCGCGCACGCTGCCCGCACATGCCAGCCATGCAGCGAACATCACCAGAAACAGATGACACCGCGTGACAAGGTCGCGTGCAGGCCGCGTGGCTGACAAACGGGGTAAGCTGGGGTCGTGCGCAGGGTGCGCCATCATCCGCCCTCGCTGCAGCGCGGCGGCGTCACAGAGATCGAAGGGTACGCGTATTGGACAAGCCGAAGAAATCGGTCCGCCGCAAAACCAGCGGCGTGACGATCGACGAGGTGGCAGCACGGGCCGGCGTGTCGCCGATGACCGTGTCGCGGGTGATCAACCAGGGCAAGGTACGCGACACCACGCGCGAACGGGTGATGGATGCGGTGCGGGAGCTGGGCTACACACCGAATCTGGCCGCCAGTACCCTGGCCGCTGCCCAGCACATCCGCGTTGCACTGATCTACACCAATCCCAGCGGTGCCTACCTGCGCGAGCTGCTGGTCGGCCTGCTGCGGGTTGCCTCCAATGCCGCCATCCAGCTGGTCATCGACTACTGGGACACGCTGGAGCCGGCGGCGGAACGCAAGGCCGCGCGCGCGTTGTCCGGCCGCGTGGACGGGGTGATTCTGCCCCCGCCGCTGTGCGAATCCCGGGCGGCGGTGAGCGAGCTGGTCAAGGCGGGCATTCCAGTCATCGCGATTGCCTCGGGCCGGCTGGGCGACGGTATCTCCTGCGTCCGCATCGACGATTTCCACGCCGGCAGGGAAATGGCCGAACACCTCATCCAGCACGGCCATACCCGCATCGGGTTCATCTGCGGGCGCCACGATCTCAGCGCGAGCGCACGGCGCTACGAAGGGTTTGTGACGGCGTTGCATGAGGCCGGGCTGGAGGTCGAATCCGGGCTGGTGCAACACGGCGACTACACCTACCGTTCCGGCCTCGACGCGGCAGAAAAGCTGCTTTCCCACCCAAGCCCACCCACGGCCGTGTTCGCCAGCAATGACGACATGGCCGCGGCCGTCATTTCGGTCGCGCACCGCCGCGGTCTCGATGTCCCGCGTGACCTCTCCGTGGTGGGTTTCGATGACAGCTCGGCCGCCACCACGGTGTGGCCGGAGCTGACCACCGTGCAGCAGCCGATTGGCGCGATGGCCGATGCCGCGCTCGAGCTCCTGCTGCGCAGCATCCGCCACAAGGGCGAAGCGCCCCTCGCCTTGACCGACCACCTGGTCCCGCACCGTCTGGTGGTGCGGGACTCGGTTGCGAAGCCGCCGAAGCGTCGATAGCGCCGCGGGCATGGTCACTTGCCCGGGCATGCGACCGTGACTTCCGCTTCGTTCAAGGCACCCAGGGCCACGCGCGACACGGAAACCGTCATTGCTCCGGAAGTTCCCAGTGACCAGGGCCGGTCCAGCTTGCTGACATCGGCACCGGCAGTGGTGAGGCATTTCAGCGGAACGCCGACCTGCTTCCATTGACCCACCGGCAGCTCCGCCAGCGTCGGCCCGATGTCAACACGGGCCGAGCAGCCGGTGCCGCAGCCGACCGCCAGCCACGCCTTGTCCTTGGGGGCGGCGTCAACACGCAGCGTGGTCAGCAGCATCAGGTCGCCGTTGCTTTCGCGCTGCACGTCCAGCGCCGTGTGCGATTGCAGTGCAACGGTGGCCTCGCCCTTGCCCGACCATGCCAGGCGGCGTCCGTCCTCCTGTGCGAGGTGGTCGACGCCCGTGACCTTCAACAGATCGCCGTCGAGGGATTCCGGCACCTTGGTGACGGTGACGCCCTGCCCGGCCTGGTTCTCCAGTCGAAGTGCGATGCCGGAACCGGCGTCGCCCCGCGCAAAATACACGCCCACCGCACCTTCATTGCCGGTCACGCCCGATTCCTCCGGCAGTGCCGCCAGGTCACCCTTGTCCGCGTAGGTCAGGCCGTAGCCGAACGCGAACTGCGGGTTGTAGTCTTTCTGCCCGACATTGTTGGCGTACTGCGTCGCGGTGCGCGGCCAGCTGAAGCTCAGCTTGCCCTTGAAATCGTGCTGCACGCTGCCATCCGGCTTGCGCAACAACACATCGGCAATGCCCGCCCCTTCCGAGCCCGGCAGCCAGGCCGCAACGAAGGCATCAGCCGCGTTGATCTCGCGGTTCACCCACAGCGGGCGGCCACTCAGGAACACCGCCACCACCGGAATGCCGTCCGCCTTCAAGCGCTTGAGCAGTTCCAGATCCGAATCATCGCCCTGCTTGTAGGCCAGGGTTGGCAGGTCGCCCTGGAACTCGGCATACGGGTTCTCGCCGAACACCACCACCGCCACATTCGGCTTGGTCGTGTATTTGCCGTCAACCGCCAGCACCGCCTCACCGCCTGCGGCTTTGACCTGTTGCGCGATGCCTTCGTAGATCGTGTCGGCGTTCGGGAAGTCCTTGCGGGTCGTACCGGTGCCCTGCCAGTTCAGGGTCCAGCCGCCTGCCTGCTTGCCCACATCATTGGCCCCATCGCCGGCCACCAGGATGCGTTGCTTCGGTGCCAGCGGCAGCACCCCGCCCTGGTTCTTCAGCAGCACCAGCGACTCACGCACCGCCTGCCGCGCCACGGCGCGATGCTCCGGCGCACCGATCAGCGCGAATTGACCGCCAACCGCACGCGTGGAAGGCTTGCCGGCTTCGAACAAGCCCAGGCGCATCTTCACCCGCAGGATCCTCCGCACCGCTTCGTCCAGCCGTTCCTGGCTGATGGTGCCGTCTTTCACGGCCGCCAATGTGGTTTCGTAGAACCCCTTCCAGCTGTCCGACGCCATTGCCATGTCCAGGCCGGCGTTGATCGTGGCCGGGCAGTCGGTGGTGGTGCAGCCTTTCACCTGGCCGTGGCCGTTCCAGTCGCCGACCACGAAGCCGCCGAAGTTCATCCGCCCCTTCAGTGCGTCGATGAGATATGGCTTGTGCCCGTGCATCTTCTCGCCATTGACGCTGTTGAACGAGGCCATCGCGGTCTGTGCACCGGCTTCAATCGCCGGCGGATAGCCGGCGTTATGGATGCGCACCAGCTCGGCTTCGCTGATCTTCGTGTCGCCCTGGTCCTTGCCGTCGGTGGTACCGCCGTCACCGAGGAAATGCTTGACCGAGGCAATCACATGCCGGCCATCCAGGAACTCGGGCGAACCGACCTTGCCCTGCAGGCCTTCGACCATCCGGCCGGAATAGCTGGCCACGATGTCCGGGGACTCGGAATAGCCTTCATACGTGCGGCCCCAGCGATCGTCCTGCGGAACCGCCACGGTCGGGGCGAAGGTCCACTCCATGCCGGTGGCACGGGTTTCCAGCGCGGTGATCTCACCGATCCGGTGCAGCAGCTCTGGATTGCGCGCCGCGCCCAAGCCGATGTTGTGCGGGAACAGGGTGGCCCCGACGATGTTGCTCTGCCCATGCACGGCGTCGATGCCGAACAGCACCGGAATGGCCTTGCCACCCTGCGAGGTATCCATCGAGGCGGCGTAGAAGGCATCGGCCAGGGCCAGCCATTCGGCCGGCGACGCATCGTACCGCCCACCCGGGTCGGAGTTGCCGCCGGCCAGGATGGAGCCCAACCGGTACCTGCGCAGATCGTCCGGGGTGATGCTGGCGATGTCGCCCTGGACCAGCTGACCCACCTTCTCCTCGACGGTCATGGTCGCCATCAGGTCGGTAATGCGCTTTTCCATCGCGGCATCTTCGGCCAGCGGCCAGGTCACCTGCGGCCAGGGGTTGGCATCGGCCTGCGTCGCTGCCGGCACGGCGGCCTTGTCTTCGCCCTTGCAGGCGGCCAGCGCCAGCAGCAGGGCGACAATCAAAACCCCGCTACGGCGTGTCGAGTCTGTGTGGGTCATGGTGGTCATCCTTGTGGGCGCGTTCAGCGCAACAGGTATTGGTTGATCAGGTTCTCGTAACGTTCCTGCCTGCCACTGATCTGCTTCGGCTCGCCACCCTTCGCACCCAACTCCGCCAAGTCGGCAAGACTGAGGGCTCCCCGTTCGAACTGCTGGCCGGCACCGCTGTCGAAGCTGGCGTAACGCTCCTTCCGCCACTGCTCCCACGGCGAGTCATTCAACAGCCCATGGGCCACTTCCAGCCCGCGTGCAAACGCATCCATGCCGCCGATGTGGGCAATGAACAGATCGTCCAGATCGGTCGATTCACGGCGCACCTTGGCGTCGAAGTTCAAGCCGCCTTCCAGCCCACCCTGGCGCAGCACCACCAGCATGGCACCGACCGTGTCGTACAGGTCGGTCGGGAACTGGTCGGTATCCCAGCCGTTCTGTGCGTTGCCGCGATTGGCGTCGATGCTGCCGAGCAGACCATGATCGGATGCGACCTGGAGGTCGTGTTCAAAGGTGTGGCCGGACAACGTCGCGTGATTGGCTTCGATATTGAGCTTGAAGTCCTTCTCCAACCCATGCTCCTTCAGGAAGCCGGCCACGGTGGCACTGTCGAAGTCGTACTGGTGCTTCATCGGCTCCATCGGCTTGGGCTCGATCAGGAAATTGCCCTTCAGGCCGATGCTGCGACCGTAGTCGCGCGCCATGGTGAGGAAGCGGGCGAAATGCTCGACCTCCCGCTTCATCTGGGTATTCACCAGCGAGGCATAGCCTTCGCGGCCACCCCAGAACACATAGTGCTCCCCACCCAACTCCACGGTGGCTTCCAGTGCAGCCTTGACCTGCACGGCGGCGCGCGCAACCACGGCGAAGTCCGGATTGGTCGAGGCACCGTTCATGTAGCGCGGGTGCGAGAACAGGTTGGCCGTGCCCCACAGCAGCTTCATGCCAGTAGCGTCCTGGCGCTCCTTGGCCAGCCCGACCATGTGCTTCAGGTTCTTCTCGTACTGGGCCGGGTCGTCGGCGTCCGGGGCCAGGTCGATGTCGTGGAAGCACCAGTACGGCACGCCGAGCTTGGTGAAGAACTCGAACGCCGCATCCACCTTGGCTTCAGCACTCGCCATCGGCAAGCTGGACTCCCACGGGAAGTGGCGGGTGCCCGGGCCGAACGGATCATGCCCGGCGTTGCAGAAGGTATGCCAGTAGCACACAGCGAACCGCAGGTGCTCCTGCATGGTCTTGCCACCGATGACCTTGTTCGCGTCATAGACCTTGAACGCCAGCGGATTGTCCGAGCCGCGACCTTCGAACGGGATGCGGCCGATGCCGGGGAAGTACTCCTTGGCGCCGATGTAGGGCTGCGTGCTCATGCTGCATGTTCCTTTGGTTATGCGAGGTATCGCGAAAAGTGAGATCAGCCGCGCTGCAGCGGCGTGATGGCGTCGAGGTGTTGGAGATAGCGGGCGTATGCGTTGGCGTAGGCCTGGGTCCGCGCCGGATCCGGGCGTGCCGAAAGCGCTGTATCCATCGCGACATGCCGATGGGTGATGTCGTGAATGGAGGCCGCATCGCCGCGTGAACGGCCCAGCGCCCACAGCGCCTGCAGTGCGGCACCGAAGGCCGCACCTTCAGCCTGCACCGGCACCTCCACCGGCAAGCCGAACACATCGGCCACCAGCTGCCGCCATTCGGCGCTGTTGCTGCCGCCGCCGGTCAGCACAATGCGATCGAACTGCATGCCGGCACGCACGAAGGCGTCGTAGCCATACTTCAGGCTGTACGTGGCCCCTTCCATCGCCGCGCGGTAGAGGTGCGCCGGGGTCATGTTGGTGGTGTCCAGCCCTGCAAGTACGCCTTTGCCGTGCGGCAGATCGGGGGTGCGCTCGCCGTTGAGGAACGGCAGCATCACCAGCCCCCCGGCCCCTGGCGCGGTAACGCGCAGGTGCGCGTCGCCATCGCGGGTGCTGAACCCGAACGCCTTGGCGACCTGCTCGGTCACCACGGTGCAGTTCATGGTGCAGATCAAGGGCAGCCAGCCGCCGGTGGAGGAACAGAACGCAGCCCACGCGCCCTCCGGGTCCACCACCGGCGTGTCGGAGTACGCAAACAGCGTTCCCGAGGTGCCCAGGCTCATCGCCAACCGCCCGGGGACCACGCAGCCGGTCCCAATGGCGGCCATCATGTTGTCGCCCCCACCCACCGCCACCTTCGCGGTTGCCGGGATGCCCAGTGCGGCCGCGATGGCAGGATCCATGTCGAACAAGGCATCAGGCTCGGCGATGGGCGGCAGGCATTCCGCAAGGTCCCGCGCCGGATCGGTGGCGCGCAGCAGCTCGCTGGACCAGGTGCGGGTTCGCACGTCCAGCCAGCCGGTACCGGAGGCGTCCCCGTACTCGCAGAAACGCTGCTCGGTCAGCACGAAATTGAGGTAGTCGTGGGGCAACAGGATGGTCGCCAGGCGCGCGTAGGCTTCGGGGCGATGCGCCTTGGTCCACGGCAGCTTCGACGCGGTGTAGCCGGTCAGCACCGGGTTGCCTGCCAGTTCTATGGTACGGGCGGGACCACCCACCGCGTCCATGATCTGCGCGCACTCGGCCGACGTGCTGGTGTCGCACCAGAGTTTGGCCGGTGCCAGCACCTCCCCGGCCGCATCCACAGGCACGAACCCATGCTGCTGGCCGGATACCGCCAATGCGGCGATGTTCGCGCGGACGCTGGGGTCCAGCGCAGCGAAACACGCATGCAGCGCGGTCACCCAGTCGGCGGGCCGTTGCTCACGGCTGCCATCGGCACTGCTGCTCAGTTCGAGCGGCGCGCTCGCAGCAGCCACGATGGCCCGCCCTGCGGGGTTGTAGACCACCACCTTCAGGCTCTGTGTACCCGCATCGATTCCCGCAACCAGATCCATCAAAACACCCTTTGAACGTTGAAAGTTAGCGCTACCTCGAACGGTCGACAGAAGGCCGCGCGGCAGCTATGCCAGGGCCACCCGGGACGGCCACACTTCCGGTGCGGCCCTGCAGTACCGCTCGATGAACGCATCCTGGGTCGGCATCCTGGCAACGGCCTGGTGCAGCGGCTGCTGGATCCGTGCCAACAAGGTGCGCAGATCGGCGTCGCCCAGGGCGCGCGCCAGCGGATGCGGGGCACCGGGTTGGATCCCCTGCCCCAGGAGCACGCTGGTCCACGAATCCACGCGGAACAGTTCGCCGGGGTCCTGCCAGGCGTGCGCGCGCTCGCGCCACGCACGCAGGCGGATGTCCAACGACTCCGGCAGTGCCATCTCGCGACATGCTTTCCACATCGGTTCGTCGCGCTGGGTGGCGTGGTAATGCAGGATGATGAAGTCACGCACGTGCTCCATTTCCTGTTGGCTGACCTCGTTGAACAACCGCACCAGCGACGGGCTGATGCCGTCGAACGGGAACAGCTGGATCAGCCGGACCACGGCGCTGATGGTCAGGTGGATGCTGGTGGACTCCAGCGGCTCGATGAAACCGCTGGCCAGGCCAAGCGAGACCACGTTCCGGTTCCAGGCCTTCAGCCGGCGTCCGCTGCGGAACGGGACCAGCCACGGGTCTCGCAGCGGCTCGCCCTCCACATCACGCAGCAGCTTGGCATGCGCCTCATCGTCGGACATGTGGCGGCTGGAGAACACCAGCCCGCAGCCGACGCGGTGCTGCAACGCGATATGCCAACGCCACCCTGCTTCATGTGCAATGGCACGCGTATACGGCACCGGCGGTGCCACCGCCTCGGTCTGCACCGCGACGGCGCGGTCGCTGGGCAACCATTCGTGCCAGTCCTCGTAGCCGGTCTTCAGGGTCTGCTCGATGAGCAGGCCGCGGAACCCGGAGCAGTCGATGAAAAGATCGCCTTCAATGACCTGCCCGTCCTCCAGCACCAGTGCCTGCACCGAGCCGTCATGGGGATGTTGCCGGACTTCACGGATCTTGCCTTCCACGCGCTTCAGCCCCTGCGCTTCGGCCTTGCGACGCAGGAACTTTGCGTACAGCCCCGCGTCGAAGTGGTAGGCGTAGCTCACCTGCGGCTGGGTATCCAGCGAAAACTGATCACCGCGCGAAGCAAGGCTTTCCAGGCAGAAGTCGCCCAGGTCCGAGGGCATGCCGCGGCGCAGGCTGTCCAGCCAGAAGTGATGGAAGGGCGTGGCCCAGGTGTTCTGCCCGATGGTGCCGAATGGATGGAAAAAGCGTTCACCGGGCCGACGCCAGTTCTCGAACGAGATCGAGAGCTTGAAGGTACCCGCGACCTCGCGCAGGAACTCCTGTTCGTCGATCTGCAGGAAGCGGTGGAAGGTGCGGATGGGCGGCACGGTCGACTCGCCTACCCCCACGGTGCCGATCTGCTCTGATTCCACCAGGGTGATGTCCAGCTGGTCACGGAACTGGTGTGCCAGCGCGCAGCCTGCCAACCAGCCGGCCGTGCCGCCACCGGCGATGACCACCCTGCGGATCCGTACATCGGTTGTATCAGCCGCGTTCAATGCGATGCTCCCCTCAACGGTTGAGTCGACCCAGCAGCTGGGCGCGCACGCGGCGGGCCTGCGTCTCGTCGAACGGTGCCAGTTCCCCGCGCGCGGCCTCGGGCAGGTGTTGCCCGGCGCGCGCTGCGGGACCGAAAACGTAGTACTCGAATATCTTCGCCCATGCCTGTTTTTCCCGTTCCGGAAGATCGCGCAGCGCCCACATGGCGTGCTGCAGCGCAGGCAGCGGCGAAGTCAGGAAGGCGGGCGAACTGCGCCACCAGTAGTTCACCAGCACGTTGAACGGCTCGAGGCTGCGCACGTGGTGCCACCACATGCTGGGGATGAAAATGGCGTCACCGGGCTCCAGCACGGCGCTCTGCGCGCTCGCCAGGGCCTCACGGAAACGCGGGTGCCGATCAAAATCCGGCTGTTCGAAATCCACCACGCTGACCACCTGCCCGCCTGGCGTCGGTTCCAACGGCCCCGGATAGAGGTTGTCGATCTGCTCCGGCGGGAACAGGGTGAAGCGGCGCCGCCCGACCGCGCAGCAGGCCAGGTTGTCCGGTGTGTCGAAATGGCAGGATGCGGTGACCCGGTTGCCGATCCAGATGCTGGCTGAAGCGCTGATGCCCAGCGCTGCCAGGCCGGCGTCGTTGTCCCGCGCGAAGCCGGGCAAGGCCCGCTCGATCAGCAGCGATGCCACGTAATAGGTGGGTGGGCGCGGCACGTCGAAGGTGCTGGCAATCTCGTCGAGTACCGCGCTCAGCACCCCGCGCCGGACCTCGAAGTTCAACTGGGTGAAATCGGCGTTGTAGAACGGGCGGCCGTCGATCCCAGGAGCACCGAATGAGTACTGCACCGGCACGCCGGCGTCGAAACGCCGCAGGTAATCCAGCGCGTCCGCCGTCGAGCGCCGCCCCGCCTGGACGAGTGCCCAGTCGCGTGCGATGCCGCGCAACACCACCGGCTCACCGGCAGTTACCAGTGCTTCCATCGGCAGCGCGGCAGGATCCAGCCCGTCCAACGTCCGCATGGCAACGCCGTGCAGCATGGCTCAGTTCCTGCCGGACATGGCAGCGTCCTGCAACCGCAGCCGCCGCTGCTTCTCGGCGATCAGGCGGCGCATGTTGTGCAGCGACGCCAGCATCAGGTACACGCCCTCCAGATAGCCGGCCCGGTTGAGCTCGGCCAGCGCTGAACCGTCCAGTCCGGCCAGTCGATCGCGGTCGATGGCATGCAGCCCATTGACGTTCACCCGGTGCTGCGGGTCGATCGTTACGTCCAGCGCAACCGGCTGGATCAAGCCTTTGGCGTCGAGCGCCGCGAACATCTGCGCGCCAAAGGCGTGTCCGTCGTGGATGCCGCGCAGTACGCCGGCAATGTGGTCCAGATACGGGGTGTTACCGCCCTGCGGCAGGAACACCGGCTCGCCCTGCCGGGCGGTCACCCGCGGATGCTCGATATCCACGTGCAGCACCGCTTCCTGGGTGAGTTCGCCATCGATGCGCTGCTCCTGGAACCCGATCAGGAACGGCCCCTTGGCCGCTGCACCGGGCAGGTAGGAGGCATTCCAGCGGCCGTCCTGCAGGTACAGATTCTCATGCTGTTCGAAACCGAGCAGGGCCACCGACTGCCATTCTCCAGCCCCCGCCTCCCTGCGCAGGAAGATCGGGTACTCGCGCTGCAGCTCGGCGAACTCACTCGGATACGCCGGCACCATGCCCACCGCGTCACCCAACTCGGGCCCGAAGCCGGTGGCCACGCGCAGGTCGCGGTGAGCGATGTTGTTGAGCATTTCGTAACGCGGCATGGTGTCGTCCGATTCGAGCAGAAACATTGCGAAGGTGCCGCCGCCGAGGCAGCGGCACCGTGTTGCCGTCTACTGCCCGGATCAGAACCGGTAGCGGACGCCCAGCATGTAACGCGGACTCTGGTCGGCCAGTTTCACGATCATCTGCGAGGTGCGCGAACGCCAACGGACGTCTTCCCCGGTCAGGTTGATCGCTTCCAGGCCGAACGACCAGTTGTCATTCAGGGTGTAGTTCACGCTGAGATCCCACTGGTCATACTCTTCCACATAGTACGGGTTCCGGCTGGCTCCCTGGTTGGCCAGGATCAGGTATTCGTCGCGCCAGTTCCAGGCCAGGCGGACCGACCAGCCATACTTTTCGTACATCAGCATCACGTTGGCGGTATCGCTCAGGCCGGTGAGCGAGAACTGGTCGATGTTCGGATCACCCGCATCGTTGTAGCCCACGTCACCGTTGACGATGGTGTAGTTGGCGAGCACGCCGAACCCGGTTTCGCCGAAGAAGTACTGCCCGCCCAGTTCCCAGCCGTGCAGCTTGGACTCGTTCTGGTTGATGGGGCGGTTGACGTTGAACTGGTACAGCGGGTCGGCTGCCGTCCCGTACAGGTCGTAGGCGGCTTCGGTGGCCAGGACCTGCGCGTCCGTACCGTCGTAGGCCCCCAACCCGGCCGGGTTGTTGCGCAGCAGGGCCAGCGCGGTGAACAGTGCGGTGTCATTGGCATTGCAGGCCGCCGCATTGGCCGCGCCCACCTGGCTGACGCACGCGCCGCTGGTAAGGAACGCCAGGGCTGCCTGTGCGTCCGGACCGGAAGTAGGATCGCGCAGGCCGTACAGGTTTTCCTGCACGATGGTGTTGCCGATGAAATTGGCCACCTGCTTGTTCCAGTAGGTCACGGATACATAGCTGGCGTCCGCGAAGTACCACTCCAGGGCCAGATCCAGGTTGTCCGACTCCAACGGCTTCAGCTGTGGATTCTGCGCCGTGCCGCTGGCGCGCACGGACGGATCGATCAGCACAGAGCCGAACGGCTGCTGTGCGGTCGGGCCTGCATACAGGTTGCCGATCGGCGCACGCGCAATGCTCTTGCCGAACGAGACGCGCCCCTTCAGGTCGTCCATGAGGTCGATGCTGAAGTCGAGATTAGGCAGGATGTAGCTGTACTTGTTCTTTTCGGTGAACGGCTGCTGCTCGTCGGACAACACCACCCGGAAGTCGTTGTTCGACTGCCATTCAATCGCCTCGGGAATGGCGATGATCGACGTCGACACCACGTCGGTGGTTTCATAGCGCACGCCCAGGCGCGTATTGGTGCGCATGCCGCCCAGTTCGCCGTCCAGCTCGACCTGGAAATAGGCCGATTTGGTCTTCTCCTCCACCCGGTTGTCGGCTGCGTTCTGCGGGCTGACGCCCAGGTTCGCAGCGTAGTTGGCACCCGCCCACTGCGCGAGCCGGCCAGCGTCGCCGCGCCAGGCGGTGAAGCTGTTGGCGCTGTAGTCGTCGAACAGGCCGACGATGTTGACCGGCTGCAGCAGGTCCATCAGTCCGTTGGCGACATCGCCATCCACGTTGGCCACGCCCCAGTCGCCCAGCGTGTTGTAGTTCTCCGCCGCCTGGATGCGGTGCGTCGTCTGCTTGCTGGAGTCGACGCCAAACTGGAAACGACCGGAGTCGAAGTTCCATTCACCGTCGATCCGGCCCTGCTTGATTTCGCTGATCTGGGTCTGCGAGTTGATGCGCAGCACCTGCGAACCGATTTCACCTGATTCGAAGGCGGGATTGACCACCCCATTGGTGCCGGCAATCGCGTCGGCGGTGGTGGGATACCAGACCTTGGTGCCTACCGGCAGCCCATTGTTGAACACCATCTCCTGCACATAGGACCCACCGCAGTGCGGCCCGGTGGTGCAGTTGTTGGTGCCGGCAATGCTGGAGAAGATGGAGCCGCCGCCGGTCAGCGGGTCGTTCGGCAGGCTCTCATTCTTCGAATTGTGCGCGTCGAAGCTCAGCTTGAACCGGTCGGTGACGTCCCACTTGGCATTGAAACCCAGCGAGCCCAGCTTGTACTTCTGCATGCTTCGCTGCTGTTCAAGCCCGAAGTCCTTCGTGCCGGCGATTTCACGGATGTAGACCGGCGTGGCAATCGCACCACTGGTATCGAAGGTGACGTCGGTGTAGTTGCTGTTCTGCAGCCACATGCCCTGCTCGCCACGATTCTCCTCGATTTCGTTGGTCGAATAGGTGTAGTCGAGGGTCAGCGTCACCGCGTCGGTGGGGGCGAACTGCAGCACCGCCTGGCCATTGATGCGCTCGCGCTCGAACTCGGCGAACGCATAGCGAAGATCATTCGGGCGCGCGTACAGCGCGCCCACTGCCGGTGCGTTGACCACGTTCGGATTGCCCGGCAACGTGCCGGTCCACGGCTGGATGTTCCAGTAGTTGTTGGTGGCCTGCACCGAGCCACCCTTGCGCTTCTGGTAGCTGGCGCTGACCCCGACGCCCCAGGTCTTGTCCGGGTTGCTGTAACTGAAGATACCGGACAGTTCCGGCGTCAGATCGCTGTCGAACGGCTGGCTGTCGTCGTAGACCGCCTTGGCCCCGGCACTGGCGACCAGGCCGTTATGGTCGAACGGACGCGCGGTCAGGATGTTGATGGTGGCACCGATGCCGCCGCTGGGAACATTGGCCTGGCTGGTCTTGTAGACCTCGATGCCGTTGATGGCCTCTGCCGCCAGCTGGGCGAAGTTGAATGCGCGGGTACCGCCGTCAATGCCACCGATGGCCACCTGCCCGGCCGCACCAAAGGCATCGGCACCGGGCATCTGGCGGCCGTTGAGGGTCACCATGTTGAACTGCGGGCCAAAACCACGCGCGGTCACCTGCGCGCCTTCACCGTCACGACGTTCGATCGAGATGCCGGTGATGCGCTGCAGCGATTCGGCCAGGTTGGTATCGGGGAACTTGCCGATGTCCTCGGCACTGATCGCATCCACCACGCCAGCCGAGTCGCGCTTGATGTCCATGGCTTGGCTGAGGCTGTTACGGATGCCGGTGACCTGCACGGTATCAAGCTGGGTCGGGCTGGCCTGCTGCTGCGGTGCGGCGGCCGGGGTTGCTGCGTCCTGCGCGAACGCGGGATTGATGACCAGGACGCCACCCACGAAGGTGAACATCGCCCGGGATGTGATCTTGCTCAGCTTGCGGCTCATGAACGGGCCCCCGGCTGCGCGGTACGGCGAAACGTACAAGCACTCATGACGCTCCCCTCTGACATACGATCGAATGGATGTATCGCCCCTTCCGGGGGCCACCTACGGGTCATGCCCGTCTTCCACACCGAACATCGCAGTGCGCTTTGCACGAACTGCGACTCAACTCGCTTTCAGGACTGCCAGATCGACCGCATGGCATTGGGGGGCACAGTTCTGAGTCTTACCCTGGCTCAGTGGTAGCGCTACCATCTCGTCAGGGCGCAGACTAATCACCCGGTCACACGGTTGTCATCATGCAGCGCAGCAAAGGAACCCATTGCGTGAAAAACAGCAGCAAGGCGGTCCGACGGAAAGCGAGTGCAATCACCATCGACGAAGTGGCCGCGCATGCAGGCGTCTCTGCAATGACGGTTTCGCGTGTAATGAATGGGCATGCCAGCGTGCGCGAAAGCAACCGCGACCGGGTGCTGCGCAGCGTGCGTGAACTGGACTATCGCCCCAACCCCGCCGCGAGTGCGTTGGCGGCGGCGCAGCATGTCTCCATCGCACTGATCTACACCAACCCCAGTTCAAGCTATCTGCGCGAGCTGCTGGTGGGTGCCCTGCGCGGCTCTACCCGTGCAGCGGCGCAGCTGATGATCGCCACCTGGGACGGACTGGACTCCAAGGCACGCCGCGAGGCCGCACGGCAGCTTGCCGACAATGTAGCGGGCGTCATTCTGCCGCCGCCATTATGCGAATCCCGCGCGATCGTGATGGAGTTTGTTCAGGCCGGCATTCCGGTGGTGGCGATCGCCTCGGGCCACCTGAGCGACAAGGTGTCCTGCGTGCGCATTGACGACCATCGCGCAAGTTACGACATGGTGTCGCATCTGATTGCACAGGGGCACCGGCGGATCGGTTACATCAAGGGCGACCCAAATCAGACCGCCAGCGCGCATCGCTGGCTGGGCTATCTGGATGCCCTCTCAGCGGCGGGTATTCAGTTCGATGACAGCGTTGTCCAGCCCGGTCATTTCACCTATCGCTCAGGCTTGCAGGCCGCGGAGCGGTTGTTGTCGCTGCGCAATCGGCCCACGGCGATCTTTGCCAGCAACGACGACATGGCCTCGGCGGTCGTTTCGGTCGCGCACCGGCGGGGACTGGACGTGCCTGGTGACCTTTCGGTGGTCGGGTTCGATGACACTTCAGCTGCGACGATGGTGTGGCCGGAGCTGACCACCCTGCATCAGCCGGTGGCGGAGATGGCGGATACGGCCATGGAGATTCTGCTGCGGGAAATTCGACATGCACCCGGTCCCGGGCGCGGCATTGTCAACCGGGTGTTGCCACACCGGTTGATCATGCGCGGATCGGTGTCCAGGCCGCCTGGCTGACGATTCTATGTTCGTCGGCCAAGCCGTAGAGCCACGCCCCGCGTGGCTTCGACCGTGTCTGACACCGAGCGCAGCCACGCAGGGCGTGGCTCTACGGTCCTCGGCCGACAGGTCGAGCCAGCACCGGCCTGCCCTGCGCGTCCCAACGCACCGGCTGGATGCGCGGTGAGCGCTTTCCGGTGCAGCCCATTTCCGGGCCGGGGTTGGCGTGGTAGACGATCCAGGAGGTGCCGTCGTCCATCTGGAAGAAACCGTTGTGCCCGGGCGCGTACACATTCCCGGCGGGGTTCTTCTCAAGGATGGGCCGCGCGGCCTTGGTCCACGCATTGGCATCCAGGAGGTTGGCCCCCTCCTTGGCCCGCAGCAGTCCAATGGCGTAACCATCGGACCAGCAGGCACTGGCCGAGAAGGTCAGGAACAGGTCACCCTTCGGACCCTGCAGGAACTCTGGCCCTTCCAGAATCTGCCGTCCGCCCTGCCTTTCCCAGGCCTGGTCCGGTCGTGCGATGATGGCCTCCTTCCCTTTCAGCGTCCACGGATTGGCCATTTCCACGATGGCCAGCACGCTGTCCGGGCCCACGTACGGCGAGTACACGAAATAGCGTTTGCCATTGGCGGTGAACGTGGTGCCGTCGATACCGGGCTGCGCGGTGGTCAGGCGGCCGCGATCAGTCCAGGTGCCTTTGGTCGGGTCCACTCCGCTGTTCTCCAGCACGAACACACCGCGATGCGCGTCTTCTTTTCCTTCGGGCGCATCGCTGGCGGCGGCTGTGTAGTAGATGTACCACTTGCCGTCGATGCGATGCAGTTCCGGTGCCCAGATTGACTTCGCGTTAGCGCCGGTTGCCGGTGGCCGCCAAACAGTGATCTCCGGCGCTTCGTTCAACCTGGCCAGGTCGGTAGTGGCGCGGATCGCCAGACGATCACCGTGCGTGCCCATGTAATAGAACACCTGCCCGTCGCGGACGATCCACGGGTCCGGGCCGGAGTCGAGCAGCGGGTTGGCCTGCGCCAGATCCAGTGCCGAAGTGCCTGCCGACGCCTGCAGGAGTGTAGCCACCACCAACGCACGAAGCGTGCCGTTCACCATGTTCCCCTCCCAAGGGTTCCCGCACCGGCAGGCTTGCCAGGCGCTCGCCACCAAAACATATAATCAGACAATAGGCAACAGCTGCCGTTCGTCTGAGGAGGGGTCATGCCGCATCACCGTACTGACAACATCATAGGCATCAACTGGGGCAGCTCGAACCTGCGGGCGTATCTGATCGCCGCGGATGGCCGGTTGCTCGACACACACGAAGAACCCGCAGGCGTGGCCACGTTGTCGCGCGACGGCATGATCATCGCTGCGGACAGCATCCGGGCGCGCTGGCCGAAGGCCGCGCGTGCCTATGCGGCGGGCATGATCGGCTCGAACGTGGGCTGGGTGGACGCAGGCTATGTGGAATGTCCTGCAGGTGCGGAAACCGTTGCGCAGCGACTGGTGGCCACCCGGGTCGGCAGCCTGGAGTTGCGCATCGTGCCGGGCATGGCCTGTGTGCGGGCTGTCGATGGCGCGCCCGATGTGATGCGCGGTGAAGAGACGGAACTACTGGGACTGCTCAGCGGCGGTGCCATTGGTCCCGACGCCATCGTCGCCCTGCCCGGTACCCACACCAAGTGGATACAGCTGCGTGCGGGGCGAGTGGAAAGTTTCATGACCGCGATGTCAGGGGAACTGTTTGATCGGCTGGCGGGCGGTGGATTGCTGGCGTCCGTGCTGGAGGGGCCTGGCGTTGTCGGGACGGCATTCATGGAGGGGGTGCGGATTGGAGCCGCGGGGGCGCTGGGCTTGGGGGCGTTGCTGTTCGGGGTGCGGGCGCGGGTGATTCGGGGGATGTTGCCGCGCGTTGACTCCAGCTCGTATCTGCGTGGGGTGTTGGTGGGCGCGGAAATCAAGGATGCGATGGCGCTGTTTCCCGCGCTTGGGGAAGGTGGTGCGTGGGCCGGCCAACGGCCGGCGCTACCGGTGGTTGGGTCGGGGCCCGTGACACTGATGTATCAGGCCGCGCTTGACGAACTGGGGGTTGCATCACAGGCAGTGGCCTCTGCGGACGCTGTGGTACGAGGCTTTTCAGCGATCCATGCGATGGCCTGCCCTGTGCGCTGAGCGATTGGCCCACAGCGCTTGCTGCGTCGCAACGTGCGTATTGTCTGATTATATGTTTTTGTACGCTCCACGACATCGAGAGGGGTCTGGCGCCATGCTTTCTGGGAAGGGAAAGGCTGCAGGGTTGATTGGCATGTTGGCGCTTTCTGCGGTGGGGACGGCAGGCGCACAGGAGCGCACCGTGATCGGGAAAACAGCGGATGGCACGCAGGTGGAATCGATCCTGCTGCGCGACGGCAGCGGCATGCAGGCACGGGTGATCACCCTCGGTGCCGCCCTGCACTCGCTCGAAGTGCCGGATCGTGATGGCAAGTACGCCGATGTGCTGCTTGGCGACCGCAACCTGCAGGCGACGCTGGACAATCCGCAGTACTTCGGCACCATCGTGGGCCGGTTCGCCAACCGCATTGCCAAGGGCCGCTTTACTCTGGACGGCAAGACCTACCAGGTGCCGGTCAACAACGGCGTAAATGCACTGCATGGCGGCAAGCGCGGATTCGACAAAGTGGTCTGGAAAGTGGTCGAAGCCACCGCCGACCACGCCACGCTGCAGCATGTCAGCCCGGATGGAGACCAGGGCTTCCCGGGCACGCTCACCGTCACCGCCACTTATGCGTTGAAGGGTAATGGCCGGCTGGAGATCGACTACAGCGCCACCACCGACGCCCCGACCATCGTCAACCTCAGCAACCACGCGTACTGGAATCTGTCCGGCGAAGGTTCTGGTTCTGCAATGGAACATGAGCTGACCATTCCCGCCGGTGCCTACACCCCGGTGGATGCCACCCTGATTCCTACCGGTGTTCTGCAGCCGGTGGACGGCACAGTGTTCGACTTCCGCACCGCCAAGCCGATCGGTCGCGACCTGCGCCGGGGCGACGAGCCGCAGTTGCTGATCGGCCAAGGCTATGACCACAACTTCGTGATCAGCAAGACCCCTTCGCGCGAACTGCGCGAAGTGGCCCGCGTGCACGACCCACGCTCGGGCCGGGTGATGGTGTTGAGTTCCACCCAGCCCGGCCTGCAGTTCTATTCCGGCAACTTCCTGGACGGCAGCACCGTCGGCAAGAGCGGCCGCGTGTACCGCCAGGGTGATGCCATCGCGCTGGAACCGCAGCTGTTCCCGGACACGCCCAATCAGCCGGCGTTTGGATCAGGACGACTGGCACCGGGCGAGACGTATCTGAATCGCATCGTCTACGACTTCTCGACGGATCGACAGACCCCGAAGCGTCGCTGATCGCGCGCACGCAATGATCGCCGGTCCGCGCACCGGCCCCATGACCTGACACGCAATGCCCGACTCCCGGTAGCCACCGGGACGGGCAGCTCATGACTGAAGGAGATGCACCTCATGCGTAAGTGGCTTACCCCCTTGCTGGCGACGATGCTCGCCGTGGCCCCCCTGGCACAGGCAAACGATGCAGCGCGCTGGACCCCGGCCGAAGCCGATGCCTGGTATGCGAAGCAGGAGTGGCTGGTCGGTGCGAACTACACCACCTCCAATGCCATCAACCAGCTGGAAATGTTCCAGGCTGAGACCTTCGACCCGGCCGCGATCGACCGCGAACTGGGTTGGGCCAAGCAGCAGTTCGGCATGAACACGATGCGCGTGTACCTGCATGACCTGCTCTGGCAGCAGGATCCGCAGGGCCTGCTGAAGCGGGTCGATACCTTCCTCAGCATCGCCGAGAAGCACGGCATCAAGCCGATGCTGGTGCTGTTCGACAGCTGCTGGGACCCGGACCCGGTACTGGGCGCACAGCGCCGACCGATTCCCGGCGTGCACAACTCCGGTTGGGTGCAGAGCCCCAGCCGGCACATGCTGGTGGATCGCGCCAACGATGCGCACTTCCAGGCCTATGTGGAAGGTGTGATCGGTCACTTCGCCAACGACAAGCGCGTGCTTGCGTGGGACCTGTGGAACGAGCCGGACAACCCTGGCGGCGGCAACTACATGGACAAGCAGCTGAAGGGTGAGCAGGAACGCATTGCCGAACTGCTGCCGAAGATCTTTGACTGGGCGCGTGCGAAGAAACCGGCGCAGCCGCTGACCAGCGGTGTGTGGATCGGTGACGACTGGTCGCCGGGCGCGGCCTCGCTCACGTCCATCCAGCGCACCCAGCTGGAGCAGTCCGATGTGATCACCTTCCACAACTACGAACAACCGGAAGCCTTTGTTTCCCGTATTGCCCAGCTGCGCAAGTATGGCCGTCCGCTGATCTGCACCGAATGGCTGGCACGTGGCAATGGTTCCAATGTGGACACCATCCTGCCGATCGCCCGTCGCGAGAACATCGGCATGATCAACTGGGGCTTCGTCGACGGTGCCATCCAGACCCGCTTCCCGTGGGACAGCTGGCAGCGCCCTTACACCATGGAGCCGCCGACCGTGTGGTTCCACGACCTGCTGCACACCGACGGCACGCCCTACCGGGCCCGCGAGGCGGAGCTGTTCCGCAACCTCGCCAAGACCCCGCGCAAGAACGTGCCTGCTTTCTGATACCTGCCCCCTCCGCCCTCGCTCGAGGGCGGAGCACCCAACCGCGCTCGTTTTCCGGAATCCGGAGAGACCGACATGACCCGTAGTTCATCCCGCACCCTGCTTTCCCTGGCCATTGTGTCCGCACTTGCCCTGCCCGCCTTCGCGCAGGCACAGGAAACGGGTGCGGCCACTGCACAACCGCAGCCTTCCGGGCAGCAGACCGCCGTCGACCTGGACACGGTCACGGTGACCGCGTTGCGCCAGAGTCTGGAGACTGCCCAGACAATCAAGCAGGAGGCGGCCATGGTGGTCGATTCCATCGTTGCCGAGGACATCGGCAAGCTGCCGGACAACAGCGTGGCCGACGCGCTGCAGCGTGTCACCGGCGTGCAGATTGCCCAGGGCAACCAGGGCGAAACCACCGGCGTGGTGATTCGTGGCCTGCCCAATGTGATCAGCACGCTCAACGGCCGCGAAATCTTCAGCAGCTCCGGCCGTGGCTATGCGTTCCAGAACCTGCCGGCGACCGCGATCAAGAGCCTGAACGTCTACAAGAGCAGCGAGGCCAGCCTGCCGCTCGGCGGCATCGCCGGGCTGGTGGACATCCAGCTGCGCCGTCCCCTCGACTTCGACGGGCTGGAGATTGCCGGCACCGCCACCGGCACCCACAGCAAATACAGCGGCGATGTCGACCCGTCCGCGAGCCTGATGCTGAGCAACCGCTGGGACACCGACGCCGGTGAGATCGGCGCGATGGTCAACTTCGGTTACATCGGCAAACGCTACGAATACGATGCCGTCTGGGGCGACTTCCCGAAGGTACTGGAGAACCCGGATGGCACGCCCATGCGTACTGATGCGGGCAACCTGATCGCCGCACCGAATGGCTGGGGCACCAACTACAACCACGGCGACCGTGACCGCAGCTCGTTCAACTACGCCCTGCAGTGGAAGCCGACCGAAAGCACCGAGGTCTACGTCGAAGGTCTGTACGACTATGTGCGTGACAACTACGACCAGGCTTTCCTGTTCAGCTTCCCGGTCGGGGTGGTGCCGCCGAGCAGCCTGCAGGTCGGCAGCAACTGCTACGCCAACCAGCTGGCAGGTCCCCTCGAAGGCCAGACCATCTGCGACGCCACCAGCGGTTCCTGGACCGGTGACACCTACGCTGCCAGCAGCACCCAGGCACACAAACAGCGCGGCCAGGACATCCAGAACGCGCTGGGCTTCAAATGGCGCGGAGACCAGCTGCGGCTGTCCACGGAAGTGGCGCGCACGTCGGGCTACTACCGGGACGAGAACTTCATCATCGACACATTCCTGAGCGGCCCGATCACCACTGTGTGGGACGGGACCTCGGGCAAACACCAGAACTGGTACCTGGCCGGCGAGCCCGCCATGGATCCGTCGCGCTTCTACCTCAACGGCCTGTTCCAGACCTGGGGCGAGTCGCGCGGCGAGGAGAACAGCTGGCGCGGCGACGGCGTGTTCGAGTTCCTGGATGGCCCGATCGCCAACATCCAGTTCGGCCTGCGCTACGCAGACCGCAATGCCAGCGCCAAGGGCAGCGTGGAAATCAACACGCCGCCCCCGGGCGGCGCAGGCACCGGCAACATCACGGCCACGCCCAATCCGGCCAACCAGGTAGTCGGCCTGTTCCCGGCCAACAGCTTCTTCTGCACCAAGCAGGGCAACTCGGCGCTCAGCCAGTCGTTCCTCACTCCCTGCTACGACTATCTGATCGGCAACGCCGACGAACTGCGTGCCTACTACGGCCTGCCGGCGGGGCTGGCCCAGGAGAATCCCGGCCGCTTCTTCGACATCCAGGAACGCAAGTCCGCCGGTTACCTGCAGACCAGGTATGACTTCGATCTGTTCGGCCTGCGCGTGGATGGCCTGGTCGGCGTGCGCGCGGAACAGATCAAACGCGAATTGAATGCCTATTCGTTCGATGCCAGCACCGGCATCTACAGCGCCATCACCCGCGAAACCAAAGACACCAACACGCTGCCCAACGCCAGCCTGAACCTGCATTTCAACGAGGAATGGCAGCTGCGCGTGCTGGCCGCCAAGACCCTCAGCTACCCCGACTTCGGCGCGCTCAATCCGTCAATCTCGCTGAACCCGGGCACGGTCAACCGCGCCGGCGCAGCCAGCAGCGGCAATCCGGACCTGAGCCCGATCGAGTCGACCAACTACGACATGTCGCTGGAGTGGTATTTCTCGCCAGTGGGCTACATGAGCGCCGGGATCTTCTACCGCGATATTGACGGCTACATCCAGAACTACATCACCAATGTGGTCATTGCCGGCGAAGACTACGAACTGTCGTCTCCGCAGAGTGCCGGCAGTGGCCACCTGCAGGGTGTCGAGTTCGCCTACCAGCAGACCTTCGATTTCCTGCCCGGTGCCTGGAGCGGCCTGGGTGCGCAGTTCAACTACACCTACATCGAGGGCGACACCAAGTCGCCGGAGTTCATCGGCGGCCCGGTCATCTCGCGACCGCTGCAGAACGTCTCCAAGAACAACTACAACGCGGTGCTGTTCTACGAGAACTTCGGGCTGTCCGCCCGTCTGGCCTACGGCTACCGCAGCCGCTACATCGACTTCTTCACCCAGCCCACCGTGGCCGGGACCGAAGATCAGGTCGAGCCGGCCAGCTCGCTGGACTTCTCGGTCAGCTACGACATGACCCCGCGCACGACCGTGGTGCTTTCCGCCACCAACCTGCTGGGCAACAACCTGCATCAGTTCTGGGGTAGCGGCGACTCGCGCCCGCGCGACATCCGTTACCAGGACAAGACCTTCGGCCTGGGCTTCCGGTTCAAACTGTAATGACAAACCACCTGAACATCGTCGCGCCCCTACCCTCGCCCTTTTGTCGGATAATAGGAGTGACCGCGCTTTGCGGAGCGCCACGCCAAAGGGGCACCAGTGAAACGGATCGAGGTACGCAATCTGTACGACCAGGTCGCCCAGGAGATCGGGCAGCGGATCATCAGTGGCGCGCTTCAGCCGGGCGAATTCCTGCCCAAGGAAGAAACACTGGCGCAGACCCTGTCGGTCAGCCGGTCGGCACTGCGCGAGGGGCTGAAGGTGCTCGGCTCCAAGGGGCTGATCGAAACGAAGCAGAAGACCGGTTCGCGGGTGCGCGAGCCGCGTCACTGGAAACAGCTGGACAGCGACATCCTGGCATGGCGCTGTGCATTGATGCCGACCCAGGACTTCGTGGAGAAGCTGGTGGAGATGCGCGAGGTGATCGAGCCGGCCGCGGCCGCTTCGGCAGCGGAGCGTCGTTCGCCCGCGCAGCTGGCGAAAATCAAGGCGGCCTATCAGGCCATGGCCGATGCGCCCGACCAGGATGCCTGGGCCAAGGCCGACCTGGCCTTTCACGAGAGCGTGCTGGAGGCCACCAACAACGAACTGCTGGCGTCGCTGTTCTCGGTGATCGACGCCGCGCTGGGCACGTTCTTCCTGCTCTCGGCGCAGACCGCGAAGGACTTCAAGTACTCGCTGCCGCGTCACTTCGACGTGTACGACGCCATCCGGCTGAAGCAGCCGGAGGCGGCGCGTGCCGCCATGCTGGACATGATTGCCGACTCCCGCGCCAACCTGAAGGGTACACGCGCTTCCAAGAAGTCCCAACGCTAGAGGAAACCCCATGAGCGCCGCCTGGATGCAACCCCTCCCATTGGTTGCCATCCTGCGCGGGCTCACCCCGCAGGAGGCACCGGCCATCGGTGCCGCACTGGCCGACGCCGGCTTCCACATTCTGGAAGTGCCGCTGAACTCGCCACAGCCGCTGGAAAGTATTGAGCTGCTGGCCAGACAGCTCGGTGACCGCTGCCTGATCGGTGCCGGCACCGTGCTTACCACCGCACAGGTGGACGACGTGGCCAGCGCTGGTGGCCGCATCATCGTGATGCCGCATGCGGACGTGGACGTGATTGCCCACGCGCACGCAAAAGAGCTGCGCTGCACACCGGGCGTGGCCACCCCCACCGAAGCCTTCGCCGCGCTGCGCGCCGGAGCCGACGCACTGAAGATGTTTCCGGCCGAACAACTGCCGCCCCCGGTACTGAAAGCCTGGTCCAGCGTGCTGCCCAAGGGCACGCCACTGCTGCCGGTGGGCGGCATCACCCCGGAACGCATGGCGGTCTACCGCCACGCCGGTGCCGCCGGTTTCGGCATCGGTTCCGCGCTGTATGCCCCCAAGACGCCTGCTGATGAAGTGGCACGCCGCGCGCGCGCCTTCATCGACGCCTGGAACGCTCCCCTCACGGATTCCCCCGCATGAAAATCACTGCCATCACCACCTACAAGGTGTCCCCACGTTGGCTCTTCGTCCGTATTGACACCGATGCCGGCATCAGCGGCTGGGGTGAACCCATTGTTGAAGGCCGCGCGCACACCGTGGCGGCCGCCGTCGAGGAACTGTCCGATTACCTGATCGGCAAGGATCCGCGACACATCGAGGATCACTGGAACGTGCTGTACCGCGGCGGCTTCTATCGCGGCGGCCCGATCCTGATGAGCGCGCTTGCGGGCCTGGACCAGGCGCTGTGGGACATCCATGGCAAGGCACTGGGCGTGCCCGTGCACAGCCTGCTCGGCGGACCGGTGCGCGAGCGCATCCGCGTGTACTCGTGGATCGGCGGCGACCGGCCCGCCGACACCGCCCGCGCGGCCAAGGAGGCGGTGTCACGCGGCTTCACCGGAGTGAAGATGAACGCCACCGAGGAAGTGCAGTTCGTCGATACCCACGACAAGGTCACGAAAGTACTGGAAAACGTACAGGCGGTACGTGATGCGGTCGGCCCCGGCGTGGGCCTGGCAGTGGACTTCCATGGACGTGTGCACAAGCCGATGGCGAAGGTGCTGATGCGCGAGCTCAGCCCGTTCGGTTTGATGTTCATTGAAGAACCCGTCCTGTCTGAACACCTGGAATGCATTCCGGAACTGGCGGCCCTCTCCCCCGCCCCGATTGCCTTGGGTGAGCGCCTTTATTCGCGGTTCGATTTCAAGCGCGTACTGCAGACCGGCGGCGTGGACATCATCCAGCCGGATCCATCGCATGCTGGCGGCATCACCGAAACCCGCAAGATTGCGGCGATGGCCGAAGCCCACGACGTCGCCCTGGCCCTGCACTGCCCGCTGGGTCCTATCGCATTGGCCGCCAATCTGCAGCTGGATGCGGTCTGCTACAACGCCTTCATCCAGGAACAGAGCCTGGGCATCCATTACAACGCCAGCAACGACCTGCTGGATTATCTGGTGGACCGCTCTCCGTTCGACTACCAGGATGGCTTCGTCACGATTCCCGGCGGCCCGGGCCTGGGTATCGAGATCAACCAGGCCTACGTGGACGAGCGTGCCGCTGAAGGCCACCGCTGGCGCAATCCCATCTGGCGACATGCCGATGGCAGCGTGGCCGAGTGGTGAGCGCAGCAATGGCCATGACCATATACCCCAGCTTGCACAACCGCACGGTGCTGGTGACCGGTGGTGCCACCGGCATTGGCGCGGCATTTGTTGAACACTTCGCCCGGCAGGGTGCGAAGGTGGTGTTCCTCGATATCGACGATGCGGGCGCGGCTGCCCTGCAGGAGCATCTGAAAGACGTCGCCACCCCACTCCATTACCTGCACTGCGACGTCACCGATATTGGTGCCCTGCAGGCCGCAATCGAGGAAGGTCGCCGGTTGACGGGGCCGTTCTCGGTACTGGTCAACAATGCCGCCAATGACGTACGCCACGCGCTGGCCGATACAACCACCGCCGATTTCGAACGCAGCGTGGCGGTCAATCTCCGCCACCAGTACTTCGCCATCCAGGCCCTGGTGCCGGACATGAAGGCACTCGGCGGCGGCTCCATCATCTGCCTGGGCTCCACTGGCTGGATGATCAAGAACAGCGGCTACCCCATGTATGCGATGGCCAAATCAGCTGTGCATGGCCTGGTGAACGGTCTTGCCCGCGAGTTGGGTCAGGACGCCATCCGCATCAACGCGCTGGTGCCCGGCTGGGTCATCACCGAGAAGCAGCAGCGGCTGTGGCTGGATGCGGAAGGCGAAGCCCAGCTGCGCCGCTCGCAGTGCCTTCCGGGCTATCTGCGTGCGGACGACCTCGCGCGGGCAGCGCTGTTCCTAGCCGCCGACGACAGCCGCATGTGTACTGGTCAGGACTTCATCGTGGACGGGGGGTGGGTGTGAGCGACCCGGTGACAGTGGCCGTCCCCGCTGGCAACACGCTGGGCGAAGGTGTCCTGTGGTGCGACCGCGAAGAGGTCGTGTACTGGACCGACATCGCGCAGTCGCAGTTGTGGCGCTACCGACCGGCGGACGGCAACGTTGCCCGCTGGCCCATGCCCGAGCGCCTTGCTGCCCTCGCCTTGTGCGAGGCCGACGGCTGGTTGTTGCTTGCGCTCGCTTCGCGCCTGGCTTTCTTTCATGTGGAGCGTGGTGAATTCCGGTACATCCATGATCTGCATGACCTGCGTGACCCGGTAGCGCCGGCCGTTGGCCGGCCCTCGGCGAACCGGGCTCCGCGCGATGCCGGCCAACGGCCGGCGCTACCGGTGAAAGTCCAACCAGATTGCCGTGCCAACGATGGTGCCTGTGACCGCCGCGGCCGCTTTGTCTTCGGCATGCTCCACGAGCCCACCGAAGGCCCGAAACAGCCGGTCGCCCCTTTCCTCCGCCTCAACGCGGACCTGAGCCTGGAGGTCCTGCCGCTTCCCACGGTCGCCATCTCCAACAGCATCGCCTTCAGTCCCACCGGCGACACGATGTACTTCTGCGATTCGCTACAGAAGCAGATCCTGCAGTGCGACTACGGGGACACACCCGCTTCCGCGCGGCTGTTCACCGACCTGCGACACGAACCGGGTGAGCCCGACGGCAGCGCCATCGACGCCGAGGGCTTCCTCTGGAATGCCCGCTGGGGCGATGCACGCGTGGTCCGTTACCGCCGGGACGGCACCGAGGACCGCTCGCTTCGCATGCCGGTCAGCCAACCCACCCGGCCGGTGTTTGGCGGCAACGCGCGCCAAACCCTCTACATCACCAGCGCCCACGACGGTCTGGATGACCTCGCGCGTGCACGCGACCCACTGGCAGGCCACCTGCTTGCCTTCGACTCCGGCATTGCCGGGCTCCCGGAGCCCCGCTTCGCCGGCAACCCCGACACCTTGCCGCCCCGCCCACAGCGCGGATCCACCGCGGAGATTGCATGAGCCTTTCCACGCTTGATATCACCATCGTGCTGGCCTACCTGGCAGGCATCTTCATCCTGGCGCAGTGGGTCTCGCGCGAGAAAGCCGGCCAGCAGAAGTCCGCCCAGGACTACTTCCTGGCCAGCCGCAGCCTGCCTTGGTGGGCGATTGGTGCCTCGCTGATTGCCGCCAACATTTCTGCCGAACAGATCATCGGCATGTCCGGCTCGGGCTACGCGATCGGGCTGGCCATTGCCTCGTACGAATGGATGGCCGCCCTTACCCTGCTCATCGTCGGCAAATGGTTCCTGCCGATCTTCCTGCGCAACGGCATCACCACCATGCCGCAGTTCCTGGAGGAACGCTACGGCAACCGCATCCGCACGGTCATGGCGGTGTTCTGGCTGGGCTTGTATGTCTTTGTCAACCTCACTTCGATCCTGTGGCTGGGCTCCATCGCCATTGCCGGGGTTGCAGGCTTGAACCAGGATGTGGCGCTGGTATTGCTGGGTGCCTTCGCACTGGCCTACCAGTTGTATGGTGGGCTAAAGGCGGTGGCACTCACCGACATCGTGCAGGTCTGCCTGCTGGTACTGGGTGGCCTGCTGGTGACCTTCATCACCCTCGGCAAGATCGGCGACGGCAATGTTGCCGACGGCTTCATGCAGCTGTGGCAGCAGCATCCCGAACGCTTCGAGATGATCCTCAGCAAGGACAACCCGTTCTACAAGGACCTGCCGGGCCTGTCGGTTCTGCTGGGCGGCATGTGGATCGCCAACCTCAGCTACTGGGGCTTCAACCAGTACATCATCCAGCGCGCCCTGGCCGCCAAGAGCCTGCAGGAAGCGCAGAAGGGCGTGGTGTTCGCTGCATTCCTGAAGCTGCTGATTCCGGCGATTGTGGTGGTGCCCGGCATCGCCGCAGTGATGCTGGCCCCGAACCTGCAACGCCCGGACGCCGCCTACCCGACCATGCTCGGCCTGCTGCCCAGCGGCATCCTGGGTCTGGTGTTCGCGGCACTGGTGGCGGCCATCGTTGCCTCGCTGGCATCCAAGATCAATTCGGTGGCCACCATCTTCACCCTGGATTTCTATGCCAAGCGTGCACCGGAGGCGTCGCAGGCCAAGCTGGTGCGGGTGGGACGCATCGCTGCATCCCTGTCGATTGTGGTGGCCGTACTGACCGCACGCCCGCTGCTGGGCGGGTTCGACCAGGGCTTCCAATACATCCAGGAGTTCACCGGTTTCTTCACTCCGGGCATCGTGGTGATCTTCCTGCTGGGCCTGTTCTGGAAGCGCGCCAACGAAGCAGGCGCCTTGGCTGCGGCAGTCGGCTCGTTCGTGCTCTCGCTGGTCTTCAAGCTGGCCTGGCCGTCGCTGCCGTTCCTGGACCGCATGGGCGTGGTGTTCCTGGCCACTCTGTTGCTGGGCGTGGGGGTGGCACTGGCGACCCCGGCCACCGGTGCGCGTGACCGTATCCGTACCGACGATGTCGGCTATGCCACTGCGCCGTCGTTCAACATCGCCTCCTTGGCGGTGCTGGCGATCCTCGTTGCCCTGTACGCAACTTACTGGTGAGGAGCATGCGCATGACCGACCTGAACCCGCTCACGAAGGGTGCGTCACGTGCGTTGATCGCCGCGTCGCTGCTGCTCAGTGCCCTGCCTGCGTTGGCCATCGAGGTAACCTGGACCGATACGGTTACGGTCGATGCAGAGAATGCCGGCTGGGGTCGCCTGGCGCGACTGCCGGATGGTCGTTGGCTGGCCGTCACCACGCATTACCCCGGTGGCGACACTACCACGCTGCAGGTGTCGGCCAGCGCGGACAACGCCCGCACATGGAAGCCGCTTTCAAAGCTGAGCGAGCCCAAACGCAAGCTCGACAATGGTGAACTGTTCGTGCTGCCGGACGGGCGGGTGCTGCTGGGCATGCGGTCGCTGATCGACGGTGTGTCCTATCGCTTGAACGTTTACGCCAGCGATGACCAGGGTGCCTCATGGACCTTCCTGAGCACCATGACACGTAACGAAAAGCCTGCCGGCCGCAAAGACCGCGGAGTGTGGGAACCGGTATTCACGCAGCTCGACGACGGCAGCCTCTCCGTGGTGTACGCCGACGAAACGCGCGCAGATGAAACCCCGTCCTACAACCAGGTGGTGTCGCAGCAGATATCAACGGACGGCGGTCGCACCTGGGGCAAGCCTGCCACCATCGCGCGCCAGCCCGGTGGCGGACTGCTCCGCCCCGGTATGCCGGTGATGACGCATCGCCCCGGCGGCGGCTACCTGATGGTATTGGAGACCTGCGGTGAGGACCCGCAGTGCCCGGTGTCGTACAAGACTTCAGCGGATGGCCGTACCTGGGCGGACGGCCTCGGAACTCCTGTTGCCGACCAGCGCTGCGGCCCGCATGTCATGGCCACCCAGAGTGGAACGATGTTCATGACCTCGTGCTTCAACGAAGTCAGCTGGAGCCAGGACAAGGGCGCGACGTGGCACACCCTGAATACACCAGCATGGCCGCTGGGGTTCAAGCACTCCTGGCCGGCGGTGGTGGAGTTCGGCCCTCAGGAGATCGGGGTCATCAACGTGGTCGATGGAACTGTGAAGATCCGTTTCGGCACCTATCGAAGCCCCTGACCGACCTATACTCCGGCTGCTGCATCCCCAGCGTCGGGTAGTGCACTGCTTTGATCCTCCGTATCTATCTGCAGTGTTTGGAAACATCAATTCCATCACGATATTTGAGCATAAAAGCCTCTAATCCACGAGGTTGCTCAATCTTCCGGGCGGTTTCCAACGGGCCGCCAGCCGGGGTGAACTTCCGCAACATCTCCTCTCGAAACCTCCTAAGTTCCGGAGCGCGCTCGTCTGAGTTCGCCATTATGTTAACCGTCAATGCGATAGATCCATTATTCACAAGCAGCAACGGCACGTCGCCGCAGAAAAACTGAAATGGCGCATCCGGATCAGAGCCCACGCTAAGGCGAACCCCTTTTGCGTCGACCTCCTTCGAAAAATCAATCGCACTGCGTCTAACTTCTTCGTACGACTCTTGAGGAATGGGCAAGAAAGTCTTTAACTCAGATTTAAACGAAGTCGGATAGAGCATCCAGAAAAGTCCCGCTACCGCGATCAGTATTGCGGAAGCGATTAGAGCACGATTTTTCATTTTGGAGCCTTGATTTGTCCCGACATTATTTACTTGCTCCACTCCGTCATCCCGGCGGAGCTCTGGTTCTCGGGCGGCGTCTCCTTCGCCAGAAGCGGGGCAGAAAGTCCCACATACATCAAAAGTGCGAAACGCATACGCATGTCGGCAGCTCCAGATGGATAGATCCCGCAGGAAACCCAACGTCGCGGCCAGCCGCATGCAGACGGCGTGAAACGCCAGGATTCGGCATGGGCTGGGTATTGTGGGGCGCGGTGACGTGCATGGCGCGTCACTGCGCCTAGAAGCTCATGGAGAGTTCCGCCTTGGCAGTGGTCTGGCGGTAGCCACCGTTGCCGCTGTCGCGGCGCACGCCGAACTCGGCCCGCACGTTGGTCGACAGGCGGGCCTGCACACCGGCGCGGAATTGGGTGACCTGATCCGAGCCATCGACCTCGACTTCGTTGCCGTCCATCTGCAGCGATGTCTTCGAGCTCTGCTGGATCAACTGTGCGCCCAGATAGGGCTGGAACCGCATGACCTTGCCCGCGTGGAAATCGCCCATGACGTCCACACCCACCCGGCTCCGCAACGGCGCGCTTCGCTCAAACCTGAGTTCGGTGCCATTGGCCTCGGTCAATGCCGAAGGACCCGAACGCGACCATTCCAGTCCCACGTGCGGTCGCAGTACCACCTTGCCGTCCAGCGAGGCGTTCAGCGCGAAGCCATAGCCGGCCTCTGCCGAGGTGCTCCAGTCGGTGCTGCGGAAGCGTTCCTGGGCCAGGCCATCGCCTTGAACGCGGTGACGCATCCGGGTGCCGGACGAATCAAATGACAGGCTCAATCCCGTCGCGTCGTCAAGCGACTGGCGGTAGTCCGCGTAGGCCCCCAGCATCACGCCGGTGGAGCGTCCCTTGGCGCGATAGCCGGTGGTGCGCGAAGTGGAGTCCACGTCGTACTGGCCCTGCCCGCCTTTGACTCCGGCCGACCACTGGTCGCTCAGCATCTGGCTGGTGCCGACCTGCAGGGTCTGCCATCGGCCGTCAACGGCTGCACCGCCGGAGGCATTGAAGCGGTATTCGTTGCCGCGCACGCTGGCCCAGATGTCCCGGTGCCCCTTGTCGCGCCAGCGGGTCGGGTTGTACCTGTCCCCGGTCACGCGACCGGGACGGTCATCGTTGAACATGGAGCGCGAGGCGATGGTACTGGCAAGGTACGCAGCCGCCTCGGGGCGCAGCATCTGCACGTCGTCGCTGCCGCCCGGCATGGGTTCCGGCTGCACCGGTGCGGGAACCGGCACCGGCTCGGCCGGGACCGGCGACGGTATCGGGGTTGGCTCAGGCACGGGTTCAGGAGCCGGGACCGGTTCGGGCTGCGGAACGGGTTCCGGAACAGGCGCAGGAGGCACGGGAACCGGCTCTGGTTCGGGCGTAGGTGCGGGCACTGCGCTGCTGCTCAGGTACCAGTTGCGGTTGGCCGCATCGGCACTGCCGTTGCCGCCGCGACGCAGCTGATAGTCGTATGCACCGGCCACCACGCGACCGGACTGCACGAACTCCGCGCCCGAGGTGCCATCGACCTGGATGACCTTGTGACCCCAGGACTGCGCTTCGGTACGTGCAATCAGGCCACCGGGACCACCAGCGTTGTCGATGGTTACCTGCGTGCTGCCCGTGCTGTCGCCGCCAATATGCAGGAGCGCAGATTCCGTGGTTGCCGCATCCGCCAGGTAAGCGTCCACCCACAGGCGGCTCAGGTCCTGGCCGGCATACTCCCCCAGCACGTCGAACTCGGTGCCACGGTGCGGCAAGGCGAGCGTGCCGGCGTTGTCCAGCGAGCCGACCGACATGCCCTGCGTATTGTCACCCGCCTGCAGTACCGCACCGGGTGCCACCGTAAATGCAGCTTGATCGTTGGTGCCATTGACCACCACCCGACCTGCGCGCACGTTGCCACTTCCGCGATAGGTATTGTTGCCGTTGAGCACCAGGGTGCCGGCACCGGTCTTGTCGAATCCGCCGGCCAACGTGCGGCTCACGCCGCCCAGACTGGCGGCATCGTTGTTGTAGAGGCCGGTCGTCACCGTATCTGCGCGGTTGTCGCCGATGTTGTTGTCGAAGTACGCGGTGGTTCCGGCCGGGATATCCAGCTTGCTCTGACCCCAGGCAAACTGGCCGTAGCCGCCAATGGCTGCATCGGGGTTGATCTCACCCCAACCGGAGTACGCGTTGATGCCGGCCAGCAGGTTTGCATTGGCGCTGCGGTCGGTGGTGCTCATGTCCGTGGCCGTGCCCAGCACTACTTCCATCAGGTTACGTGCGGACATCCAGGGGTAGCGCTCGGCGACGCGCGCCGTGATGGCGTTGGCGTTGGGCGCGGACCATGAGGTACCGCCGGCCAGGCTGTACGACCAGTGTCCATTGGCCTTCCGGATGATGTCGCCGCCTGAATCGCGCTGCAGCGTGCCCTCGACGGCCGCCAGGCACCAGTACATGGCGTGACCACAGTTCTGCCGGTCCCAGTTGTACTGCCCGGTGGTGTTGCCTCCGGGCGTGGCGACCACGACCACGTAGTTGCCGTAGTACTGGGCGTCTTCCAACGGCACAGTGCCGTACACGAACGGCTGGACCACCTGGGCGTTGCCGCTGCCACTGTTGCCTGCCGCCAGGAAGATCAAAGCGTCGTTGTCCTTGATTTCGCGCCATGCGTTGCGCCAGGACGTGGGAACGTTGTTCAGCCGGTCATCGGTGATCTGTGATGGATACCAGACGAAGTAAGACGCACTCATGGTGCGCGCACCGAAGCCATCCGGGTCGCTGGCGGTAGCGAAGGCATTCCACCAGTCATCCACCGTGCTGCCACTGCCGGTCAGCAGCGTTGCCTCCGGCACGATATGCAGCAGCGAATAGCTCATCCACGCGCCATGGCCGCCGCCGTGCAGGGCCTGGTAGGACATCTGGTTCTCAATGGTGCGGCCGTTCTCGGTTTTCGAGAACAGGCCGACATATTCACCGTCCACTTTGAGTACGTTGTCGGCGAACCCGGTCATGTCCGGTTCGCCCAGTGCGGTCGCAGCATCCGCGTCCGTCAGCGACAGCGGATTGATGCCGGTGTCGTAGTGGAAAAGCCGGATGCCATCGCCTTTCAGGCCATTGAGCTGGTCGTCAGAGGCCTTCTGATACGTGGACGTGCCGGGTGCGGCAGCGGCCGTGCCGGTGAGCCCGGTCAGGGTTGCTGCGCCGATCAGCCAGGCCTTCGGCAGGCGCCGGGCGACCTCTTCTTCCGGTACCGCCGAGTAGTCGAGCACAACATCAAACCGGCCCGTTGCCCTGTTCCAGGCAATGCGCTTCGTACACGCCATGTTTTCCCCAAGAGCGATTGATACAGGCTGATCTTCGGCTCCCCAGCCGGAGGGTATCCCCTCAGTGGCAGCACGGTGGCTGCCCGATCAGTGCCGCATCGTACTACATCAGTCGCGTTCCAACTTCACAGTGGCTCACGCCTACGGCTTGGCGGCCTCCGGCACCAAAGACTGGACCACCCTGCCTTCTGCATCCAGGAACTCGATCGCACCGTACCCTTCTTCCGTCACCGTCAGACGCAACCGTGGCCGGTCGGCCTTGTCATTCAATGCAATGGCCGGCGTCCCGTCGGCCCCCACCACCATCTGGATCCGGGTCGGTGTCTGCACGCCGGGAATCAGCCGGTCGCCCAGCTTCGGCTCACGTACCAGTGGTGGTGCCTGGTTGATCGAGAAGCGTGTCTCGCCATCGGGCGACACGCGCCAGCCGATGGCATCCATGGCCGGATGGTCCAGGGCCAGGACCGCCATGCCGCCGTTGACATCAGCGGTGCCGAATCCGCCCCGCTCACTGCCCTTATCGTCGTAGAGCACCATGCCGGCGACGTTGAACGCCCGCTTGTACTGCAGTCCGTCGATGATGGGAGCCGGTGTCTGCCCGGACAGGGTCATCCGGATCACGCCTTTCTCGTCGACGATGTCGATGCGCCGGGCTGTTATCCGCTCCTGATCGGGTTTTTCAACGCGCGTCTGCGGCGATTCGCTGACGATCAGCTTCTGCAGCTGCTCCACCGAGGGGCGCTTGGGCGCTTGGGACTCAGTGGCGTGGGCGCTCAAAGCGAGCATGGAGGTCAGAACGAGGGCGCTACCGGCACTGCGGGACATGCGGACTCCTGTTTTGAATGACGCGTGGCTTTACCTCTGGACCGGAACTGGCTGGCTAAGGCCCGCACACCGGTACTGAAATACGCGAACACTTGACGCTATTCAGCCTCAACCGAACGGGCGAGCGCTACAGCGTCACGGAGGTTGAACTTCAAGATCGACCGGGGAAAGAACATGAACGCGTATCTGTTCCACGCCCAGATCAACAGGAACAGCGTCGTCCAGGTAGTCTTCGTGTAGAAGCGCAAAGGTGGAGTTGTAGTTCGTGTCGAGATACACCACTTGAGGCGTTCCATCCTCAAGCGTCACCTCAACCATCAGATCGTTCGGAAGAAGCACGCGCCCCCCAAACTCGGCGTCAACATCAGTCGTTACGCGATTCGCCGTGTAAAGATGGACAGCCATTCCGCCGGCCAAGTAGGCATTTATGGGTCGGCTCAAAGACAACCTTTCTTCCAGCTGCTTGAACAGTCTCCGCAAACCTTCTGCGAGAGCCGTGCGAGTGTGGAACTGTTGATTACTGTCCATGACCTTCTCAGCGCATGTCGAGCAGATGGCTGAGCATATCGCGGAGGCGTGGCAGGCTTATCACCCAGCCATTCCTCACCACCTCCACGGGGTGCAGTCTTTCACGGGGATGAGTCGCAAAGTAACCATCACTGGCCGACATCAGGAATGACGACTCCTTGGGGAAACGAGACTGCACAACCATCGCAGCCAACCGGAAGACATTGGCTTCGCGCTGATCCTGTGCCAGCGGGTGCCGTCCTTGAGCAACGTCCGAGCATCGGGCGAGCAACGCTGATTCGACGTCTCTGGCAGTCATGGCACCTGGCTCCGCTGAAACCGGCAGGGATGATTCTAGCGGTTTTCATCCTGAAGCAAGAGGTGCCAGCTGATCCAGGTCATTACTTGCAGGCATCAAAGACAAGGTCGTCCATGCGCCGGGTGAGCTCGTAGGTCCTGCGCATGCCCGCAGCCTCGAATGCCGCCGCACGACGGACCCTTGCGGCCTCGCATCGCTCCGGGTCCCGGTACAGGCTGATGGCAGCTCCCTGGCTGCCGCGCGGGACCGCCTTCTGCAGCGCCTTGGCCCGTTTTCGCGCCGCCAGTTCGTCCTGGATCGCCGCCAGCCGTGCCTGACGCTCCGGGTTGGCACGATCCGGCGGGGCGTCCCACGTCTTTGCCGCCTGCCCGGTGGCGCAGGGCTCGGACTGATATACCGTGTTGTCGCCGTCAACGCACTTGTGGACCTGCTGGGCCGCAACGCCCCCCGTCCAACACACTGCCACCAGTGCCAGCACTCTCACGTCCATGTTGCCCCTGCCCCCGCATCCCGTCGATGCGCCCGGGCTAGTCTATAGTGCAGTCAATCCAACTTCGAAGGCGGCACGGATGCAGACCCGGCTCAGCCAAACGTTTCTGGCCCTCGCCCTGATATCCAGCACGCTTCCCGCGCTGGCGGAATCGACCCAGGTTGACGTCCGGGTGCTTGCCCGTGGCGCGAAGTTCATCGGCGGCTACAGCGATTCGGCGCGCGTGGTGTTGAGCGATGCTGAAACGGGTGAAGTACTGGCTCGCGGCTTGACGCAGGGCACAACCGGCGACACCAGCCGCATTCTCGGCGGAGGCGTGAATGGCGACAAGCGCCTGTCCACGCCCGATGCGGCCGTGTTCCGCGCCACACTGGATCTTGCGCAGCCACGCCGGGTCACCGCGACGGTAACCGGTCCGCTCAGCCAGCCGCAGGCGGCCACCACGGTGACCAGCACCCAGTGGCTGCTACCCGGTCGCCACGTTACCCAAGGCGATGGCTGGGTGCTGGAGCTGCCAGGCCTGGTGGTGGACCTGGTGGAGCCCGCTGCGTTCCAGCCGGTCAACCGGGGCACGAAGGTGCCACTGCAGGTCTCAGTCACCATGATGTGCGGCTGCGCGCTGTCGGAGGCCGGGCCCTGGAAGGCCGGAACCACCGACGTCGACTACCAGATCACCGTGAACGGGAAGGTGCAGCGCCTTCAGCGCATGTCGTTCGATCCGAAGACCGGGCGATACAGCGACGCGTTCGTACCGGACAAGCCGGGCATTCATGAAATCGAAGTCCGGGCATGGGATGCACCCAACGGCAATGCGGGCGTGGCCCGCACCACCGTATTTGTCCGCTGATCAGGCTGCGAAACCACCGACAAGGTGGAAGGCCAGATTGGCCAGTCCATGTCCCAGTACCGGCACCAGCAGGCTGCCGGTGCGGAACCGCAGCCAGCCACCGGCGAGGCTGCCGATGAAGGGAAATAGCCCGCTCATGGGATCGATGTTCCAGGTTCCCTTGCTGTATCCGAGGCTGTGCCACAGTCCAAAGGCGATGGCGGTTCCGATGATCACCGGCCAATAGCCACGCCCAGGCAGTGGCCTGCCCCAGAGCGCACGCAACACCACAGCCGGCACGACGCCGCGATACACCAGCTCTTCCGCCAGGCCGGGCATGGTGACCTGGAACACGAGCGTTTCCGCATCCGCCGGGCCGGGCTGGAACACCCACCCCAGCACGGAGCCCCACACGATGAATCCCAGCACCGCCGCCACGGACAGCCACGGCGTGCGCTGCTTGAAGGTGAGTCCGACCGCGTGGCGGTCCAGCTTCAGCGCCAGAATGACCAGCACAGAGAGGACGAGACTGTAGACCTTGCCCAACCAGTTCCAGCCGCCACCGAGCACAGCCAGCGCAGGAACCGTGGACGCCAGCCCGGTGACCAGGTCGTCCAGGCCCAGCAGCAGCGCGCCGAGCAGCGCCATGCTGACCCTGATGCGTTTATCGAAGACGCGAACCAGCAGGAACAGCGCTGTGCAGATGAGTGTGAAGCTGACGGCGAAGATCACGGCATCCATGTGGGTGCACTCCAGAAGTGAAAAGAAACCGGGCGCGACGTTGCGGTCGCGCCCCGTCAGAACGCACTGCCTACTTCTTCACATTCGCGGTATGGCCCTTCAGCGCCTCGGCCAGGCCAGGGACGCCCTCCGCGCCGGTCGGCACGGAAATGCTGGAGCCGGTGAAGTCACCGCCGATTGGTTCGGCCCGGCCGCCCAGGCACTGCGCCAGGAACCCTTCGGTGACCGCATTGAAGGCCTTGTTGTTTTCTGGACGGGCGAAGCCATGGCCTTCGTCCGGGAACAACGCGTAAGTCACCGGAATGCCCTTCTCCTGCATCGCCTTGACGATCTGGTCGCTCTCCGGCTGCTTCACACGTGGGTCGTTGGCCCCCTGCCCGATCAGCAGCGGCTTGTTGATCTTGTCCACATGGCTGAGCGGGGAGCGCTCATCCAGCAGCTTTTTGCCCTCCGGCGTGCGTGGGTCACCTACGCGTTTGGCGAACTGTTCGTAGAACGACGCCCAGTAAGGCGGAATCGTCGACAGCAGCGTATTGAGGTTGGACGGCCCCACAAGATCGACACCGCACTTGAAGGTGTCCGGGGTGAAGGTCAGGCCCACGAGCGTGGCATAACCGCCGTAGCTGCCGCCGAAGATCGCCACCTGGTCCTTGGTGGTGACCTTGTTGTCCACCGCCCACTGCACGGCATCCAGCAGGTCATCGTGCATTTTGCCGGCCCATTCGCCATTGCCGGCGTTGGTAAACGACTTGCCGAACCCGGTCGAGCCACGGTAGTTCACCTGCAGCACAGCGTAGCCGCGGTTGGCGAGCCACTGGCTGTACCCGCTGTATCCATAGCTGTCGCGGGCCCAGGGGCCGCCGTGCACGAACAACACCAGCGGCACCGGCTTGTCGGCCTTGCCGTCGGCATTGGCGTCGGCCACCTTCGGCAGCGTCAGATAGCTCACCAGATTCAGGCCGTCACGCGCCTTGATCTCCTGCGGCCACTGTTTCACCAGCGGCTTGCCCTCCAGCGCGGGGCGCGCGCCGAACAGCTTGGTCAGCTTGCCGCCGTCCGCACGGTCATAGCGGTAGTACAGCACCGGCTGCTCGGCGGCCGAGTACGCCACGATCCAGGTCTTGTCGTCCAGCGTCCGGGAGTTGACCGAGATGTCGCCCGGCCCGATCTCCTTCAGCTTCTTCAGATCGGCCGCGATCCCATCATCCAGCGGCTTCCACTCCTCACGCAGGTAATCCACCGCCACCGCCTGCACCTTGCCGGTGCTGGGGTCTGAGAGGCTTTCGCTGACGTCGGCGCGGGCATCTTCGGCCACCAGCGTGCGTTGGCCGCTGGTGGTATCCATGGCAAACAGGGCCGAGGTATCACGATTGCGTGAGTCGAACAGATACAACGTGCTGCCGTCGGTGGTCATCCCCGCCGGCCCGGTGGTCAGGCCGTCTTCAAACGGGATCTCGTCAATCTTGCTCCAGCCGCCCTTGCCATCCGGCTTCAGGATGTCGCTACCACCGTCATCGCGCGAACGCGTCGCATAGCGCACCTGGTAATTGGCATCGGCCACGTAGCTGGACAGGTCATGGGTGTTCTTCACCACCTCCGTGCGCTTGCCGGTGCCCAGGTCGACGCTGTAGAGGTCGTGCCACTTCGGGTCGCGGTCGTTCATCGACACCAGCACGGCGTCCGGCTTCAGATGGCTCAACCCCACCACTTCGGCGCGGGTCTTCGGAAACGGCGAAAGATCCTTTTCCGCACCGCTGTTCACGTCCACGGCGAATGCGTGGAAGTCCTCATCGCCGCCAGTGTCGCGCAGATACACCAGGGTGCCGGGACGATAGCTCCAGAAGTGATTGCGGATGCCGCGCGAGGCGTCCTTGGTCACCGCTTTGGCCGCGTTGATGTCGTTGGCCGGGGCAACCCAGACATTCAGCACACCGTTCACCGGCGCGATCCAGCTGATGAACTGGCCGTCCGGGCTGAGCTGCACCGAAACGCGCTCCGGGTTTCCGAACAGCGCGTCACGCGGAATAAGTTCCGGTTCGGCGGGTGCTGCGGTGGCGGCGGGAGTCGCGGCAGAGCCGTCGCTGGGGGTGGATTCAGGAGCCGGCTTGCAGCCGGCAAGGGCAAGATGAACAGCAGAAACCAACAACGTAGTGCGCATGACCTGCTCCTTTGGATGCGACGCTGGGGATTCAACCGATACGGGCGCGGCCCGACATGCACAGCAGCGAAGCACGCGCTTTATCGAGTGTGACCGCCATGACCGCAACCAACAATAGGCACGAAGTCACGTATCAATCAGCGACAGGCCTCCGGCAGTGCCGCAACGGCCTTGATCACCTCCGGCTCCGCCGCGCGGCGGCCACTGCCACGATCCATGCGAACCGGGTCATCCGCTTACCGGCGTCAATGTCGCATCGGCGGCGTCATAGGATGCACTGGCGATATCCGCGTCAAAACGCTTCACCCGCAGGGTGCCGTGCAGCCGGTACGGGTCCGACAGATCCCCCATTGCCAGTGGCGCACGCAGCGATACATGGATGATCCGGTTCGGGGGCGGCGGCGGCACGTGGATGCACGCGCCATAGAACGGCACGAACAACGCCTCGTTGACTTGTCCGGCGTCATCGGTGCCCAGCGGCACGATGAAGCCATCCAGATCAACGGTACGTCCGTCCATGCCGTCCACCACTTCTGACGAGCCGAATTGCTTGGCCCGTTGCGGGCTGGAGTGATCGATGGGCTGGATCGGCAAGGTGCCTGCACCGCTGTCATCGATCAAGCCACCGACCCCCTGCATGCCATTCCCCCGCGGAAACCCGATCTGAGGCGGTGGCCGCTGGAAGCTCCGGTCCTCCGGCATCAGCACCGACCAGCGGGTAATGGGCCCGGCATCGACAGGTGCGGAAGACGCAGCCGGTACAGAATCCGGTGCTGCATGCACCACCGCTGCCGCCTCCGGCGTTGACGTTGGCGTGCAGGCCGCCAGCGCCCACACGCTGCAGACCGCAAGAACAACAGAACTACGGTTCATACGGCCTCAATACTGCATCGCCCATGGTGTACGCCGATCCGGCCAGGTCACTCTGCTGCCGCTGCGCGGTCAGTGTGCCAGCCAGGAAGAACGGCGCGTAGATATCCGGCATCGCAACGGGTTCGCTCAAGGTTACATGCACGATCTGGTTCGGCGGGGGTGGCGGGACGTGGATGCAGGCACCGTAATACGGTACGAACAGGAACTCGCTCAGGCGCCCGTCCTGCGCGGTGGTCAGCGGCACCACATAGCCCGGCAGGCGGATGGGATGTCCCAACACCTTGGACACCGTGTTGTACGTACCGAACTGCGCCATGGCCTGATCGCCGTCATGCGTCACTTCAGGCGATTCGCCCTTCTCCATCGCGTCCAGTTCGGCCTTCGGCATCATCTCCAACCAGTCCAGCTCACGCTCGACCTCCGCCGCGTCCGCTTGCGCCACCGCGCCCGGTTGGGCGACCGCACTGGCATCCGGCACATCCTTGCCTTGGCAGGCGCATAACGCCAATACGGCCACGAACGCAAAAAGTGATCGCATGTTCATGCTCCCGGTGCCAGGCCATCGGACAATGTGCGCCGGTACGCAAGTGCTGCGGGCACCAGACCGGCCACTGCACTGATGACCAGGATCGCACCGACCCACAGCAGCTCGCGGGCATCCGGCCAGATATGTGTGATCGAAAGTCCGAAGTTCGCCAGCGCCCCGCTGCGACCGAGCAGGCTGGCCAGCACCAGCGCGCCCAGACCCATCGCGCAGGCCATGGCACTGGTTGCCACCGCCTCGACCACCAGCAGCCCGGCGATGTAGCGCGGCTGCGCGCCGGTGGCCCGCAGCACGGCCATTTCACGACGGCGCTCCTGCAGGGTGGACACCAGCAGCGCCACCAGCGACACCATGCCAAGCAGTACCACCATGCCACTGATCAGCTGCAGCGCCTTTTCCGCCGTGCCCAGCGACTGCCACAACTGCTGCAGGGTGACGCCGGGCAGGATGGCCATCATCGCTTCGTCCGGGTACTCATTGATGCGTCGCTGCACCGAGAAGGTGGCAATGCGAGAGTCGAGGCCCAGCATGAACGCGGTGATGCTGGTCGGGGTGAGGTCCAGATGGCGCGCGTCTTCGGCACTGACGTGCTGGCCCGGCAACTGCACACCCGTGCGCCAATCCACGTGGATGGCTTCGATGGCCGCCAGCGACACCAGCACCGAAGAATCCACCGGGGTGCCGGTGCGCTGCAGGATGCCGCGGATACGGAAGGGTTTGTCACTATGCTTGGCCAGCGTGATGGCACCCGTGCCATGGGCCAGAACGATCGGGTCGCCTGGCTTCAGCTTCAACGCCTGCGCCACCTCGGCACCCACCACCGCATCGTAGAGATCATCGAATGGCTGGCCTTCGGCGAACGCCAGCGCATGCCCGGCGCCGTAACGATAATGTGCGAAGTAGTCCGGCGTGGTCCCCACCACCCGGTAACCCCGGTAGGAGTCGCCCAGCGACAGCGGCACCGCCCACTTCACATGCGGCAATCCGGTCAGCTCTTCATAGGTCTGCCACGACACATTGTTGGTCGGGTCGCCAATGTGGAACACCGAGTACAGCAGCAGATTCACCGGTCCCGAGCGTGCCCCCACGATCAGATCGGTTCCCGACACGGTGCTGGCGAAGCCTTCGTGCGCCTGCGTGCGCACCCGCTCCACACCCAGCAGCAGCACCACGCTGAGCATGATCACCAGCACGGTCAGGCTCACGCTCAGTGCGCGGCTGCGCAGGCTGGCCCAGGCCAACTTAAACATGGCCAGCCTCCGCGCGGTTCACCTGCTCCAGCACGACCACGCGGTCAAACAGGGCGTCCAGCGTGTCGTCGTGGCTGACTACCACGGCGGTGGTGCCGGCCGCACGACATTGCTCGAACATCAACTGCAGAAATGCGGTTGCAGCGCTGCGATCCAGCGCCGAAGTGGGCTCGTCGGCCAGCAGCAGTTCGGGGTGGCCGATCAGGGCGCGGGCGGCAGCCACGCGCTGCTGCTGGCCCACGCTCAAGCTGCCGGCACGTCGATGGATGAGGCTCGGATCCAGCTGCAGCGCCGCCATCAGACGGCGCACCTCCCCCAGTACCGCGTGTCCGACCCGTGCACTACGAGCACGCGAGAAGCGCAGTCCCAGTACGATGTTGTCGGCCACATCCAGAAACGGCAGCAGGTTGAACTGCTGGAAGATGACGCCGAGATGCTCGGCGCGAAAACGGTCCCGCGCGGCACCCCCCAGGCTATCCAACCGCTGCCCGGCCACCTCGACAACCCCGCTGTCTGCGCGGAGGACGCCGGACAACAGGCCCAGCAGCGTGCTTTTGCCGGAACCACTGGCCCCGCGCAGCAGCACGGTGCTTCCCGCTGCTACCGTGAGTTCCGGCAACTGCAGCACCATTTTTCCGCCATAGCTGAAGGCCACATCCTGCAGATTGATCACCGCTGTGGCTGTCACCGGGAAAGCTCCACCCGCTGCTGAGCGGCGGTCAGCTCGCTGCGTGTCTGCCCGTTCGGGCCAAGCGCGTTCACCACTACCTGATGCAGTCCCGAAAACTGCGTCGGCAGGGTGATGTCCACCCAGCGCAGCGCGCTGGGTTGGCTGCAGCGCAGCCGCACCGAAGCGGTAAACCCGGCATGGCGGTGTTCACCGCCCGCCGAGGCCGGCGCAGCAGCGCTGAAGCCTTCCGCGGAACCCTGCGCCTCCTCACGCCGGCAGCCGGCAGCGGCCGGCGTTGCAACCCAGGTGCCGGCCTTGAGGATGCGCAGGGCCTTGGCCAGCGCCGCGCCCTCAACCTCGCTCGCGGGCGGACGTTCGAAATCCAGGACACCCATGCCCGGCGCAGTGAGCGCCAGCTCCAGCACCGGCCCGTCCACGGCCAGATCCACATTGGCCTGGCCATGCACATGGGCGTCGTGGTGGCGATGGTCGTGGGCCATGGCGGCAGGCGCGACAAGCATCAAGGAAAGCAACAGTGCGTTTTTCATGGGGAACCACTCAATACTGATACACTATAACATTATGGAACAGATCACTCCCCCCACGGCAAGGACCTTGCCGCTGTCCCCCTCCCCACGCAGCTGGCATTCACGTTTCGACCTGCTCGGGGCTACGGTCTCACTCGCCTGCACCGTTCACTGCATCGCCCTGCCGCTGCTGTTGGCCTTTGTGCCCGCGGCGATGATGGCGCTGCGCTCCTTCCAGCACCCGGCGCATGGCCTGATGACGGCCCTCTTGACCTTGTCGCGCTGGGAATGGGCGTTCGCCGTGCTGGCGTCGACGCTGGCGCTTTCCAGCACCGCGGCCGGCTGGCACCGTCACCGCCACGGGTTACCGGTGCTGCTGGCCATCCTCGGAGCGGTGTTGTTGACCGCCTCGGCGCTGTACCTGCCTCTGAAGGAATCCATCGTCTGGCACAGCGTGTGCACCATTCTCGGCGGCAGCCTGCTGGCCGCCGCCCACCTGGTCAATCGCCACGCACTGGGTAAAGCGCGTGGCGTGGATTTCGTCGCCGGGGTCAGTCCTTGACCACCGGCAGCACAATCGCGCTGGGCGTATCCGCACCGAAGTAAACGCGCTGGGTCGCCTTTACATAGTCGCCGGCCTTGGCATCGAAGATGTTCGGCACATAGTGCTGCGGGTTGCGGTCGTACAGCGGGAACAGCGTTGACTGCACCTGCACCATGATCCGGTGGCCGGCCTTGAAGGTGTGGTTCACGTTCGGCAACCCGAACCGGTAACGCTCGACCTTGTCCGGCTGCAGTGGCTGCGGCTGGGACAGGCTGTGCACATACCGGCCACGGAAGATCTCGATGCCCACCGGCAGTTCATAGCCAGCCATGTCCGGCGTATACGTATCGCCGTCCGGGTAGACATCCACCAGCTTCACCACCCAATCGCTGTCGGTGCCGCTGGTGGCCGCAAACAGGTCCACCTGCGGCGCGCCCATGATGTGCACGTCCTTCTCCAGCGGCGGCGTCTGGTACACCAGTACGTCAGTGCGGTCGCTCACGAAACGCTGGTCGTGCACCAGCCACGGCTTCCACACGTCAGCGTCGTTGGCGTGGATGGGGCGTGGCACGAACGGTACGGGCTTGGCCGGATCGGAGATGTAGCTGTCGTTGCCTTCCGCGGCCGGCGCAGTAAAGCCCAGCGAGAACTTCTGGCCCAGGTACAACGGCGTGGGTGCACCCATCGGCCAGCGCGGCGAAGCATCCCACTGATTGGTACCGGTGCGGTAGGTCAGTGCCTGCGGAATGTGTGGATCCGGTGCACCCTTCAGGTAGTGGTCCAGGAACGGCTTCATGTAGCGGGTGCGGAACTCCAGCGCGGTGTCGCCCGGGTACTTCAGCGCGCCCAGGCTGTCGCCCTGGTAGTTCACCTGCGAGTGTCGCCACGGGCCGATCACCAGGTGCAGCTTGTCCTTGGCACCGGGCTTGTCTTTCAGTGCTTCGTACACGGCCGGCGCACCGTAGCTGTCTTCCTGGTCCCACTGCCCCACCACCAGCATGGTGGGCACCTTCAAGGGACGTGCCGCCATCCACTTGTCCACTGCCTGCTCGGACCAGAAGGTGGTGTAGGCCGGGTTCTGCGACAGCTTCTGGTAGAACGGGAAGCCATCCACCCCGTAGGCCCGCGCGTAATCGCCGGTGGAGCCGGCGCGCAGGAACTTCAGGTAATCATCGCCGGGGCCCGAGGGCACCGGGCCGTTGTCATTGGCGTTGGTCATCTGCCCGGTGAAATAGCCCAGGCCGATCTGCCGGAATGCGCCGTTGTGGAACCAGTCGTCCCCGCGCCAGCCGTCCACCATCGGGCTCTGCGGAACCGAGGCCTTCAGCGCCGGATGCGGGTCGATGGTGGCCACCAGTGCGGTGAAACCCACGTAGCTGGAGCCGGTGATGCCGACCTTGCCATTGCTTTCCGGCACGTTCTTCACCAGCCAGTCGATGGTGTCGTAAGCGTCGGTGGCATGGTCGATGCCGGTGTCGTTGAGCGGGCCACTGATCGGCCGGTTGGCAATGTAGACGCCTTCACTGCCGTTGCGGCCACGCACGTCCTGGTAGACGCGGATGTAGCCGTCGTTGACGAACTCGGTGTCCATCACCGGCAGGATGTCGTCGATATGCTGGCTGGGCAGGCGCGAGGTGGTCTTGGCCGCGTTGTACGGCGTGCGGCTGAGCAGGATCGGCCCGTTACGGGTGCCCTTCTTGAACACGATCACCGTGTACAGCTTCACCCCATCGCGCATCGGCACCATTTCCACCCGGCGTACGTAGTCTGCCTGCGGGCGCACCGTCTGGTAGCCAGGGTTCATGTCCGGGGTCATCGGCGTGACCGGTGCGGTCTGTGCCCAAGCCAGCGGGCTCAGCAGCGCCAGCGCAAGACCGGCGGCCAATGGAGCGCGCAACCGACCGGCGCGCGACGAACTCAGCGACAACGTCATGCAGAACCTCGTTGCAGGGTGTTATTTTCTAACAACTATGCGCCGCGCGTCAGGCGGTTCCCATATGCCGTTGGTCACCCGGCGCGCTACCCTTCTGCCATTCACGCACCTGCCCCGCCCATGCCCCGCGCCCTCCTGCCCGTCTCCAATCCCGATCAACTGGCCTACCGTCTGCTGCTGGACAGCGACTGGGCCGAAGCCGGAGGACTGGCACAGGCACCCTCCGAACTGCGGGTGCTGCTCACCACCCTGTTCGACTCGCCGGAGCCGATGTGGCTCGCCTGGGGAAAACAGCAGATGGCGTTCTTCTTCAATGACGCCTACCTGCCCTTGCTGGGGAACAAGCTGCACGGAGCGATGGGAGCAGCGCTCCCGCAGGTCTGGAGCGATGTATGGGCAGACGTAAGCGATGCCATCGATCATGCCTTTGCGGGCACTCACCGGAGTTTCCGCAATCTGCCGCTGCAGATGGATCGCGACGGATTGATGAAGGAAACCTATTGGACGTTTTCCTATTCGCCGCTGCGCCTGTTGACCGGCGAGGTTGCGGGCATCTTCTGCGTGGTCAGCGAACAGACCGAACAGGTGCAGCAGAAGAATCTGCATACCCGGCAGGTGGAAGCCATCACCGAACAGGCGCGTGAGGCTCATCTTGAACTGGTGCGCGCACGTGAGCAGCTGCGCCAGGCACAGAAGCTGGAAACCATGGGCCAGCTTACCGGCGGCGTGGCGCATGACTTCAACAACCTGCTGCAGGTGATTGGTGGCTCGGTTGACATGCTGCAGCACACGCTGGCCGCCGAGGCCCCCCAGCAGCGTTATGTGACCGCCATCGGCTCGGCCGCCGACCGCGCCGGCAAGCTCACCTCGCACCTGCTGGCCTTTTCGCGGCGCCAGAGCCTCTCCCCCGAAGTATTCGACATCCGTGAAAGCGTTCGCGCCCTGTCTGACATCGTAAGCACGGTACTGGGAGCGCGCATCCGCGTGGACGTGATTCTGCCGGAGGCCCCCCTGCATGTACTGCTTGATCGCAATCAGCTTGATACGTCGCTGATCAACATCGCCGTCAACGCGCGCGATGCCATCGTGGGCCAGGGAACGGTCACGATTTCCGTTTCCAAGGTCAGCACCATTCCTTCCGTGCGACAGTCCGCCCCGCTGCTGGGTGACTATGCCGCCATCAGCGTGAGCGACAGCGGACAGGGCATTGCACCAGACGTGCTCAGCCGTATCTTCGAACCGTTCTTCACCACGAAGGGCGTGGGAGCCGGTACAGGACTGGGATTGAGCCAGGTGTTCGGCTTCGTCAAGCAATCGGAAGGCGAAGTCGACGTGCGCAGCATGCTGGGCGAAGGCACGACCTTCACCTTGTACCTGCCGATGACCCTGGCCACCGCCGCCAGCGCTGCCGCACCTTCATCGCACCGCCTGGCCAGTGGCACCGGACTCACCGTGCTGGTGGTGGAGGACAACGTGGATGTCGCCGCTTTTGCCACCAGCGCGCTGGCAGAGCTCGATTTCGACGTGGTGCTCGCCCGCAATGCCACCGAAGCACTGGCCGAGCTGACGCGTGATGCCGGCAGATTCCAGGTGGTGTTCTCGGATGTGGTGATGCCAGGTGTGAATGGCCTGGAGCTGGCCCGGCGCATCCGCGCCACCCATCCGGGTCTGCCGGTCATTCTGACCAGCGGCTACAGCGAACTCCTGGCCAGCGACCCGAACCACGGCTTCACCCTGCTGCGCAAACCCTATTCGCTGAAGCAATTGGCCAGCGCACTGGCGCAGGCCACGCGATAACGCCGGGCGGTTTGATCCGGATCAAGGTGCGTTCCCCCCTGCCCCGCCACCATCAAGGCGTCGCAATGAAAGGGGAACGGCCATGCTGCTGGGATTGGACGCACAGATCTGGCTTGCCTTGGGCTTCGTGCTGGCCCTGCCTGTCGGCGTGGTAGGCCTGCTGAAGCTCTGCCTGCGCCGACGCGGCGGCCTGCCCGCCGGCTGGGGCGCGGCGCTGGTGCTGTTCATGGCCGGCTGCTGCTCAGTCGCCATGATCCTCGACAAAGTAGCCTAGAGCCGGGCTTGCCCGGCTGCTTTTGACGCTACAACCCGAAACCCCCAACCGGCTCCGTCTCAAACCGCTCACCAAACCCGGTGATGTGCGGCCTGGCCCGGGCAATCGCGTCCTGCTCTCCGGGCAGCGCCAACGACGCCCGGTGCAGCTCCGCACTGTCCCACACCTCGGTAATCCATATCGCATCCGCGTCAACAGGATCACGCGCCACGACATAGCTGCGACACCCGGGCATGCCAGTGGTCCCCTCCAGCAGTATCGCAATCACCGCGTCACGTTGTCCGGGTGCGGTTTTCATCTTGCCAATCAGTCCGTACCTGGAATGCCTGCCTCAAGTGCGAGCCCTGATGATGCGCCGCCGGCCGATGACGATCAATCCACTAGCGTTGTTGACGCAACCAGTCCACCGCCGCCTGCCGCGTACGGTCACCCACACCCAGCTCGCGCACCGACTCATCCGGCACCAGTGACCTGCCATCGCCCTTCCCGTTCCGGTCCACGAACAAGGCCCCCGTCAACTGCAGCATCGTGCCATCGGCGAGCCGATGACCAGCGTTGGCAGTCGGCACGCCGAAAGTCGGCGCACCAAAGCTGCGGGTGTTGGCCCGGCCCCGGAAGGCAACCACCATGGCTTCCCCCGAGCTGCTGGTACGACCCGAGATCAGCACTGCCACCGGTACCTGCCCGAGATCAGGAACAGTCGTCGACGCTGTCGTCGTATCATTCCGCCACGCATCGCGGCTCCCGTCGACACGCAGGAAGTAGCCCGGCGTCTGCCCGCGCAGCAGCGGCTCCAGCCCGGCCAGCATGGGCCACATGATGCCACCGCGGTTGTCGCGCAGATCCACCACCCAGCCCTGCACGCCCTGCTCGCTACCAGCGCGCAACGCTTCCAAGACAGCGTCACGGTAACGGTCCCGCAGCACACGATCTCCCGCACGTGTGCCCGGTATTTCCAGGTATCCGATGCCGGGCTCCAGCACCATCCAATGTGGGGCCACGAAGCTTGCCTGCGCAATGCGCGGCTGGTCCGCCACGCGTGCAGGATCCATCAGAAAACTGTGCCCATCGCCCAACGCCCGGAGTACCTGCCTGATCGCGCTGCGCGCTTCGCCGGGTGTGGCATTCGCCGCCGGTCGCCAGCGCTCACGGAAGTCCGCCGGCAGTTGGCGCGCGTAGTACGCATTGTCGGCGATGACCTGCATGGCTTCGTCGTAGAGTGCGATGCCACTGACACCCGCACGCGCCGAACGGGCATGCGGCACGAGACGCACGCCCTCAACGGAGAACCGCGCACCCCGGCGGCCCGCAAAACGGATTTCGATCAAGTGCGCCGACGCCGGCACATCCAGCGGCAGGCTCAGCCCCGAAAGGTCGGCAGGTGCCTGGAGGATTCGCTGGTTTCGATCAAGTTTGCGAAGGCCGTCAAAAGCGACCACGGAAACCCGCATCTCACCGGCTTCAAGCACGCCCTTCTCTACCTCAAGCGTGTAATAGGCGACGTTACCGGGCTCGCGCTGCACCGCGAAGCCATAGCCGCAGGCCTCCGGGTTGGCGTCCACGGTAATCTTTGCGCCATGCGCGGTAACCGGTGAGGCGGCGAACGAGCGCGGACACTCGCCTGGAATATCCAGGACACCTTCACGCCACGGCTTGTCAACGAAATAGACAAACAGGCTGAGCAGCGGGATGGCGATCACGGCGATGATGCCAACGAGCCACGCCAACATACGCTTGATGCGATGCACTGATGTAGTTTGCACCTGGGGCATATCCGTCCTTGGAGAGAAACTGGTGATGGCCGATTTGATTATATGGGCCACAAATCTGGAAAGGTCGGCCAACGGCCGGCGCTACCGCAGCGGTACGTTTGCGTAGCGCCACGCCACGGATTCCCGCAGCTGCTGCACCATGTGTTCCAGAAACACCCGCACGCGAGGAGCCAGCTGTTTGCCTGACCCATGCACGGCGCTGAGCGGTGACGTAGCCAGCGCGAAGTGCGGCAGCACTTCCACCAGCCGACCGCTGTGCAGGTCCTCGGCAACATCCCAGATCGACTTTCGGGCAATACCCGCGCCCTGCACCGCCAGTACCTGGGCCGCGTCGCCGTCGTCGCACAGGGTGCTGGCCTCCAGCGGAAACGCCACGGTTCCGCCGGGCGCGGCGAACAGCCACTGGGTAACCGGCGGGCTGCCGGAGGCGATCAGATCGTGATCACGCAGGTCCTCGATGCGCTGCGGAACGCCTCGCCGGCGCAGGTACTCCGGTGCCGCACACAGAATGCGGCGATTCGGAGCCAGCTCCCGGGCCACCAGCCGCGAGTCATCCAGGGCACCGTAGCGCAGGGCCAGCTCCACGCCATCTCCGATCAGGTCGATCAGCTCATCACGTAACGACAGGTGCACCCGCACCCCGGGGTGCGCCTTCTGGAAGCTGCGCACCGCCGGCACCACATGGCGGCGGCCGAATCCATTCGGTGCGGTGAGCTTGAGCACGCCGGCCACGACGTCCTGGCGTTGCTCCAGCGCCGCTTCAGCGGCGTCGACCGCCTCAAGCACCCGGCAGCAATGTTCGTGGAACAGCACGCCTTCGTCGGTCAATGAGGCGCGCCGCGTGCTGCGGTTGAGCAGGCGCACCTGCAGCCGCCGCTCCAGCGCCGTAAGCCGTTTGCTCACCACCGCCAGCGACACCCGCAGCTCGCGGGCGGCAGCGGAAAGACTGCCGCCGCGCACGATGCGGTCGAAGGTGCGCAGCTCCCCCAGGTCGTCGATCACGCGCGATGTTTCCTTTCAGGCAAGAGTACCTTTCCGATATTGCCATTCCGGAAACTGCCTCGCATACACACAATGTGTCCATTCATGCCTGCCGGGGAGCGGTTGGCCGTACCGACGTGAATGCGCACGCGGTCGCGACAGGACTCGCGCCATGCTGTGCCCCAGCCACCCCCCACAGGTAGCCAGACCATGACCGATGCATCCGGCAAGAGCGGACCCACGCTCAGCCGCCGCCGTTTTTTCCAGGGCCTGACCCTGATTCCCGTCGCCGCGGCCCTGCCCGGATGCGGCCCCACCCCGACCACCGCAGAACCCACACAGGCGGGCCCGGCCCCGGATTACACCCCGCAGTACTTCAGCGCCGCCGAATGGACCTGCGTCACCGCGATCTGCGACCGCCTGATTCCATCCGATGAAACCGGCCCCGGTGCCGTGGAATCGGGCGTACCCGAGTTCCTTGATCGCCACATGCAGACCCCGTACGCCGCCGGCGCGATCTGGTACATGCAGGGGCCGTTCCTGGAAGCGCCGAGCGAGTTCGGCTACCAGGGCAAGCTGGCCCTGCGCGAGATCATCAAGATCGGCTTGGGCGCGTTTGACGCCCACTGTCGAAAGGCCTTCGATGGAAAGACCTTTGCGGAGCTGGACCACGCCCAGCAGGAAACCCTGTTGAAGGCCGCCGAGGGCGGCAAGCTGGAACTGGAAGGCATTTCCAGCAAGCTGTTCTTCTCCAACCTGCTCGGCGAGGTGAAGAACGGCTACTTCGCTGATCCCAAGTACGGGGCCAATCGCAACATGGGGGCCTGGAAGATGATCGGCTACCCGGGCATGCGCGCCGACTATCTGGACTGGATCGGGGTGCGCGACAAGGCGTACCCGTTGGGACCGGTGGATCTGGCAGGGCGCAGGGGCTGAAACGAATGGCAATCACGAAACCGAAAGTCGACGCGGTCATCGTCGGCATGGGCTGGACCGGGGCGATCCTGGCCAAGGAACTCACCGATGCTGGCTTGAACGTGGTCGCGCTGGAACGCGGCGGCGACCGCGACACGCAACCCGACTTCGCCTACCCCAAGGTGGTGGACGAACTGGAAGGCTCGGTGCACCGCCGATACCTGCAGAGCCTTTCGCAGGAAACCGTGACCATCCGTCACAAGCCGTCCGACACTGCCGTGCCTTACCGTCAGATGGGCTCGTTCAAGCCCGGTACCGGCGTTGGCGGAGCCGGCAGTCACTGGTCCGGCGCACACTTCCGCCCGTTGCCGGAGGACATGATCCTGCGCAGCAATGTCGAGCAGCGCTATGGCAAGAACTTCATTCCGGCCGACATGACCATCCAGGATTTCCCGGTCACCTATGCCGAGCTGGAACCGCATCTGCACATGTTCGAGCTGGTGTGTGGCACTTCCGGCAAGGCCGGTGTGATCAACGGCGTGGTGCAGGAAGGTGGCAATCCGTTCGAGGGCTCGCGCTCGGCCGAATACCCGCTCGGCCCCAACCCGAACTATCTGGGCGGTGAGCAGTTCTACAAGGCGGCCAAGGAAATGGGCTGGCACCCCTACCCGATTCCAGCCTCCAATGCGTCCGGTCCGTACGTCAATCCTTACGGCTGCCAGCTGGGGCCGTGCAACGCCTGTGGCTTCTGCAGCGACTACGGCTGCCTGAACTACTCCAAGGCCAGCCCGAACGCGTGCATCCTGCCGGTACTGCGCCAACGCCCGAAGTTCGAGCTGCGCACCCATTCGCAGGTGCTCAAGGTCAATCTCGACAGCACCGGCAAGAAGGCCACCGGCGTGACCTACCTGGATGCCCAGGGTCGTGAGGTGGAACAACCCGCCGACCTGGTGCTGCTATGCGCGTTCCAGCTGTACAACGTGCACCTGATGCTGCTGTCCGACATCGGCCAGCCCTACGACCCGGAATCCAACACCGGCACCGTCGGCCGCAACTACTCGTACCAGAACCTCAACCGCGTGGTGCTGTTCTTCGACAAGGACGTGCAGGCCAACGGCTTCATCGGCATCGGCGGTGCCGGTACTACCATGGACGACCTCAACGGCAACCAGCTGGACAACGCCAAGGCCGGCTTCGTCGGTGGCGGCCTGGTCTGGGCCCGACAGCCCGGTGCCGGCCCGGTGCGCGGCATCAACGTGCCTTCCGGCACGCCGAGCTGGGGTGCGCAGTGGAAGAAGGCAGCAGCTGACAACTTCCGCCATAACTTTTACTACGAGGTCCAGGGCGCGTGCATGGCCTACCGCCAGCACTACCTCAGCCTGGACCCGACCTACAAGGACAGCTTCGGGCGGCCGCTGCTGCGCATGACCTTCGACTGGCATCCCAACGAGATCAAGGCCTCGCAGTTCTTCGTCGGCAAAGCCCTGGAGATGAGCAAGGTGCTCAATCCGCTGTCGATGAGCGGCGATGCCAAGAAGGATGGTGAACGCTACAACATCACCAAGTACCAGAGCACGCACACCTGTGGAGGCGCGATCATGGGTGCCGATCCGAAGACGTCCGCTCTCAACCGCTACCTGCAGAGCTGGGATGTCTCCAACGTGTTCGTGATCGGGGCCAATGCGTTCCCGCAGAACAACGGCTACAACCCGACCGGGCTGGTTGGCGGGCTTGCGTACTGGGCGGCGACCGCCATCCGTGAAAAGTACCTGCCCGATCCGGGCCCGCTGGTCCAGGCCTGAGGAGACGCCGATGAAAAAGCTGCTCCTCTGGATTGTCGCGATTGCGGTGCTGGTGCTGCTGGTGGCACTGGCGTATGCCTTCATTCCCACCAAGACCCGGGTGCTGGCCGACGGCCCTGCGCCCGATGCCGCCTTGATCGAGCGGGGCCGTTACCTGGCTGCCGCCGGCGACTGCACGGCCTGCCATACCCGCC